>JAGWBS010000016.1:0-2355 GCA_021295775.1 Pseudomonadota bacterium | reverse complement strand
AGGCGACTCGCAAGAAGGCGACCCGCAAGAAGGCGACTCGCAAGAAGGCGACCCGCAAGAAGGCGACTCGCAAGAAGGCGACCCGCAGGCGCTAGTCGTCGCTGGATCGATGGCCCGGCGAGTCCGACCCTCGGGTCGGTGCATTCGCTGCTCGAGCCTGTTTTTCCAACGGCCCCCGTCGCCGATGGCGGCGGGGGCTTCTCTTTGGCGGTCGTCCCGGAGGATCGCAGGACGCGGGCGAGATGGGTTCGGGACTGCTAGTCTCCGGTCATGGCTCGCATCACGATCGAAGACTGCATCGAGCAGGTGCCCAATCATTTCAACCTGGTCCTGATGACCGCGGTTCGGACCAAGCAGCTCACGCGCGGCGCGAAACCGATCGTGTCCCCCGGCGAAAACAAGTTCGTCGTCACCGCCCTGCGGGAAGTGGCCGCGGGCCACATCCATTCCGAGGATCCCACTCCCGACTCCTAGCGGAGCAGGTTCCCGCGCCGCTGAAACGCTTGTGCGCGGCCTCGTCGAAGGATCTTTCGAGCGGTGTCCGCTGTCGCTTGGGCTATACTCGTACCCATGCGCAGCTCGATCCTCGCCGCGCTGCTCATGGTCACGCCGGCCGCCTGGGCGCAGCAGAATTCGGATGACGGCACCGGCGAGCCTCCGCGTCCACTCCCCTCGATCGGAATCGATCGCCTTCTGAGCCCCGGTTCGGGATCCAGACTGGCCCTGGAGCGGACGCCGGGGGGGAAAGACCGAGAGACCTGGCTGCGCGAGTTCAGCGAAGCCCGCGCGGAGGTCGCGGAGCTCGAGTCCCGCGTCGCGGCGACCCAGGACGAGATGAGAAATCTCTCGCGCGGCAACTGGAGCTACGCGCCCGCCGGAGGAGGTCAGCCGGAAAACCCGGAAATCCTCAAGCGCAAGGCTCAGATCAAACGCGACCGTCAGTCCCTGGAGGCGGCCGGGAAACGGCTGCGTGAGTTGGAGGTCGAAGCCTCGCTTGCCGGGGTCCCCGCAAGCTGGATCCAGCCTCCCGAAGAGACTTTGCCCTGACGCGATGCCCTGCAGGTCAGAGAAGCTGGCGCAGGGCGGCGAGTAGTCGGTCGACGATCTCCGGTCGGGCGTTCTCGCCCATCAGGCCGATCCGCCAGACCCGTCCGGCCAGGGAACCGAGCCCGCCGCCGACCTCGATGTCGTGCCGGTCGAGCAGCAGCCTCCGCAGGGCGGCCTCGTCGGGGACCGGAGGCACGACGGTGTTGAGCATCGGCAGCCGCCGCCCCTCGGGGACCAGCATTTCGAAGCCGAGTTCCTCCAGTCCGTCCACCAGCCGCAGATGAGCCTCGCGGTGGCGCTCGAATCGGGCCTCGAGTCCCTCGTCGAGAACTCTCTGCAGGGCGCAGTCGAGCGCGAAAATCATGCTGACCGGAGCGGTGTGGTGATACACCCGGCTCTGCCCGAAATAGTCTCCGATCAGCCCCAGGTCCAGGTACCAACTCTGGACCGGACGGGACCGCTTGTTCAGCCGCTCGATCGCCCGCGGCCCTAAGGCCAGTGGCGACAGGCCCGGGGGGCAGCCCAGACATTTCTGCGTGCCCGAATAGGCCGCGTCCACTCCCCAGTCGTCCAGGCGAACGTCCATGCCCGACAGCGAGGTCACGCAGTCGGCCAGCATCAGAGCTCCGGCGCTCCGTGCCTCGCGCGCCACTTCAGCGATCGGCTGGGCCACGCCGGTGGAGGTCTCCGCGTGGACGAGAGCGACCAGCGAGGGGCGCTCGGCCCGGATCGCATCGGCCATGCGCTCGGGTGGGATGGTCTGTCCCATTTCGACTTCGACGCAGACCGTCCGTGCGCCGCAGCGGCGGGCGACCTCGGCCATGCGCGAGCCGAAGACTCCCGCGACCCCGATCAGCGCCACGTCTCCGGGTTCGAGAAGGTTGACCAGGCAGGCCTCCATCCCGGCGCTGCCCGTGGCCGAAAGCGGAATCGTCAACCCGTTCCGGCAGCGGAACAGCGTTGCCAGATTGCGCTGGACCCGGTCGAGCACCTCCAGGAACGCGGGGTCGAGATGTCCGATCAGAGGCTGGGCGAGAGCCGCTCGAACCTCCGGGGCGGCGTTGCTCGGCCCGGGGCCGAGCAGAAGTCGTTCGGGGAGTGATTCGGGCATCCGCGGAGTATACGCACTGCCTGACCGGAATCTGGCCGCGCGGGTCCGCGGCGGCTATCGTTGAGCATCGGGAAGGAGAAGGGGGGTCATGCTCTGCTTCCTGTTCCGCGCCGTGTTCGTGGTCGTGACGCTGGCCTTCGCCGTGGGCGCGCTCATGGTCCTGGTCGAGCCGAATTGGAGGGCGGACACCCGAACGC
>JAGWBS010000015.1:4789-39524 GCA_021295775.1 Pseudomonadota bacterium | reverse complement strand
AGAGTCACCCAGCGCCCATCCCGAATGACCGAGAGCGCCGACTCCGAGACCCCCTTGTGGTCGTCCGGCCCGAACGAGACGTCGTAGCCGAAGATGCCGGTGTAGTCCGAAATCCCCTCGATCGCCGCGATCAGCTTCTCGCGCGTCAGGTCGCGGCCGACCGCCTCCAGCGCCGTCAGCACCAGGTCGGCGCCGCGGTAGCCCTCCATTTCGAACAGGCCGGGATCGTAGCCGTAGCGGGCCTGGAAGCGCCGGAGCCAATCGCGGGCGGCGGGAGCCAGATCCGGGTCGTCCGCGTAGATCTGCGCGATGTGGACGAAGGCCTGGTAGCCCTCGCCAGAGCCGCTCTCCTGGTCGGCGATCACCTGCCCG
Organism: Pseudomonadota bacterium; assembly: GCA_021295775.1. Lineage (GTDB taxonomy): Bacteria > Myxococcota_A > UBA9160 > SZUA-336 > SZUA-336 > JAGWBS01. The sequence continues at coordinate 39,152 of JAGWBS010000015.1, read as the reverse complement.
TAGGCGGCGTTGTTGCCGACCCAGAGCACGTCCTCCCAGCCGAGCTTCCGCGCCGCCTCCAGGATCAGAATGGTGTCGGTGTGCACGGTGCCCATCAGCACCAGGTCGCAGCCGGCGTTCTTGAGCCGAATGATCGAGGCGGTGAACTCGGTGTCGGTGGGCTTGTGGGCCGTCGTCTCGACGATCTCTATGCCCATCGCCTCGGCCTGGTCCACCGCGCCCTCCAGAATCTCGACCCCGTAGTCGGTGTTCTGGTAGACCACGCAGGGCGCCGTCCTGCTGCCGCTCTCGACGTAGTACTTCACCGCGGCCCGGATCTCGTCGTAGTAGATGCCGCGCTGGGTGAACATCAGCTTTTCGAAAGGCTCGACCATGGAGCGGGCGCCGGTGACCGGAAACAGGTTCGGCACGCCGGCGCGGACCAGTTGCCGCATCACGGCGTTGTTCGTCGGCGTGCCGACGGCCACCAGCATGGCGAAGATCCGGTCGCGGTTTATCAGCTTGTTGGCCGCGGAGACCGCCCGCGGCACCTGATACTGGGTGTCCTCGACGATGAAGCGGATCCGGCGCCCGTGGACGCCGCCGGCCTGGTTGACCTCGTCGAAGCGCATGCGCGCGCCGTTGACGACACCGACGCCCCAGATGGCGATCGGTCCGGAGAGGTCGGTGTGCGTACCGAAGACCACCTCGGTGTCGCTCACGCCGTCCACCGCTTCCGCCGATTGCGGCCCGGGGGCCGCGGGGGCGCCGTCGGGAGGACTCGCGGCGTCCTCCGCCGGGCCGCAGCCTGCGAGCGTCAGCGCGAGCGCCAGGCCCAGCAGTTTTCTCATGCCGCTTCCTTTCCCTCGCGGAAATCGACTCAGCCGCCGCGGTACATGCTATCGATCAGATCGGCGTATTTCTCGTTCACCACCTTGCGCTTCAGCTTCTGCGTCGGCGTGAGTTCCTCGTCCTCCGGGTCCAGCAGCTGATCGATCAGGCGGAACTTCTTGATCGTCTCGACGCGCGCGAACTTGGCGTTCACGCTCTCGATCTCGCTCGCGATCAGGTCCTGCACTTCGCGCGTGTGGCACAGACTGGTGTAGTTGGTGAAGGGGACGCCGTTGTCCTGGGCGAACTGGGTGACGTTCTCGGCGTCGATCATGACCAGACAGGTGAGATAGGGCCGGCGATCTCCCACCACCACGGCGTCGGTGATGTAGGCGGAGAACTTGAGTTGGTTCTCGATCTCGCTGGGCGTGATGTTCTTGCCGCCGGCGGTGATGATGATGTCCTTCATCCGGTCGACCACGTAGACGAAGCCCTCCGCGTCGATGCGTCCCACGTCGCCGGTGTGGAGCCAGTCCCCGCGGATGGTTTCGGCGGTCTTCTCCGGCTTGTTCCAGTAGCCCTGGATCACGCCCGGGCTGCGGATCAGGATTTCGTCCTGATCGGATAGCCGCACCTCGGCGCCCGGCGTCGCCTTGCCCACGCTGCCGATCCGGAAGTCGTCGGCGAGGTTCGCCGTGGCGATGCCGGAGCACTCCGTCTGCCCGTAGACCTCGTACATCGGCTTGCCGAGCGCCCAGTACCAGTCGATCAGTTCCGGGGCGATGGGCGCGGCGGCGGTGGAGAGCCAGCGGCAGGAGTCGATCCCGAGCCCCCGGCGGATGTTCCGGAGCACCAGACGGTCGGCGGCCGCGAACGCCGCCTCCAGCCACCCGGGCACGTGCGCGCGCGCCTTGAGAAACTCCGCGCGGCGCTCTCCGACGCGGATCGCGACGGAATAGGCCCAACGCCCCAGGGCCGTGGCCTCCTTCAGCTTGATCTGGACGCTGGAGTGCTGCTTCTCCCATACCCGGGGCACCGCGAAGTGGACGCTCGGCGCCACTTCCCGAAGATCCTGTTCCATCGTCTCCGGGCTCTCCGTCAGGTTGACCACCGAGCCCGACTCCAGCGCCAGGAAGGTGTAGAACATGCGGCCGGCGACGTGCGCCAGGGGCAGGAAGCCGAGCTGCTCGTCGCTCTCGAACACCCCGTAGCAGCGCTGCAGGACGTTCATCATGAACAGCATGTTGGACTGCGTGATCATCGATCCCTTCGGCGGTCCGGTGGTGCCGGAGGTGTAGGTCAGCACCATCAGGTCGCCGGGCTGCGCCCGGTCGATCTCCTCGTCCCAGGCGCCGGGATGCTCCGCGGCGTACTTCCGGCCCCGCTCCAGAAGATCGTCGAACGAGAGACACATCGGGTCGTCGAGGTGCCGCAGGCCCTTCATGTCGAAGATCACGATCTTCTCGAGCGTCGGCGTGCGCTCGCGGACCGCCAGCAGCTTGTCGAGCTGCTCCTCGTCCTCGGCGAAGTAGAAGCGCGTGCCGCTGTCGTTGACCAGGTACTCGACCTGCTCCGGCGCGTCCGTCGGGTAGACGCCGTTGGTGACCCCGCCCGCGCAGATCACGCCCAGGTCGGCGAACAGCCACTCCTTGTTGACCTCGGAGGCGATGGAGCAGACGTCGCCGCGCTCCATGCCGAGCGCCTTCAGGCCCAGGCCCGCCCAGCGCGCCCGTTGACCGTAGTCGGCCCAGCTGTACTCGTTCCAGATCCCGAAGTCCTTTTCGCGCAGCGCGACCTTTTCGCCCAGGTCGGCCACGCGGCGGCGGAACAGGGCGGGCACGCTGCGGCAGCCGTCGACCTCGCACAGCGCTTCGGGCGCGTGCGCGCTCACCGCCAGGTCTTCCTGCGCTTCCAGCGGCGCCGGCCGCGCACGCCTTCGTCCTTCATGCCGAGATAGAACTCCTGGATGTCGCTGGCGTCGGCCAGGCGCTCGCAGGTGTCTTCCATGACGATCCGGCCCAGTTCCATCACATAGCCGTAGTCGGAGACGTCGAGCGCCATGCGCGCGTTCTGCTCGACCAGCAGGATGGTCACTCGCCGCTCCCGGTTCAAGCGCTCGACGATGCCGGCGATCTCCGCCACCAGGCGGGGCGACAGGCCCAGGGAGGGCTCGTCCAGAAGCATCAGCCGCGGGCGCAGCATCAGCGCCCGGCCGATCGCCAGCATCTGCTGCTGGCCGCCCGACAGAAAACCGGCCGGCAGCCGGCGCAGATCGGCCAGGCCGGGGAAGTAGGCGTAGACCATCTCCAGGTCCGCGCCGACCTCCCCGTCGCGGCGCGTGAACGCGCCGGTCTTCAGGTTCTCCTCGACGCTGAGGAACGGAAAGACTTCGCGCCCTTCGGGGACGTGGCCGACGCCGAGCCGGGCGACCCGATCCGGATCGCGCCGGGTGATGTCCCGGCCGGCGAAATGGATGCTGCCCTTCTGCGGCTGCATGGCGCCGCTGATCGTCTTGAGCACGGTGGTCTTGCCGGCGCCGTTGGCGCCCAGCAGGGTGACGATGGCGTGCTCCTCCACGCGCAGAGAGACCCCGCGGATGGCCGGGATCGGCCCGTACCAGGTCTCCAGGTTGCGCAGCGTCAACAGGTCCAACGCGGGTCCCCCAGGTAAGCGCGCAGGACTTCCGGATGGTTCCGGACCTCCTCCGGGCTGCCGCTCGCCAGCACGGCCCCGTCGGCCAGCGCCAGCACCCGGTCGGAGACCGTCGCCACCAGGTTCAGGTCGTGCTCGACCATCGCCACGGTGATCCCGAGGTCGGCGACGATGTCCTCGATCCAGAACGAAAGATCCTCTGTCTCCTCCGGATTCAGGCCGGACGAGGGCTCGTCGAGCAGCAGCAGCTTCGGTTCCAGACACAGCGCCCGGGCGATCTCGACCATCTTGCGCGCCCCGTAGGGCAGGTTCCCGACCACCTGGTCGCGGTAGCGCTGCAGGTCCATCAGGTCGATCACGTCCTCCACCTTGGCGCGGAAGGCGAGCTCCTGGCGCCGCACCGCCGGCAGGAAGAGCAGATCGCCCAGCAGCCGGGTGCGCCGGTGCACGTGACGGGCGATCAAGAGGTTCGCGAGCACCGTCTCGCGTTCGAAGAGTTCGGTGTTCTGGAAGGTCCGCGCGATGCCCAGCGCGGCGATGCGGTGGGCGGGTACGGCGTTCAGCTCCCGGCCGGCGAAGCGCATGCTTCCGGACTCGGCGTCGTAGAAACGGCTGATCAGGTTGAAAAGGGTCGTCTTGCCGGCCCCGTTCGGACCCACGATGCTGAAGACCTCGCCGGCCCGGACGGCGAAGGACACATCGCGCAGGGCCCGGACCCCGCCGAAGCGCACGGACAGCCCGGTCGCCTCGAAGAGCGGGACGTCCCGGGAATCGGCCGGCGCGCTCACCGCACGCGCTCCGTGCGCAGATAGCTGCGCTGGCGCTTGTAGGTCGCCTTGCGGTAGAGCGGGAACTCCTCCAGGTACAGCCGGATCTTGATCCAGCGCCCGTAGATTCCCAGCGGCTCGAAGATCAGGAACAGAAGCAGGATCAGCCCGAAGAGTCCCGGTTCCAGCCCCGGGATCTCGCCGACGGCGGGCGGCAGGACGTCGCGGCCCAGGGCGACGGCCTGGGGCAGCAGGCCCAGGAAGACCGCGCCGAAGAGCACGCCGTGCAGCGATCCCAGGCCGCCGACCACGACCATCAGCAGGAGCTGGATCGACGTCTGCACGGTGAACGCGTCGGGCGCCAGGTAGCCGATCCGGTGCGCCAGCAGAGCGCCGGCCAGACCCGTGAAGCCGGCCGAGAGAGCGAAAGAGGCCGACTTGGTGCGCGCCAGGTCGATGCCCATGCTCTGCGCCGAGATCTCCGAGTCGCGCACGGCGATGAAGGCGCGCCCGGTGGGACTGCGCAGCAGGTTCAGCGCGGCGAGCAGACACAGCCCCAGCGTCGCCAGGCACAGGTAGTAGAAGGCGGTGGGTTGGATCAGGCTGACGCCCAGAACTTCCGGGTCGAGCACCGGCTTGCCGCGGAAGCCGCCGGTGACCGAGTCCCAGTGCTCGATGACGTGGGCGGCGATCCGCTCGAACGCCAGTGTCGCCACGGCCAGGTAGATGCCCGTGGTCCGCGCCGCCGGCAGTCCGACGGCGGCCCCCACGGCGGCGCTGAAAAGGGTCGCCCCGGCCAGCGAGGCCAGGAACGGCAGGCCCTGCTCGAGGCCCCAGGCGTGGGCGTAGGCGCCGCTCGCCAGGAAGGCCGCGTGGCCCAGGCTCACCAGGCCGGTGTAGCCGACCAGCAGCATCATGCCGACGCCGGCGATCGCCCAGATGAACACCAGCGAAAGCTCGCCGACGTAGAACGCGTCGAGCGCCAGCGGAGCCGCCGCCGCGGCGAGGGCGAGCAGTGCGTACCAGAAGCGCTGGCCGCCGTGCAGGAACAGGTCGACGTCCTGTCCGTACCGGGTCTTGAGAACGAACCTCATACCTTCTTCTTCTGCAGCGTGGCGAAGAGGCCCTCGGGGCGGACCAGGAGCATCCCCAGGAGAATCACGAAGGCGCTCACCTCGGAGAGCCCGGGAGGCAGGTACAGACCGACGAACTGCTCGGCGAGCCCGATCGCGATCCCGCCGATCATCGCGCCCGGCAGGCTGCCGAAGCCCCCGACGATGGCGGCGGCGAAGGCCTTGATCCCGACCAGCCCCATCAGCGGCTGGACCAGCATCACCGGCGCAACCAGGATCCCCGCCAGCGCCGCGATCGCCGCCGACAGGCCCCAGACCAGCGAGAAGATCCGCTTCAGCGGAATGCCGGCGTAGAACGCCGCCAACTGGTTCTGGGACGCCGCCTGCATGGCCAGGCCGATGCGGGTATGGCGGAAGAACAGGAAGAGCAGCCCGCACAGGCCGAGCGTGCCTCCCACGATGGCGATGTTCTCGTATCCCAGGATGAGACCGCCGACCTGCAGCGTCTCGCCCGCGAAGGGAGATTCCAGCGCGCGCGGCTGGTTGCCCCAGATCGCCCCGGCCACGGCGCGCAGGACGAAGCCGAGGCCGATGGTCAGCATCAGCACCGCGAACGGAGGTTCGCCGATCATCGGGCGCAGCACGCCGCGCTCCAGCGCCATGCCGAAGCCGACCATCGTCAGCAGCGTGGCGACGACGCCTGCGGCGAACGGCCACCCCAAACCGTTGACGAAGCTGATGGCCACGAACGCGCCCAGCATCATCAGGTCGCCCTGGGCGAAGTTGACCATCTCGGTCGCCTTGTAGATCAGCACGAAGCCCAGCGCGATCAGGCCGTAGACGCAGCCCAGCGAAAGTCCGCTGACGAGGAGTTGGAAGATTTCCATCGGGGATTCGCAGTTTGCCGGTCTGGGCGCGAAAGCGGGCGGAGGCGGGCGCGAGCCGGGACCCGGTTCAGTCCTCCGAGGCGTAGTGGTCGGGCACGAAGGTCTGGTCGCTCACCGGAGGGCGAACGTAGCCGGAGTCGGGCTGGCGTTCCGGCAGCTCCAGCGGAGCGGGGGGCAGCTTGCGGTAGGGAATCGCGGACAGCAGGTGCCGGATGCAGTTGAGCCGGGCGAGCTTCTTGTCGTCCGCGTTCACCACCCACCACGGCGCCTGCTTGATGTCGGTGTGGGCGAACATTTCGTCCTTGGCGCGAGAGTAGTCGACCCAGCGATGGCGCGACTCGAGGTCCATCGGGCTCAGCTTCCAGCGCCGGGCGGGATCCTGGATGCGCTGCTGGAAGCGGCGCTCCTGCTCCTCGTCGCTGATCGAGAACCAGTACTTGATCAGGACGATTCCCGAGCGGACCAGCATGCGCTCGAACTCGGGGCAGGTGCGGAGGAATTCCTGGTACTCCTCCTCGCCGCAGAACCCCATCACCCGGTCCACGCCGGCGCGGTTGTACCAACTCCGGTCGAACAGAACGATTTCGCCGGCGGCCGGCAGGTGCGCCACGTAACGCTGGAAGTACCACTGGGTCTTCTCGCGCTCGGTCGGGACCGCCAGCGCCACCACCCGGCAGACGCGCGGATTCAGGCGCTCGGTGATGCGCTTGATGACGCCGCCCTTGCCGGCCGCGTCGCGGCCCTCGAAGACGACGACCACCTTCAGGCCCTGGTCGCGCACCCATTCCTGGAGCCGGACCAGCTCGGTCTGGAGCTGGGCGAGTTCGCGTTCGTAGAACCTGCGGTTCAGCTTGGCCAACGGCCGTTCACTCCAGCTCGAGGCCCTGCAGATCTCCCCGCGAGCGCCACTGCCGCAGGACCTGGAAGAACTCGTGCACTCCGCCGCCGTAGTTGCCGCCGAACCATCCCGGTCCCTCCCCCGGCCGGCCCTCGTTGTTGTAGTAGCCGGGCGTGCAGCTCTGCTGGAAGCCCAGGTTCGCACTCGCGGACGCCTGCAGGGTGCGCACCCAGTCTTCCTCGGCCTCGGGCGAAGTCTCGACGCGGCGTGCGCCGCGTTCCAGAGCCCGCCCGACGATGTGCGCGATGTGCCGGCTCTGCTCGTTGTACAGCTCGGTGAAGTTCGGGCTGACCCCGGACTGGATGCCGCCCATGAAGAAGCAATTGGGAAATCCGCGGCTGAGCACACCGTGGAAAGTGGACACGCTGTCCGCCCACTTCTCACTCAGGGCCAGGCCCCCGCGCCCGAAGAGATCGAAGCCGGCCCGGCGCGTGTAGTCCGTGCCGACCTCGAAGCCGGTGGCGAAGATCAGGCAGTCCACGGCGTACTCCCGGCCGGCGACCACGACTCCGCGCTCGCTGATCCGTTCCACGCCCCGGCCCCCGGTGTCGATCAAGCTGACGTTGGGCCGCTCGAAGGTCGGCAGGTAGTCGTCGTGGAAGCAGGGCCGCTTGCAGAACTGCCGGTAGTACGGCTTGAGGGCCTCGGCCGTGGCCGGGTCGCTCACGATCGAATCCACGCGCGTGCGGATCTGCTCCATCTTCTGGAAGTCCGCCAGTTCGATCCGGGCGGCCATCTCCTGCGGCGTGAGGCTGGCCGCCGCGCGCCGGCCCATCCCCGACAGGTTGCGCAGGATGTCGGTCCATCCGTCGTTGACCAGGTCTTCTTCCTGGAACCCGCCGCTGGTCAGGATGCTGAAGTTCTCGATCCGCTTCTCCTGCCAGCCCGGCTCCAGGGTCTGGACCCACTCCGGGTCGGTCGGCCGGTTTCCGCGCACGTCGATCGAGGAGGGCGTGCGCTGGAAGACGTAGAGGTGCTCGGCGGCCTCGCCCAGGTGCGGGATGCACTGAACCGCCGTTGCGCCGGTGCCGATCACGCCCACGCGCTTGTCCCGCAGCTTGGACAGGTTGCCGATCGTGTCCCCGCCGGTGTACGCGTAGTCCCAGCGGCTGGTGTGGAACGAGTGCCCTTCGAAGCCTTCGATCCCCGGGATGCCGGGCAGCTTGGGACGGCTCAGCGGCCCGATCGCCAGGCACACGAAGCGGGCCCGGATGCGGTCGCCGCGGTCGGTGTGGACCGTCCAGCGGGAGGAGCCCTCGTCCCAGTGCAGCTCCTGCGCCTGCGTCTGGAAGCAGGCGTCGCGGTACAGGTCGTAGTGCCGGCCGATGGCCTGACTGTGCGCCGAGATCTCCGGGCCGTAGGAATACTTCTCCCTGGGGATGTAGTTCAGTTCCTCGAGCAGGGGCAGGTAGATGTATGACTCGATGTCGCACTGCACGCCGGGATAGCGGTTCCAGTACCAGGTCCCCCCGAAGTCCCCGCCGGTCTCGATCACCCGGATGCTCTCGAGTCCGGCCTCGCGCAGGCGCGCGCCCGCGCGCAGCCCGCTGAAGCCGCCGCCGACGATCGCCACCTCGACCTCGTCGTCCAGGGGATCGCGCGAGAATCCGGGCTCTACGTAGGGATCGTCCAGGAAGGGGGTGAACTCGCCCGCGATCTGCACGTACTGATCGTTTCCGTCAGCGCGCAGCCGCTTGTCGCGCTCCCGGCGGTACTTCTCGCGCAGGGCCTCGGGATCGAAGCCCAGTTCCGCGGGGTCCGCGCCCCAGGCCGAATCGGGCGCCATCTGGGTTCCTCCGGGTTCGAGTGGCCGGCTTCGCTCCGCGCCCGGGGATCTTCGCCCGGGCGGGCGCTCAAGCCGCCGGACGCAGCTTGTAGCGGATCGGAAGCGCCTTGTGCCCGACCACCAGGTTCGATTCGGTCAGCGCCGCCTCGCCGGCCGGTTCGATCCACTCGATCCGGGTGGCGAGTTCGCGAAACAGCGCGCGCGTACTGAGGCGCGCCACGTGCGCGCCCAGGCAGAAGTGCTCGCCGCTGCCGAAGCCGATGTGGCGGTTGGGGTGGCGGGAGATGTCGAACTCGAAGGGGCGCTCGAAGACCGTCTCGTCGCGGTTCGCGGAGGCGTAGAACATGACCAGGTCCTCGCCCTCCCGCATCCGCACGCCGCGCATCTCGACGTCCTCGCGCAGCCGCCGCTTCATGTAGTTGACCGGCGACGACCAGCGGACGATCTCCTCCACCGCGGGCCGCGCGAGTTCGGGGGCGGCTCCAAGGCGAGCGAGCTGATCGGGGTGCTCCAGGAAAGCCGCCATGCCGCCCGAGATGGCGTTGCGGGTTGTGTCGTGGCCGGCGGTGAAGACGATCAGGTAGTAGCCCAGGGTCTCGAGCATGGGCATCGGCGTGCCGTCGGCCATCTGGGCGTGGGCGATGATGGTCGCCAGGTCGTCGCGCGGGCGGGCCCGGCGGTCCTCCAGCACGCGGTTGAAAAGCTTCAGCAAGTCGGCTCCGAGTTCCGCCAGCGCCTGCTCGCGGTTCTCCGCCTTGCGCTGCAGGTCGGGGTCGTCGCTGGCCAGGAGCTGCTGGGTCAGGCGCAGCAGCAGGTCCTCGTCATCCGGGCCGATTCCCAGGATGGTCGCCAGCACCCGCAGCGGGTGCCTCTCCGCGATCAGCTCCACGAAATCGCACTCGCCCTCTTCGCCCAGCTTGTCCACGTGCTGGCGCGCGCACTCGTTGACCACCGCGTCCAGGCGGCCGATGCTGCGCGGCGTGAAGAAGCCGCTGGCGACCTTGCGGAAGTCGCGGTGTTCGGGCGGGTCCATCTCGATGATGGTCCGCATCTGCGCCAGCGGGCTGGGACCCGTCTTGCGCTCTTCGAGCTGCCGGAGGCTCAGAAAAGCGATCCCGTCCGAGTTGCTGAACACTTCCGGCCTGCCCGAAATGTCCGTGATGTCGGCGTGCCGGGTGATGGCGTAGAAGGACGGATAGTTGTCCGGCTCGCACAGCCAGACCGGGGCCTGAGCGCGCAGCTGGGTCCAGGCTTCGTGCGGCTGGCCGGCGGCTCCGTAGCTGCGGGGGTGGATCAAAGAGTTGGGATCGATGTCGAGCGTCATCCAGGCTGACCTCCGGAACTCCGGCGGGCGAGTCTAGCACCGCCCGCGCGGCCTACCGCACCGGAGCCGGGATTTCCCGCTAGGGTTGGGGCCTGAAGGAGGGTTCGGATGGACATCGGGCAGGTCGGGGTGTGGACCCGGACGGACGGACTCGAGATCGGCGAGGCGGCCCGCTTCGCGCAGCGCGTGGAAGAGCTGGGCTACGGTGCGCTCTGGATCCCCGACGCCTTCGGGCGCGATCCGTTCGCGCACGCCGCCTGGCTGTTCGCGCACACCACGCGGCTGGTCGTCGCCACGGGGGTGGTCAACATCCACCTGCGCGAGCCGCTGGCGACGGCCTGCGCCCAGCGCGCGCTGCACGACCAGTCGGGCGGCCGCTTCCTGCTCGGCCTGGGCGTGTCGCACCAGACCGCGATGGAGGGCCTGCTGGACAAGCCCTATCCCAAGCCGCTGCCGAGCATGCGCGCCTACCTCGAAGCCATGGACGCCGCCATGTGGTGGGGACCGGAACTCTCCGGCGAGCCGCCCATCGTGTTGGCCGCGCTCGGGCCGCGGATGCTGAAGTTCGCGGCCGAGCGCACGCGGGGAGCCCATCCGTTCTTCGCCCCGCCCGAGAACACGGCGCGCTCGCGCCGGATCATGGGCGAGGGCGCCTGGCTTTGCCCCGAGCAGAAGCTGCTGTGGGTGACCGACCCGGCGCGCGCCCGGGAGCGGGCGCGAAAGTCCATGGCCGGCCCGCTGACCATGCCCAACTACCGCGGCAACCTGATGCGCTGCGGTTTCGAGGAGAGCGAACTCGACGACGGCGGCAACGACCGCGTGGTCGACGCCGTGGTGGCCTGGGGCGACCTCGACGCCCTGGAGCTTCGCGTTCGCGAGCACCTCGAAGCCGGCGCGACCCACGTCTGCATCCAGCCGCTGGACGCCGACGACCCCTCCCGCCCGAGCCTCGAACTCCTGGAAGCGCTGGCGCCGCGCCTGTGCGGGGGCGGGTAGGATCGTGGCGACTCCAGCGGGGAGGCGGCGGACGATGACGGAGACGGCGGACGGGGGGCTGACGCGGCGATCGTTCCTGGGGGCGATGGCGGTTCTGGCGCTCGCGCCGCCCGGACTGTCGCGGGCCGCGGGCGCCCCCGCATTGCCGGTCCGGGGACTGAGCCACGTGGCCCTCGCCGTGTCCGATCCGGAGCGCTCGCTGGCGTTCTACCAGGGTCTTTTCGGCATGCCCGTCCAGGCCCGCCGGGGGCTGAATCCGTGCCTGCGGGTCGGCGCCGGGCCCCATTTCCTGGAACTGGCCGGGACCGAGGCCGGCGCGGCCTCGGAGATCGCCCGACTGGGCCTTGCGGTCGAGGGCTTCGACGCCGCGCGGACGCTGAACGCCCTCGAGCGGCACGGGGTGGCGGCGGAGGACCCTGCGGAGATCGGCGGGGGGCTGGCCGCGGGACCGCTGCGCGCCCGTTCCTGGGTCCGGGGCGGGTCTCTGGGCGGCGCGGTCGAGGGCACGCAGGAGCTGTTTCTGGGCGACCCCGACGGGATCGTGGTTCAGCTCCAGGACGGCGCCTACTGCGGCGGCGCGGGCGTTCTGGGAGACGTCTGCCCACAGCCGGAGCCCGCGCCCGCGGACGGACTGTTCCGCCTCTGGGGCATCAACCACTGCACGGTCTTCGTCGCCGATGCGGAGCGCAGCCTCGACTTCTACCAGCGCGTCTTCGGCCTGCCGGTCACCAAGACCCAGGGAAGCATGCCCCTGCTGGACGTGGGCTCCGACGGGCAGATCCTGGGCTTCGTCTCGGTCCCCGGAAGCGCGGCTCCGGCGCGCATCCACCACGTCTGCCTGACGATCGACGGTTTTCAGCACGAGCGGGTGCTCGAAGTGCTCGCCGGCTACGGCGTGACGCCCCGTGAGGACCCCGGAGGCGGACCGATCGAACCCCTGTCGGCATACGTGACCCTGCGCATGCCCGACCGGGGCGGTGCGCTCGAGGGAACCCCCGAGCTGTACTTCACCGACCCGGACGGACTCCTGATCCAGCTCCAGGACCCTCGCTACTGCGGCGGCTCCGGCTACCTGGGCGAGGTCTGCGCCTTCCTCTGAGCCCGAGCCCCGACGAGAGCCCCTGCGGACTCTTAGTAGTCCAGGTAGAGGCCGCCGAGGACGCCGCCGTCGGTGGTGGCGATGCACTGGCCGCTCATGTAGGCGGAGTCGTCAGAGGCCAGGAAAAGGGCGGCCAGGGCGTTGTCGCGCAGCGTGGGCGGACGGTCGAGCTTGAGGGGCATGCCCGACTTGCGCGGGTCCCAGGCGCCGCGCGCCTCTTCCATCGAGAGCCCCGTCACCGCAGCGTCGGCGGGGGACAGGAAGTTGGTCGACATGCCGTGCAGGGGACAGATGGCGTTGACCCGGATGCCGTACTCGCCCAGGTCGACGGCCAGGCTGCGGACCAGCGCGTTGACGGCGCCCTTGCTGGTCGCGTAGGGCGCCAGGCGGCGGGCGCTGGCGTATGCGACTGCCGACGAGGTGACGACGATCGAGCCGCCCCCGTTGGCCCGCAGGGCGGGAACGGCGTGCTTGCAGCCGAAGAACACGCCGGTCACGTTCACGTCGAGCGTGCGGCGCCACTGCTCCTCGGTGAAGTCCTCGAACTTCACGTCGGGATACCCCGGCACCTGGATGCCGGCGTTGCAGAACATCACGTCGAGCTTGCCGTAGCCTTCGACCGCCGCGGCAACCGTGCGTCGGGCGTCCGCCTCGCTGGTGACGTCGGCGGTCAGGGCCACGATCCGGCCGCCCTTCTCCGAAACCGCCGCCTCGGTGGCCGCGATCCGCTCGTCGTCGATGTCGGTCGCCACCAGCGACGCCCCCTGCTCCGCGAAGAGCAGCGCGCACTCCCGCCCGAGACCCGCTCCCGCGCCCGTGATCACGACGACTTTGTCCTTCAACCGCATTCGGCCACCTCCCGTCGGCGCGGCAGTATCCCACGCCGCTCCGCGCCTGGGACGGTAGGCCTGGGCCGAGCGGATCTCAGAGTCGGAAGCGCCGTCGGGCGTTCTGCTGGCGCACTCGGATCTGCTCCCGGCGCTGCTCGGGAGTGACGACCGGAGTGTCGGACGGCAGCGCGGCGCGGATATCGCCGAAGCGCACCCGCTTCAGCACTGGGACGGGATCGGTCCGGGTCCAGACCCAGCGGTACTGGATCATGCCGATGCGATCGCCGACCGTGTCGAGCCAGTTGGGCACGCCGGGATCGCGGTGCGCGATCACCACGCGGCAGCGGCCGTCCGTGTCGATGTGGAGTTGGTGACCGTTGAGGCTATTGCTGCGGTTGGCGAAGTCCATGGTGTGAAACCACTGACTGCAGAGCTGAAAGTGCCAGTAGCGCGCGTCGGGAGGCTCCACTTCGAGCACGATCGCCTCGTCGTCCTCCAGCTCGTAGGAGTCGTTGCCATAGCGGATGTCGTCGGCGCCGCCCACATAGCGGCGGGCGGGCGCGAGCGTCTGCGGGTCGTTGTTCTCGCGCAGCTCGGTGAACCACTCCGACCAGAAGGCCTCGGTCATCTCCACCCAGTGGCCGGCGTCGTCGAGCAGGCGCGACAGGTCGCGGGCCTCCAGGGGCTCGGGCGGCAGGCCTTCGCGGCCGACGCACTCGATCTCGAAGTGCGCGGGCTGCTCGTTCTCCCAGTCCCAGAAGTACTGGCGGATGGTGATCTGGCGCGCGTCCGGGTGCAGGGGCAGCCAGTTGCCCGGGTGTTCCTCGGCGCTCGCGATCACTTCGAAACTTCCGTCCGGCCCGACTTCCAGCTCCGAGGCGCACAGGGTCGAGAAGGTTCGGGTGTCGCCGAACTGCATGTAGCCTTCCTTGGACTCGATCAGGAACTCCATGCAGCTTCCGCGCTCACCGCGGATGCGGTAGCTGCGGTCGCCGCGGACGTGGGTCTGGAGATAGCTGTTGTCCGCGTTCTCGGCGCCCCACTTGCAATGCAGGTCCTGGATGCGGGCGAAGGTCGGATAGTCCGGATCGCCCAGCTCGCGCGCCTGCTGGATGCCGAATGGCAGAAGCCCGAGCAGGTAGCGGAAGCCCCCGGCCAGCGAGCGCGGGTCCTGGCCCAGGTCGGAGGCCAGGATGTGCTCGCCGGCGCGCTCCAGCGTCCGGCAGAAGTCGCGCCAGGCCTCGCCCGAGACCAGGCGATTCTCGTGCTCCGAGTCGCTGCGCGCGGGCGGCCGCAGCTTCTCGCCGGCCTGCACGCGCCGGCCCAGCGCCAGTCCCCCGACGATCTCGGTGGGGTCGACTTCGGAATCCTTGGGCATGTCGCCTCCCTTCGCGTCCATCATAGAGTCCGCGAAGCGGAGGGCGAACCCGCCAGGCGCGCCGCTCAGCGCCCGAAATGCGTCCAGTAGGCGGCGATCTCGCTCTTCATGTCGCGCCGCAGCAGCACGATTCCCAGCAGGTTCGGCAGCGCCATCAGCGCCAGGGACGTCGCCGACAGCAGCCACACCAGCGAAGTGTCCATCACGGCCGCCAGAAAGAATCCGACCACGTAGAGCGCCCGATAGGGGGTCACCGAGGCCGTGCCGAACAGATAGGTCATGGCCCGGTCTCCGTAGTAGGACCAGGCGATCGCGGTCGAGAAAGCGAACAGCACCAGCCCGATCGTCACCGCGTACTGCCCGAACTCTCCCAGGAAGGAGCGCTTGAACGCCTCCGCGGTCAGCGGCACGGAGTGCAGCAGGGAGCGTCCGCGCATCGACACCGGACTGTGCAGGGAGCCGTCTTCGATCTGGACGACGCCGCTGTAGGCGGCTCCGTCGAGCTGGAAGCGGACGTCTTCGGCGACCGAGCGGTTGTGCAGGACGGTCAGCTCGGCGCCGACCAGTCGGCCGTCCTCCACCCGGTAGCGTCCGTTCGCCCGCACCACCGGATCGCCGGCCGGCGGCTGTCCGCTGAGGTGGGCGAAGAGCGCTTCGACGTGTTCGGGGTCGCGGTCCGACCAGGGGCCCTGCACGAACTCGGTGTCGAACGCCTGGAAGTCGGTCTCGAACTTCTCCTGCCAGACGCCGCTGGACAGGATCACCAGGCCGGTCAGGGTGCAGATGACCAGGGTGTCGATGAAGGGTTCGAGAATCGACACCATGCCTTCCGAGACCGGCTCGTCGGCGCGCGCGGCGGCGTGCGCGATGGGCGCGGAGCCCTGGCCGGCCTCGTTCGAGAACAGGCCGCGGTTCACCCCCCGGTTGAAGGCGTAGGCGAAGGTCGCGCCCAGAAAGCCGCCGCCCGCCGCGCTGCCCGTGAACGCGTCGCGGAACACGGACAGGAATGCCGGACCCACGGCCTGGTAGTTCGAGACGATCACGGCGAACGCGCCGATGGCGTAGAGCGCGCCCATGATCGGCACGATCCTCGAGGTCACCGCGGCGATGCGCCGGATCCCGCCGATGATGACCAGCGCCAGCAGGCCCGCGAGCACGGCTCCGGTCAGCCAGGTCGGCAGGCCGAACGACGCTTCGAGCCCGGACGCCATGTTGTTGCTTTGCGGCATGTTGCCGGAGCCGAAGGTGCTGAGCACGGTCGCTGCGGCGAAGAAGACCGCCAGCCATTTCATGTTCAGGCCGCGTTCCATGAAGTACATGGGACCGCCGGCGATCCGTCCCTGGTCGTCCTTGACGCGGTATTTGTGCGAGACGGTCACCTCGACGAACTTGGTCGTCATGCCGAGGAACGCCGTGGCCCACATCCAGAACAGGGCGGCGGGCCCGCCCAGGTAGATCGCGAAGGCGACGCCGCCGATGTTGCCGGTGCCGACGGTGCCCGCCAGCGCCGTCGAGAGCGCCTGGAAGTGGCTGGTGTCGCCCTCCGCGTCGCCGCGCGAATGGTGGCCTCGCAGGACGCCCCAGGCGCGCCTGAAGTAGCGGATCTGCGGAAATCCCAGATAGAGCGTGAAGAAAGCCCCCACTCCCAGCAGCACCCACGGGAAGTAGACGGCGCTGCCGAGGTAGCCGTCGAGGGTTATGAAAAAACTGCTGAGTGCGTCCATGTCTGCCTATCTCGCCGGGGCGGCCTCCGGGCCGCTCAGGGCATGTAGTAGCCGCCGTTGACGTGCAGGGTCTGGCCGGTCACGTAGTCGGCTCCCGGCGTGCACAGGAACCAGCAGGCCTCCGCGATCTCTTCGGACCGGCCCAGGCGCGGGATCGAGAGTTCGCGCTCGAGCAGCTTGGGAGACGGGGGCCAGCCCGGGTAGTTCTCGTCCCGGGTCGTGTCGGTGATCCCGGGCACGACCACGTTGGCGGTGATTCCGCGCGCGCCGAACTCCAGCGCGATGGCCTTGGTCAGTCCGACCAGACCGGCCTTGCAGGCCACGTTGTGCGCGCGCAGGGCCAGGGGACGCATGCCGTCGGGGCCGCCGATGTTGAGGATGCGTCCGAAGCCGCGCTCCAGCATCGCCGGCAGAGCGGCCTGTGCGCTGTGGAAGGCGGCGGACAGGTTCGAGCCGATCACGCGCTCCCAGTCGGCCGGGGTGATGGACAGGAAATCCTGGCGGGGCCGGACCGCGGCGTTGTTGACCAGGATGTCGAGCGCGCCGAAGCGCTGCTGGACGCTCTCGACCAGGCGCCGGCACTCGCCGGAGTCGCTCAGGTCCGCCCGCAGCGCCAGCGAACGCACGCCCCGCTCGGCGATCTCTTCGGCGACGCGTTCGGCCTGCTCGGGATGGGTAAAGGCGTGGACCGCCACGTCAGCGCCGGCCCGCGCGAGCCGCAGCGCGATCGCCCGGCCAATGTTCCGCCCGGAGCCCGTGACCAGCGCCGTCCTACCGGCCAGCTCGGAGCCCATGAACCATCCCCTCCAGCGGCGCCCACTCTACCAGAGGGCAACGCCGCAGCCGGGTTCCTGCGCAGCCCTCCGGATGGCTCATACTCCCGAGCGCAACCGAGCGGAGGGGCGAATGGCTCTGGGCGAGTTCAGTCTGGCGGGCAAGGTCGCGATCGTGACCGGCGGCAGCCGCGGGATCGGCCGCGCGGTCGCCGTGGGGCTGGCCGAGGCGGGGGCGGACGTGGCGCTGGTGGCGCGCCGGCCCGGTCCGCTGGTCGACGCGGTCGATGCGGTCAAGGCCACCGGCCGGCGCGGCCTGGCGGTGCCGGCCAACATCCGCGACATGGCCTCGCTGGGCGGCGTGGTCGAGCGGGTGGAGGCGGAACTCGGTCGGGTCGACGTGCTGGTGAACAACGCCGCCACCAATCCGGTCTTCGGAGCGGTGCAGGACATCGACGAGCGCGCCTGGGACGCCATCATGAACACCAACGTCAAGGCGGCGTTCTTCCTGAGCAAGTACGTGCGCGAGGCGATCCTGCGCCACGGCGAGGGCGGCAGCATCGTCAACGTCAGTTCCGGCGCGGGGCTGCGCGCGTCCGAGGTGCTGGGAGGCTACGGCGTCTCCAAGGCGGCGCTGGGCATGCTCACCCAGGTCTGCGCCAAGCAGTGGGGAACGGACGGCATCCGCGTGAACTGCATCGCCCCCGGCCTGGTCAAGACGGATTTCTCGCAAGCGCTGTGGAGCGACGAGAAGATCCTGTCGCAGTCCACCAAGGGCTCGGCGCTGCGGCGCATCGGGCTGCCCGAGGAGATGGCCGGGGCGGTGGTGTACTTCGCCAGCGCGGCCTCGTCCTTCGTGACGGGCCAGACCCTGAGCCTGGACGGCGGAACCATCCTCTGACCCGGGCCGGAGTCACGGCTCCGCACGCGTCGCGAGGAAACCGGGAGATCAGGGCGCAAGGGCGTCCAGGTCGAAGCCGTACAGCCGCGCCACGTTGTCCCGCAGGACCAGCGCCTGCTCGTCTTCGGGCACGTCGGCCAGGATCTCGGCGGTGATCTCGCGCGAGCGCGGGAAGGTCGCCTCGGTGTGCGGGTAGTCCGAGCCCCACATCAGCGTCCGCACCCCGACCACGTCGCGCACCCGCAGGCCCACGGCGTCCTCCTGGAAGCTCACGAAGCAGTTGCTGCGGAAGAAGTGGCTCGGCCGCGCGTCCGGGTCGGCGAAGCGGTGCCAGTCGCCGCGCAGGGGCCGGTCGGTGTAGCAGTAGTCCATCTGGAACAGGAAGAACGGCACCCACGAGACCTCGTGCTCGATCGAGCCCACGCGCAGCTTCGGGTGCCGCTCGAACACCCCCGCGAAGATCATCTCGCCCAGCGACTTGCGCACGAAGTGGTCCTGCAGATAGAAGGCCGCCTCGCTCACGCGCACCGTGCTCTCCTGGGCGACGACGCTGGCGCGCTCGCGGCCGGTGGCCACGTGCATGCTCAGCGGCATGTCCAGGTCGACAGCGGCGGACCACAGCGGCTCGTACATCGGGTGGTCGTAGCCGCGGTCGGCCGGCGGCAGCACGCTGATCATGGCGCCCGCCAGCCCGAGTTCGCGGCAGCGGGCCAGCTCCCGCACCGCCTCGTCGGGGTCGTCCACGTTGAGCAGCGCGATCCCCTTGAGGCGGCCGCGGTCCTCGCTGCAGAACTCCGCGATGTAGTCGTTGTAGGCGCGCATGGCGGCGGAGCAGAGCGCCGGGTCGGGAATTCCGTAGGCCATCAGCGCCTCGCTGGGGTACAGGACCTGCCCCATCACGCCGTCGGAGGCGTTCTCCTCCAGGTAGCGGCGCGGGTCGTAGGCGGCCGGCCGGACCTGCTCGAAGCGGGCCTCCAGCATCAGCTCGGTGGCGTCCTTCTCGAAGCGGTCGCCGGTCTGCGCGCCCAGGAAAGACATCGAGGGCTTGCCGTCGATGTACCACCAGTCGCCGCCCTCTTCGCGCACCACGCGCGGGGCCCGCTCCCGGAACTCCGGCTCGATGCGCTCGGTCCACAGGTCAGGGGGCTCGATGATGTGAGAATCGGACGAAATCAGGGGGGTGACGGCCATGTTTTCCTCCGCTCCGCTCCGCCCGCGAGCCTACCAGATGCTCCCGCCGGCCGGACGCGGCTACGCCCGGCGGAATCCGGTGGTCAACGTCTGGCGCTCGCCCAGGGCCTGCCCCAGGCGCTCCAGCGCGGAGGAGCAGTCCTGCGGGTCGATGTGCACCTCGATCAGCGCCAGCCGATCGGGCTCCTCGCGGGCGCGCTCCAGCGCGGCCTCGAGCTCGGCTTCCTTGTGCACCTCGCAGCTCCAGCCGCCCCCGAAGACCTCCGGCAGGGAGTGGTAGCGCCAGTTCTGGATGTCGTTGTAGGGGCCGTCGTGGATCGCGCGCTCGATCGTGTAGCCGCGGTTGTTCATCACGAACACGATCGGGTTGAGCCGCTGGCGGACCAAAGTGGACAGCTCCTGGACCGTCATCTGCAGCGCGCCGTCGCCGGCGAAGACCACCGCCCGCCGCGAGCGATCGGCCAGGCCCACGCCGAGCGCGCCGGGCAGGCTGAAGCCGAGCGAGCAGTAGAACGCCTGGCAGATGAAGCCCACGCTGTGGTGCACGATCAGGTCGCCGGCGCACAGGAAGGAGTCTCCCGCGTCGGCCAGCACCACGTCGCCCTCGCGCAGGAAGTGGTTCATGCGCTCGAAGAAGCGCGCCACGCTCACGCGCTCCTCCGGGGCGGGCGCGAAGGGCTCCACCAGCGCGCGGCTGGCCGGCCGGATGGTCTCGCGGGGGGCGGGCGCCGCCGGCAAAGCCTCGAACAGCCCGTCGATGAAGTCCCCCAGGAAGACCCGCTCGAAGTGGTGGTGGCGGATCTGGACCCGCCACGCCCCGGAGTGGATCAGGCGCGCGGTGTCGATGTCGGCGGTGTAGATGCCGAGGTTGATGTCGGTCATCCATGCGCCCAGGCTCAACACGCAGTCGGCGCCCTCGACGGTCTCGCGTACATAGTCCTCGCTCAGCGCCCCGCGGTAGAGACCGACGTACTGGGGGTGCGTCTCGGCGATCACGGACTTGCCCAGCAGAACCGTGGCGACCGGACAGCCGGCGCGCTCGACCAGACGCACGAACCCGGGCTGGACCCCGAAGCGGTGCAGCTCGACGCCGCCCAGGACGACGGGCCGCTCGGCCGCAAGCAGCATCCGGACGGCTTCCTCCACGGCCTCGCGCGTCGCGTCGGGATCGCTCGGGGGGCGTTCGTCGAACTCGCGCGGCCGGGGCGCGCGGCACGGCTGCTTCACCAGGTCGGCGGGCACCTCGATGAAGACCGGACGGCGGTGGGCGACGCAGGCGGCGATCGCCCGGTCGATCTGCTCGGGGGCGTCGTCGGCGTCGGTCAGGAGCACCGACTCCTGGGTCACGTGCCGGAACACCTCGACCTGGATCCCGTGGTGTCCGAGCGTGGGGTGCAGCAGCTTGCGCTCGTCGCGGTCGCTGCGGTTGGGTCCGCCGGCGACCGCGATCACCGGCACCTGCTCGGCGTAGGCGCCCGCGATCGCGTTGAGCACGCTGAATCCGCCGACGGCGTAGGTCACGCATACCGCGCCGACGCCGTTGACGCGCGCGTAGGCATCGGCGGCGTAGCCGGCGTTCAGCTCGTTGCAGGTGCCGACGAGTTCGACCTCGCTGTCGACGATTTCGTCCAGCAGCGCCAGCACGTAGTCGCCCGGTACCCCGAACACGTGCCGGAGTCCGACCTGCCGCATGCGCTCCACCAGGTACCGGCCGACCGTCCAGCTCCGCATGCCCGGAGTGTAGCGACCCGCGGAGGCTTCAGCGGCT
Organism: Pseudomonadota bacterium; assembly: GCA_021295775.1. Classification (GTDB taxonomy): domain Bacteria; phylum Myxococcota_A; class UBA9160; order SZUA-336; family SZUA-336; genus JAGWBS01. Next base: position 18,295 of record JAGWBS010000015.1, on the reverse strand, counting down.
GCGGTACCAGGCGACGCCCTCGGCGTCCTCCTCTAGCTCGAGCTGGCCCTCTTCCAGGGCGTAGTGCAGGTGCGCGATGCTCTCGCCGGTCGCGGCGAAGAACATCATGTCGTTCACCTGGCGCTTGAACAACGCCGGGAACACGTCGACGGCCCGGCGGGGCTCGCTGCACAGATCGCGCAGCCGGGAAAGCCCGCCCTCGTGGAAGTCGATCAGCCCCTGCAGCCGCTCGTGCAGGCCGTAGAAGGGATCTTCGTGGGCGGGCAGCACGAGCAGGTCGGCGGGCAGCGCCTCCTGGAGCTGGGCGCAGGAGCGCAGCCACTCGCGCAGCGGGTTGGCGTGCGGCTCCGAGGGGTTCACGCTCACGTTGGGCGTGATGCGCGGCAGCACCTGGTCGCCGGAGATCAGCAGCTTGAGGTCGGGGCAGTACAGGCAGACGTGCTCCGGCGAGTGGCCCCGCCCCACCACGACCCGCCACTTGCGCCCGTCCAGGGACAGAATTTCGCCGTCGCTCAGTCGGTGGTAGCCGGCCGGAAGCTGCGAGATGCGCGCGCCGAAGGTCCCGAAGCGGCGGCGGTAGCCGTCCAGGCGCTGCTTTTCGAAGCCCGCCCGGCGGTAGAACCGGATGGCGTCCTCGGGGACATCCTGCGGGCCGTCGGAGGCCATCACCTTGCACATGAAGAACTCGGTCCGGCTCATGTGCAGTTCGACGCCCCAGCGGCGAGTCAGCCAGCCGGCCTGGCCGGTGTGGTCGTTGTGCAGGGGCGTCGCGATCACGCGCGTGATCGGCCGGCCGTCGAGGTACTCCTCGAAGATCCCCTCCCAGCACTCCTGGATCTCTTCGGAGTTGATGCCGGTGTCGACGATCACCCAACCGTCGTCGTCGCGCAGCAGCCACACGTTGATGTGGTTGAGGCGGCCGGGCATGGCCAGGCGCAGCCCCACCACCCCGTCGGCGATTTCGCGCCCCCGGCCCGGCTCGCGCGGGCTGTCCTTCCAAGGGTAGGACAGCGGATCGGCGGGGGGCTCGGGAATGCTCATGAGGCCTCTCTCAGAAGAACAGGATCAGGTTCAGGGACAGGTCGAGATCATCGCCGTCGAGTTCCGCAGGCACCTGGATCCCGTCGAGGTCGAAGCTGAGCCAGTCCTCGTCTGCGTAGCCGGTATACCGCACTTCGCCCTGCAGGGCGAGGTGCTCTCCGAAGCGCTTCTCCAGCCCGACGCCGCCCGTCCAGGCGACGAAGTCCTGACTCCGGCTCAGGCTTCCGGCTTCGAATTCGGCGGGCACGCACAGCGGGGCCACCCGGAAACACCCGTCGTATTCGATTTCGAACTTCGTGTCGACCAGGCGCAGACCGGCCAGAAGGTAGAGGCTGGTTTCGCCGAGGAAGGGACGCAGGAATACCGGGTCGGCGCCCAGCTTGACGGTTAGCCCGTAGCTCCTTTCCTTTTCCAGCGACCAGTCGTCGGGCCAGCTCTCGCCGAGCTGGTTGCGGGTCGCGGAATCGCCCACCCCCTCCAACCGCCCGCGCGTCGTGACGTCGTGGAGCTTCGCATCGAGTTCTGCGCTCAGGAAGAAGCTTCCGTCCGCGCCCAGGGGAAGGCGGTAGCCGAGCAGGAGTCCCAGGCCGATATCCCAGTCGTCGGCGGAATCGCCGTCGTGGAAGACGTCGCCGCTGCGGAGACTCGGGGGAGTGTTGATGACGCTCTTGTCGTAGGAGGCGTCGAACTGCTCCGCCGTTCCCGAGGCGCCGATGTAGAAACGCCCGTCGGCGGCGTGCGCCGCACCCGCGGCGCTGCACAGGACTCCCGCCAGAAGACCGACCAGGAGTCCCCGGCCCCTTCCGTTGCCCAAGCACCGACTTTCCACGCTGCCCCCCCCTCCATCGGCAACCGAGACCCGTTCTAGTTAGAGCAAATTCGCCTGCCGGACCAATCCCCCGCCGCGATTCGTGGACGGGCAGCTCTACCAGGCGCCGCTGCTGGCGCGCAGCGCCTCGTCGGTCCCGACCCAGCCAGTCAGGCTCTCCGGCGTCTGCCGGACCAGGTGCAGCGAGGCCTCGACCATGTTCTCGGGTCCGACGGCCTCCTCGCCGGCCGCCTCGCTGCCGAAGAACGCCTCGGCTCCCTCGGTCCACACCATGCTGGCGGGCATCAGGGCGTTGACGCTGATTCCCCGATCCTCGAACTCCCGCGCGAAACCCACGGTCAGGCGGTTCAGGGCCGCCTTGGACACGCCGTAGGCCAGGGAGGGCAGGCGCCCGCGGTAGCGCCGAAAGTCCTGGTCGCCCGCGCCGGAGGTGATGTTCAGGATCGAGCCGCCGCCCCGGGCGAGCATCGTCGGCGCGACGGCGCGGGTGCAGAGCAGCGGCCCGCGCAGGTTCACGTCCAGAATGACGTCCCAGCGCTTGAGGGAGATCTCCATTCCCGAGGCGGGGTAGGTCGCGGCGGCGTTGTTCACCAGCATGTCGATGCCGCCGAAGCTCTCCAACGTCCGGGCCGCCAGAGCCTCGACCTCGGACTCGTCCCTCACGTCGCAGCGCAGCGCCAGCGCGCGCCCGCCGGCCTGCTCGATCTCATCGACCGTCTGGTGGATGGTCCCGGGCAGGCGTGGGTGGGGCGTGTCGGAACGCGCGGCGATCACCACGGACGCCCCCTCGCGCGCGAAGCGCAGCGCGATCGCCTTGCCGATTCCGCGGCTGGCGCCGGTCACGATCGCCACCCGGTCTTGGAGCTTCACCACCGTCCTCCCGCGAGAGTCCGGGCGCCCGCGGCGCCCCGGGCCCTTAGAAGTATCACGGGGTGTAGAATCGCTCGACTGTCAGCGACTTGGAGGTCCGGATGGCCGAGATCGGCGGCGCAACCGTCATCGCCCGCAGCCTCAAGCAGCAGGGCGTGGACTATATGTTCGGCGTGGTCGGATTCCCCGTGATCGGCGTGGCGATGGCCGCGCAAAAAGAGGGAATCCATTACTACGGCTTTCGCAACGAACAGTCGGCGAGCTACGCCGCCGGCGCCGTCGGCTATCTGACCGGCCGGCCGGGCGCCTGCCTGACGGTCTGCGGGCCGGGCATGGTGCACGGCATCGCGGGCCTGGCCAACGCCTGGTCGAACTGCTGGCCGATGCTGCTTCTGGGCGGCACGCACGACACCTACCAGAACAACATGGGCGCCTTCCAGGAGACGCCCCAGGTCGAGGCGGCGCGGCCCTTCGTCAAGTACGCGGCGCGGCCCGACAGCATCCAGCGCATTCCCTACTACATGGAGCAGGCGGTCCGGACCAGCATCTACGGGCGGCCGGGGGCGGTCTACCTCGACCTGCCCAACGACATCAACGAGGGGAGCGCCGACGAGTCGAGCATCGCGCTGCCTCCGCGCAGCCCCGAGCCGCCGCGCAGCCTGGCCGATCCGGCCGCGGTCAAGCGCGCGATCGAAGTGCTGCGCAAGGCCGAAAAGCCGCTGGTCATCGTCGGCAAGGGCGCGGCCTACGCGCACGCCGAAAACGAGGTCCGTCAGTTCGTCGAGTCCACCCAACTGCCGTTCCTGCCCTCGCCGATGGGCAAGGGCGTGGTGCCCGACGACCACGAGCTGGCGGTCTCCCCGGCGCGCTCGCACGCGCTGCAGAACGCCGACGTGGTGCTGCTGCTGGGCGCGCGGCTCAACTGGATCATGCACTTCGGCCTGCCGCCGCGCTTCCGGCCGGACGTCAAGATCATCCAGCTCGACATCGCCGCCGAGGAGATCGGCACCAACGTCCCCAACGAGGTGGCGCTGGTCGGGGACGCCGCGGCCGTGGTGGGCCAGCTCAACGACGAGCTCGACCGCGAGCCCTTCGAGTACGACGCGGACAGCGACTGGTGGGGCGAGCTGAAGGCCAAGGTCGAAGAGAACCGCGTCATGGTCGACGCGATGCTCAACGACGAGTCCACCCCGATGGGCTACTACCGGGTGCTGCGCGAGATCCGCGATCAGGTGCCGCGCGACGCGATCATCGTCAGCGAGGGCGCCAACACCATGGACATCGGCCGCACCGTGCTGCCGAACTTCCAGGCCCGCTCGCGGCTGGACGCGGGCACCTACGGCACGATGGGCGTCGGCATGGGCTTCGCGATCGCCGCCGCGGCCGTCCACCCGGACCGCAAAGTGGTCGCGGTCGAGGGCGATTCGGCCTTCGGCTTCTCGGGCATGGAGGTCGAGACCGCCCTGCGGTACAAGCTGCCGATCACCTTCGTGATCATCAACAACAACGGCATCGGCGGCGGAACGGCCGAACTCACGGACCCGCCGCTGCCGTCCTTCTACACCATCGGCGCGCGCTACGACCAGGTCATCGAAGCGTTCGGCGGCCGCGGCTGGTGCGTCCAGTCGCCCGAAGAGTTGAGCAAGGCGCTGCGCGAAGCGCTCGCCGACCCCCTGCCCAACATCGTCAACGTGATGATCGACCCCAAGGCGGGCCGCAAGCCGCAGAAGTTCAACTGGCTGACGCGCTAGGCGGGAGAGTCCCATGAGCGAATTGAACGGTGGGCAACTCGCCGCGCGGCAGCTCAAGGCCGCGGGCGTCGACACGATCTTCGGCGTGGTGGCGGGCCCGACGATCGAGGTGATGGCGGGCGCGGTCGAAGAGGGCCTGACAGTGATCGGCTGCCGCCACGAGGAGAACGCCGGCTTCATGGCGTCGGCCTGGGGCTACGTCAAGCGCAAGCCGGGCGTGCTGGTGACGGGCTCGGGTCCGGGCACCACCAACGCGGTCACCCCGCTGCATGTGGCGACCGAGAGCGCCATGCCACTGGTGGTGCTGGGCGGCTCCGCGCCGGGAATGCACCGCGGGCTGGGCGCGTTCCAGGAGGCCGACCAGGTGGCGTTCGCCCGGCCGGGCTGCAAGTGGGCGCAGCAGGTCGACAGCACCGAGCGCGTCCCTGAACTGCTGCATCTGGCGTTGGGCAAGTCGGTCGCCGGGCGGCCGGGCGGCGTGTATCTCGACTTCCCGGCCCAGGTGGTCGGACGTAAAATCGACCCGGAGAAGGCCCCGCTGCGGGGACAGCCGGAGATCGCGGCCCCGCAGGCCGATCCGGCCGCGGTCGAGCGGGTGGCGGACCTGCTGGCCGAGGCCCAGCGGCCGCTGATCATCGTCGGCAAGGGCGCGGCCTGGGCGGACGCGCGCGGGCCGCTGCAGGCGCTGGTCGACCGCGGCATCCCGTACGTCTGCTCGCCGATGGCGCGCGGGACCCTGCCCGACGACCACCCGAACTTCGTCAACGCCGCGCGCTCCGCCGCCCTGAAGGGCGCGGACGCGATCCTGATGGTCGGCGGGCGTTTCAACTGGGTGTTCCAGTTCGGCGGCTCGGCGCGCTACGCGCCGGATGTGCGCATCGCCCAGATCGACGTCTCGGCCGAGGAGATGTACAGCGCGGCCAACCTCGAGATCGGCCTGGTGGCGGACGCCGCCGCGGCCACCCGCCAGATCGGCCAGGCGCTCGAAGGCCGCGAGCTGGCCAGCCGCGGCGGCGAGTGGCTGGACCAACTCAGGCAGGCGCGCGACAAGAACGAGGCGTCGCTGCTCGCCGCCATGGAGTCCGAGAGCGTGCCGCTCGACCCGCACCGCGTGGTCGCCGAGGTGCGCTCGGTGCTGCCGCGCGACGCCAGCATCGCGGTCGACGGCGAGACCACCATGGGCATCGCCCGACAGATGCTGCCCAGCTACACCATCCGCGGCCGGCTCAACGCCGGCACCACCGGCTGCATGGGCGTGGGCGTGCCCTACGCGATCGGCGCCAAGCTCGCACGCCCCGAGGCCCCGTCGGTGGCGGTGGTCGGCGACTACGCCTTCGGAGCCGCCGCCATGGCGATCGAGACGGCGGCGCGCAACGGCATCCCGGTGGTCTTCGTGGTGGTCAACAACCAGGGCATCGCCGGCCACATGATCCAGGACGGGATGTTCCCGGCGGATTCGCCGCGGGTCGCCAGCCTGAGCGGCGCGCACTACGAGAAGATGGCGGAGATGGTCGACGGCCACGCGGAGCGCGTGGAGCGGCCGGGCGAGGTCGGCCCCGCGGTGGAGCGCGCCCTGGCGTCCGGCAAGGTGGCGCTGGTGCACGCGGTCGCCGATCCCAAGGCGACCCGCATGAGCGGCGGGGTGTAACTGCGCTGAAAGTTTCAGGCCCGAGTCCGGGCCAGCGACGCGGAGGGGTGCCATGACATTGCCACTCGAGGGGATACGGGTCGTCGACTGGACCATCTGGCAGTTGGGCCCGGTCTCGACCGCCCTGCTCGCCGATCTGGGCGCCGAGGTGATCAAGATCGAGGACCGCGTCACCGGCGACCCCGGGCGCGGGATCTTCGCGATGTCCGGCATGGACATGAGCGACGTTCCGAACGCGTACTTCGAGGCCAACAACCGCAACAAGAAGAGCATCACGCTCGATCTCAAGAAGCCGGAGGGGCTGGAGGTCGCTCACAAGCTGGTGGTCGAGTCCGACGTCTTCGTGCAGAACATGCGCAAGGGCGTGGCCGAGCGGATCGGACTCGGCTACGACGCGCTGCGCGAGATCAACCCCCGACTGATCTACGCCACCGGCTCCGGCTATGGCGTGGAGGGGCCGGACAGCGGCGAGCCCTCGTTCGACATGCTCGGCCAGGCGCGCTCGGGCGTGATGCTCGCCGTGGGCGAGCCGGACATGCCGCCGCTGGGGATCGCCGGCGGACCCGCCGACCAGCTCGGCGCCACCATGCTGGCCTACGCCGTGCTGTGCGCGATCATCGCGCGCGAGCGATTCGGCATCGGGCAGAAGGTGGACGCTTCGCACCTGGGCAGCATGGCCTGGTTCCAGGGGCTCAGCCTGTCCAACAAGCTGATGATGGGCCGCGCCCATCCGCGCAGCTTCCGCAAGCAGGCGGGCAATCCGCTGTGGAACCACTACTGCTGCAAGGACGGCCGCTGGCTGGCCCTGGCCATGCTCCAGGCCGACCGCTACTGGTCGGACTTCTGCGCGGCCATCGAGCGCCCCGAGCTGGACAGCGACCCGCGCTTCGCCGACATCCGCGTGCGCGGCCAGAACGCCCAGGCCTGCGTGGAGATCCTGGACCAGGTCTTCGCCACCAAGGACCGCGACGAGTGGATGAAGATCCTGAAGGCCGGAGGCGACTTCATCTACACCATCGTCAACAGCGTCGACGATCTGCCCGACGACCCCCAGATGATCGAGAACGATTACATCGTCGATTTCGATCACCCGCGCTACGGCGCGATCCAGATGGTCGGCTACCCGGTGCGGCTGCACGAGACCCCGGCGACCGTCCGCACCCCCGCGCCGGAATTCGGCCAGCACACCGAAGAGGTCCTGACGGAGCTGCTCGGCTACTCCTGGGAGGAAGTCGGCGAACTCCGCAGCAAAGAAGTCACCTGAGCGGACGGCGCCCAGCCGTCGAGGAGGCCGCGATGGCGATTCCTTCAGGAGCGTCGAACTCGGCGCAGGTCCGGGCCGAACTCGACCACCCGGTCCTCGACGGCGACGCGCACTATCTGGAACCGGTCCCCGACTTCCTCGACTTCGTGCGGGAGCGCGCGGGCGAGGAGGCCGTGCGGGCCTACCGTCCGTTCTCGGGCAATCCCATGTCCCGCGGGCCGGCCTGGCACAAGCTCGACTGGGAAGGGCGCCGCCACCATCGTCGCATGCGCCCGCCCTGGTGGGTGGCGACGGGCAAGACTCTCGACTGGGCGACGGCGGTGCTGCCCAAGCTCTACTACGAGCGCCTGGACGAGATGGGCATCGACTTCGCGGTGCTCTACCCGACCAGCGGGCTGGGTCTGGTCCACCAGGCCGGCGACGAGCGCGCCGAGCTGTGCCGGCTGTTCAACGAGTTCATCGCCGACTACTTCGGGCCGTATTCCGACCGCATGGCCCCCGCCGCGCTGATCCCGCTGAACACGCCGGCGGAGGGAATCGCCGGACTGGAGCACGCCGTGGGCCTGGGCCTCAAGGTCGGCCTGATCCCCTCGTACGTGCATCGCCCGCATCCCGAGCTGACCGAGCACGCGCCCGAGGTCGCCGACGCCGCCATGTGGGTCGACACCTTCGGCATCGACAGCCCCCACGACTACGACCCGTTCTGGGCCAAGGCCGTGGAGCTGGGCGTCCCGCTGGCCTGTCACTCCAACGGCATGGGCTTTTCGGACCGCGCGTCGATCTCCAACTACATGTACAACCACATGGGTCACTTCGCGGCCGCCGGCGAGGCGCTGGCCAAGTCCCTGTTCCTGGGCGGCGTGACCCGGCGCTTCCCCGAGTTGCGCGTGGCGCTGCTCGAGGGCGGCGTGACCAACGGAGTGCGGCTGTACTGCGACCTGATCGCGCGCTGGCACAAGCGCGGCGGGCCGGTGGTCGAGTGGCTCGACCCGGCCGGCCTCGACACCCGGGAGCTCGAGAGGCTCTTCGACCATTACGGCAAGGGGACCGACCCGGAGCGCGTCGCCGCGCTGTCGCGGATGTTCGGGGCGTTCGGCCACGACCCGCGCGACGAACTGGCCGCCTGCGGGATCGAGCGCGTTGAGGACATCCGCGACCTCTTCGTGCCCAACTTCTACTGGGGCTGCGAGGCGGACGATCCGCTGGTCGCCTGGGCCTTCGACGCCCGGCGCAACCCGCTGGGCGCCCGGCTCAACGCGATCATGGGCTCGGACGTCGGCCACTGGGACGTGCGCGACTTCACCGAGCCCATCGCCGAGGCCTGGGAACTGGTCGACGACGGGGTGCTCGACGCCGAGGACTTCCGCGCCTTCGTGTTCGACAATCCGCTGCGCTTCTACGGCGGCACCAACCCGGAATTCTTCCGCGGGACCGTGCTGGAGTCCTACGCCGACGAGGCCCGGCGGACGTAGGCCGATCAGCGCCTGGGGTAGGATGGCGCCGGACCGCTCCGGGAGATCGGATTGACCAGGCGAATCGGGATCGGGCTGCTCTGCGCCCTCGCGCTCTCGGTTTCCGCCGGCGAGGCCGCCGCCGAGCGCGTGCGGCTGCGCGTGCAGTCCGGCTTCCAGCAGAACATGCCGGTGATCGGCGAGATGCTGTCGCGCGTGGCCGAGATCGTAGAGACCGGCGGGCGCGACGACGTGCGGCTGCGCCTGTACGACCCGGGCAAGCTGGTCCCGACGCTGCAGATCTTCGACGCGGTCGCCTCGGGAAAGATCGAGGCCGGCTGGGCCTGGCCCGGCTACTGGATGGGCAAGATCCCGGCGATGACCGTCTTCGGCTCCGTGCCCTTCGGACCCGGAGCGGACGAGTACCTGGCGTGGCTGTACGCCGGCGGCGGGCTGGAACTGTGGCGCGAGCTGTACGCCCCGCACGGAGTGGTGCCGATCCCCTGCGGGCTGCTTCCGCCCGAGGCCTCGGGCTGGTTCGCGCGCCCGATCGAGACGGCCGAGGATCTGCGCGGCCTCAAGATCCGCTACGCCGGACTCGGCGGGAAGGTGCTGGAGCGGCTGGGCGCCTCGATCACCATGCTGGCCGGCAGCGACGTTTTCCCCAGCCTGGAGCGCGGGGTGATCGACGCCACCGAGTTCTCGATCCCCAGCGTCGACCGCGAGATGGGCTTCTACAAGGTGGCCAAGCACTACTACTTCCCCGGCTGGCACCAGCCCGGCTCGGTGATGGAGCTGATCGTCCACCGCGATAGCTGGGAGAGGCTCTCGCCGGCCCAACAGCGCTATCTGGAAAACGCCTGCGCCGCCGGAGCCGCCTGGGGGCTGGCGCGCGGTCTCGCCACGCAGAGCGAGGCGCTGGACTTCTTCCGCTCGGAGGGAGTTATTCTGCACCGCTGGTCCGACGAACTGATGCAGCTCTTCCGCCGCGTCTCGGCCGAGGTCATGGAGGAGGCCAGCGCCTCCGATCCGGACTTCCGGCGCGTCTGGCAGTCGCTGCAGGACTTCCGCGAACGCCAGGCCGAGTGGCGCGAGCTGGCCTACCCGGAGTGAACGGCTCCCCGGCCGGCCGGACGCTGCGGCGACTGGCGGACGCGATCGACGCGCTCTCGACCCGGGTGGGCGAGGCGGCCGCCTGGATGTATCCCGTGCTGGTCGCGGTGCTGATCGCGAACGTCGGGCTGCGCTACGGCCTGGGGAGGGGATTCATCGAGCTGGAAGAGCTGCAGTGGCACCTTTTCGCCGCCGCGTTCCTGTTGGGCTTCGCCTATACCCACGCCGCGGACGAGCACGTGCGGGTCGACCTGCTGCGCGATCGTCAGTCCGAACGCACCCGCGCCTGGGTGGACCTGCTGGGAGCCCTGTTCCTGCTGCTGCCGTTCGCGGCGATCGTCAGCTACTACGGCTACGACTTCTTCTGGCGCTCGTGGAGCCTGCGCGAGCGCTCGGCCATGCCCAGCGGGCTGCCCGCGCGCTACTTGATCAAGGGCGTGCTTCTCGCGTCCATGCTCCTGCTCGCGGTCCAGGCGCTGGGCAGCGCGTCCCGCAGCGCCGCCCGCCTGCTGGCCCCGCCCGCCCGCGAGCCGGAGGGCGACGCCTAGATGGAGCTCGACCTCAACCTGGTGCTGGTGCTGGCGATGTTCGGCAGCTTCGTCGTCCTGCTGGCCAGCGGCTACCCGGTTGCCTGGGTTCTGGCCGGCGTCGGAGTGCTCTTCGCGCTGATCGGCGAAGGGCTGGGCGCGCTGGGCTACTGGGTCGACGCCGACCTGCTCACGGTCGGGCTGCTGGTCGAGCGCCTCTACGGGACCATGTCGAGCTACAACCTGGTGCCGCTGCCGCTGTTCATCTTCATGGGGCACATGCTCGACCGCAGCGGGATCGCCGGCGACCTGCTGCGCGCCATGCAGAGCGCCCTGGCGGGCGTCTCGGGCGGCCTGGCGCTGGGAGTTACGCTGATCGGGCTGCTGCTGGCCGCCAGCACCGGCATCATCGGCGCGTCGGTGGCCCTGCTCGGCACGCTCGCCCTGCCGGCCATGCTGGAGGACGGCTACCAGCCGGAGTTCGCCGTCGGCACGGTCGCTGCGGCGGGATGCCTGGGCATCCTGGTGCCGCCCAGCATCATGCTGGTGCTGATGGCCGACCAGATGCGCCTGGCCGTCGGCGACCTGTTCCTGGGCGCGGTCCTGCCCGGTCTGGTGCTCAGCGGGCTGTACCTGGTCTACATCCTGCTCGCGACGCGGCTGCGGCCCGGTCTGGCGCCGCCGGCGCGCCGCGGCGAACGCGGGGAAGGCTCCCCGGCCCGAATCTCCTGGCAGCTCGCGCGGGCGCTGGTGCCGCCCCTGGCGCTGATCCTGGCGGTGCTCGGCTCGATCTTCGCGGGCATCGCGTCGCCCTCCGAGGCCGCCGGCGTAGGCGCCGCCGGCGCCGCGGCGCTGGCGCTGTGGCGGCGCGGGCTGGACCGCGAAACATTGCGCGACGTCTCGCGCCGCACCGCGCGCACCACCGCCTTCATCTTCGCCATCCTGACCGGCGCGAGCTGCTTCTCGGTCGTGCTGCGCGCGCTGGGGGGAGACGAGGTGATCGAGAGCGCGGTCACCAGCCTGCCCTTCGGCCCCACCGGGATCGTGCTCTTCCTGATGGCGCTGGTCTTCGCGCTGGGCTTCTTCCTGGACTGGATCGAGATCACGCTGATCGTGCTGCCGCTGGTCTACCCCATCACCCAGGCGCTGGGCGTCGACCCGATCTGGTTCACGCTGCTGGTCGCGGTCTGCCTGCAGACGTCGTTCCTGACCCCGCCCGTCGGCCCGGCGCTCTTCTACCTGCAGGGCGTCGCCCCGCCCGGGATCGGCCTGCCGCAGCTCTACCGCGGCGTGCTGCCGTTCGTCTTCCTGCAGCTGATTGGCCTGGCGATCCTCTTCGCCTGGCCGGAACTCGCCACCATGCTGCCGCAGTGGGCCTACTGACCGCTCGCGCGGAAGTGCGGCAGAGGCCGTCTCATTCTCCCGCGACCGGGGCCGGTTGGGAAAACTCAGCCCGCGATCGGGTGGCGGGAAAAGAAGTCGAGCAGGGCGCGGCTGGTCGCCTCGGGCTGTTCCAGGAAAAAGATGTGGCCGCCGCCCTCGAGGATGCGCAGCTCGGCGCCGGGGATCCGCCCGGCCAGGATGCGCGAGTTCTCCGGGGGCACCAGGATGTCGGCTTCGCCGGTCATCACCAGCGTCGGCGCGGTCACGTTCGGCAGCTCGTCCCAGTAGTCGCGGCCGCCGCCCCGCTGGCGGCGGGCCAGCTCCTCGGCGGAGTGCGGGTAGGCTTCCTTGGTCTTGTAGAAGAACTCCAGCGCCTCGGGGCGCAGGCTGGGCGTGTCGGGGTGTGCGACCGCGCGGGTGAAGCCGTCGACCTCGCCGCCGCGCCCGCCGCTCTCGGCGATCTGCTCTGAGCCCGACACCAGGTCGGCCAGCGCCGCCTGGTCGACGGGCACGCCGTGCGCCTCGCCCGGCGTGCTGCACAGGATGGACAACGAGCCCAGGCGCTCGCCGTAGAGCGCCGCGAAGGCCTGCACCATCACCCCGCCGAGCGACGCGCCCACCAGGTGCACGCGCTCGATCCCCAGACCGTCGAGCAGCGCCCGGATGTCGCCCGCGAAGCGCTCGGCGCTGCGCACGCCGTCGTCGCCGGGGATGCGCGTGCGCCCGCTGCCGCGGTTGTCCGGGGTGATGACTCGGTAGCGCTCGGCCAGCGCCGGGAGCTGCAAGCCCCAGATCTCGAGCGTGCTGGTCAGGCCGCCGATCAGCACCACGGGCTCGCCGGCGCCGGTCTCTTCGTACCAGATCTCGATCGGGCCGGCGTTTTCGGTCTTCAGGTACGGCATGCGTGGCTCCTCAAGCGGCCAGGCCGAGCAGCCCGGCGGTGTTCTCGCGCATGATGCGGCGGACGCTGGCGTCCGAGAAGCCCTCGAGCTGCTGCACGTAGGCGCGCGGCTCGGCCAGGCCCTCGGGGTGTGGATAGTCGGACCCGAAGAGCACGCGCTCCTCGCCCAGGATCTCGATCACCTCGCCCGGGTCCTCCTCGGGGTAGGGCGAGACCCAGAGGTGATCGCGCAGGGTGTCGAGCAGCGGGCGCTGGATGAAGTCGCCGCCGCGGTCGAAGGTTCCGCCGCGGGTTCGCACCGAGAGCTGCAGGTGGTGGTCGACCGCCAGCAGCGGTTTCACCCAGCCGCTGCCGTTCTCCACGCTGACCACCTGCAGGTTCGGGAAGCGCCCGAACAGATTGCGCTGCGCGATGTTCAGGATCGTGTCCTGGACCGGGCGCTGGGCGAAGCAGGTGAAGGCGTGGAAGGGTGTCATCTCCTGGTCGTTGATGTCCGGATCCTCGCCCCACTCTTTGGCGTACCAGTGCGTGTAGCCCGACTGCGCAACGTGATAGATCCCGGGCACGCGCGCCTCGTTCAGGCGCGCCCAGAACGCGTCGTAGCGACGGTCCGCGGGCGAGGTGCCGTAGATCGGGCCGGGCCGCAGCATCACCAGGCGCGCGCCGTCGCGCAGGACCTCTTCCAGGTCGCGCACCGCCAGCTCCGGGTCGAGCATCGAGAGCACGGC
>JAGWBS010000015.1:0-4771 GCA_021295775.1 Pseudomonadota bacterium | reverse complement strand
TCCTGGATCCAGCGGTTGTAGGCGCGGATGTTGGCGTGCGCGGCCTCCGGGTCGGAGCGCATCTCGTGCTCGGCGAAGGTCGCCGCCCCGTGGTAGACGATCGCCGCCTCGATGCCCTGCTCGTCCATTCGGGCCAACCGCGCCTCCGGCTGGCGGAACGCCGGCTCGGTCGTCTCGACGAACACGAAGTCGTGTTCCCCGGCGATGGCGGGATTCGGCGGCTGTCCCGCGCGCAGCCGGCTCACGTCCCCCGGCCGCAGCGTGCGGTCGATGGCTTCCCGGCAGAACTTCACGTCGACCTCGCCGAAGTACCACTTCCCCGTCCCGTCCGCTCTCCGCCGCACGTGCATCCCCCGCTCCGCGAAGCGCGACTCCAGATGCCGCGTGAAGCAGTCGTCCGGCTCGTACAGATGGTTGTCGGCGTCGTTCATGCGAAACGGAAGCGGATTCATCGCACCCTCCTGCCCGCCGCGGCCCGCGCCGCGCGCCCGCTCATGCTCGCTCCCCGGGCCGGACCGGGTCAATCGGGCCGAGGCGATGCGGATATACTTTTGCCCGCGCCAGGTGCGCGGGGAGCGGGAATGGCGGGCTTGCGCGGCGAGCAGATGATTGCGCGGGGATTCCAGCGCGAGGGCGTGGACGCGATCTTCTACATGATGGGCGGGCCGACTTCGGGGACCGCGGCCGCCTGCATCGAGCTGGGCATGCGCGAGGTCTACGTGCGCCACGAACAGGGCGCCGCGATGATGGCGCACGCCTACGCGCGGGTGACCGGCAAGCCGGGCATCTGCATCACGCCGGCCGGGCCGGGGACAGCCAACGCCGTGACCGGACTGGCGAACGCCTGGGCCGACGCTTCGCCGATCGTGGCGATCGGGGGCTCGGCGCCGATCCGCGGGGCCACGCTGGGGTCGTTCCAGGAGATGGACCAACTCGCGATGATGCGGCCGGTGGTCAAGGCCGCCTACCGCGTCGAGCACGTCAGCCAGATCCCGCTGCTCGTGAGTCTGGCGTTCCGCGAGGCGCTCGACGGGAAGAGGGGACCGGTCTACCTGGACCTGCCGGGCGACGTGCTCAGCGCCGAGGTCGACGAGGCGAACATCGACTGGCCGAGCGACTACCGGGTCGAGAGCCGCCCGTCCGGCGACACGGCCGAGATCGAGCGTGCGGTCGAGATCCTGGCGCAGGCCCGGCGGCCGATCGTGATCACCGGCAGCGGCGTGCTCTGGTCGCAGGCGTCGCCGGAGCTGCGGGCCTTCGTCGAGCGCACCGGCCTGCCACTCTGGACCACCCCGCAGGGCCGCGGCGTGGTCCCGGAAGACGACCCGCGGCTGTTTCCGGCCGCGCGCTCGCTGGCCTTCCGCGAGGCCGACGTGGTGCTGGTGATCGGTGCGCGCTCGAATTCGATGCTGTCCTTCCTGCGGCCGCCGCGCTTCGCCGAGGACGCCAAGTTCATCGTGGTGAACATCGACGGTACCGAGATCGGCCACAACCGCGGGGTGGAGCTGGGCATCGTCGGAGACGCCAAGCGCGTGATCGAACAGCTCACCGAGGCCGCCGCCGGTCAGATCGAGCTGGACGCCGGTCACGACTGGGTCTGCCGGCTGCAGGAGAAGGAAAAGGCCAACCGGGAGCGCTCGGCCCCGCTGCTCCACTCGGACAGCCTGCCGATCCACCCCCTGCGCCTGTGCCACGAGCTGAACCAGATTCTGCCGCGCGACGCCATCCTGGTGACCGACGGCCACGAGATCCTCAACTTCGGCCGCCAGTCGATTCCCGTCTATTCCCCGGGCTCCAGCCTGAACGCCGGCCCGCACGGCTGCATGGGCATCGGCGTGCCCTTCGGGATCGGCGCGCAGGTCGCCGCTCCCGACAAGCGCGTGGTCGTGCTCAGCGGCGTCGGCGCCTTCGGCTGGAAGGGCATGGAGATGGACAGCGCGATCCGCCACGAGCTGCCGATCGTGGTGGTGGTCTCGAACAACGCCGGCTTCACCTCGCGCCGCACCGGCGGCTCGGTCGGACGCGAGCTCGGCCACCAGCGCTACGACAAGCTGGTCGAAGCCCTGGGCGGCTACGGCGAGTTCGTCGAAAAGCCCGCCGAGATCCGCCCCGCCATCGAGCGCGCCCTGGCCAGCGGCCGCCCCTCCCTGGTCAACGTCTGCACCGACCCCGACGCCTTCGCCACCACCGACATGGGCTTCTCGGGCTACTGAGCGGCTCTTTGTCTGGTGTGATTTTCAGCAACGTTTGATTGAAACTCTCAACCTGTGCCGAATGTGAGCAAGTCTCAGACTCTGGTTATGAAAACCGCGGGTTATTGAATCCAGTACCGTTCGGCTCCCTGAACCTGATCTGGTCCATAAATTGGCGTCGGGGGAGCGTTGCTCCGGTCGGGCTGACGAAGGGGGAAACCGATGGTTAACGAGTACCAACTTTTCGTTTTGGTGGTCGAGAAGAAAAGCTTCAGCAAGGCAGCAGAAACGTTGGGGATCACCCAATCCACCGTCAGTCGCCACATCGATTCCCTCGAAGAACGAATGGGCATCCATCTGGTCAAGCGGAGCACTCGCAAACTGCTCCTGACCGACGCAGGAGAATACTTTTACGAACAGGCAAAGCAGATTTGCCAACAGATCGGCGAGGCTGAACACGGCGTCAGGGACTTTTCCGAACTCGCCGGGAACCCCCTGAAGATCTCCGCTTCCCAGACCATCGCCGTGACGATCCTGCCGGAAGTTTTGGTCGAACTGCAGGAGCGTTTCCCCAGCGTCAGATTCGACATCAGCACCGAGTTGGAGCCCGGAGCCTACTATCGCAGCGGATATGAACTCGAATACGACATCTTCTTGTGGGAGGGGGAAACCGCCGATACCAGCTTGGTGTTGCGACGACTCGGCCGGATCCCGATCGCCATGTATGCCGCTCCCAGTTATCTGGATCGTTGCGGGATGCCGAAGAGCCTTGAGGAAGTCGCGCGCACCGGGAGGCTGGTCGGCTCCGGCGGTTCCGGGAATACGCCCTGGACCGAGAAGCTGCTACCGAGCCTCGATTTGACGGCGTTCAACTTCTGCTTGTCTACCAACGACGGTCTCAGCGGTGTTGCCCATGCGGAAGCCGGAATGGGGTTTCTGCTGTCGGCGGAACACATAGTCCGCAGAGCGATCGATCAGGGAACCTTGGTCAGGCTCCCAATCGAAATTCCGATGAACCACTTGCCGTTGAACGCACTCTACCGCCGGGAATATCTACCCCCTCTGGTCGGGGATTGCCTGGCCCTGCTCCGAAAGCATGTCGGTTTGCTCTATCCGCTCGACTGAAAACGAACCTCCCATCACTGCATTTTTCAGCAACACCTATCGAGAAATTTGGATTGTCCCTGGCTCAAGCCGGGATAAGCTCTGGGAACGGACGGAGAATGGAGATTTTCGTTGGCGGTTATAGAAGGCATCCATCGCGTTGCATTATGCGTACAGGATCTGGAGAGGACCAAGAAGGCTTTCGAAGAGGCCTTTGGGTGCGATTTCTTCGATCCAGGAGTGTTCGAGCCGATGCAAGTTCACTCGGTCACCGATGTGGACAAAGGTCTGGTTCTGACGATGCCGACCAGCTACGACAGTCCGATCGCGGACAACCTCAGACGTCACGGTCAACACTGCATGATGATCTGCTTCCGGGTATCCGACATCGAAGAGGCCAAGCGGATGTGCCATGAGAAAGGCATCAACATCCTGCAGGAAATCAAGCTCGGGGATGTGGAGCGATACAAGGATGCCGCCGAACTGGTTCTGGATCCGGCCTCTTTCCCGGAGTGGGGAGGGAATTTCATGCTCTTCTACGGTCGGGAAGAAAGCGGATAAGAAGAAACGATATGGACACAGAATCTCGGACAGACGACAAGAAGTTTCCGGCGGTCAAGGTTAAGAACTTTTCACATATCGGGATCCACGTGTCCGATATGGATCGATCCTTAGAATTCTACAGACAACTGATCGGGTTCAGTCCTTTTCTTGATATCGAGTTCGAGGATCCCGGTCTGGATTCGGTTCTTTCCGAGCGAAACTCCAGGGCCCGGATCGTCAAAGGGATGATCGGTGAACTTACCTTGGAGTTGATCCAGACCCTGCATAAGCCAAGACCGACCAGGGATATGCAAACAGTTCATGTCGGAGAGCTGAGCGTAACGATTCACACAGACGATTTGGAGAGCGCTTTCAACGGATGTCAGGCGATCGGCGCAGAAATCGTTTGCCCGATCGTTGAGATCGGTGGGACGCGGGTCTTCATCGTCGCCGACCCGGACGGAAACAAAATCGAATTCGGCGATGTGGAAACGCAGTGATCTTCGTTCCTGGGACCAACAGAGGGAAACATCATGACCAAAACGAGCGGGACCGGGACTCGGATTTTCGCGATTAAGCTTTTCGCCATCGCGATCAGCGCGACCGTTATCCTTCTTCATGGTGTTCTGCCTGCTGCCGCCCAACAGACGGACCCCTTGGAGGACCCGTCGATCGAGGAGATTACGGTCACGGCCCGGAAACGGTCCGAATCGCAGCAGGACGTCCCCGGAACCCTGGCTGCATTCACTTCCACCGATCTGGAGAACAGAAATATCGTCGCCATCACCAACCTGACCGAAGCGGTTCCGAACCTGTACGTGACCGAGACCGGTGGACTGGGGTCGGGGATTCTCAATACCTCGATTCGCGGCGTAGGGGCGGAGATCGGTGTCGAACAGGGGGTGGCGATCTACATCGACGACATCTACCTG
>JAGWBS010000014.1:77507-80098 GCA_021295775.1 Pseudomonadota bacterium | reverse complement strand
AGGCCCACGCTGCGGTGCTGGCGCCGTTTCACATCAACCATCCGCGCCGGGGGGCGGAGCGCGCGGCGTTTCTCGTTCTCATGTCCGGCGGCCGGCTCGAGCTCGGACTCGCCCGCGCGGGCGGGGCCGAATGGGAGACCTTCGGCGTCGACGACAGCCGCACTCGCGAGCAGCTCAGCGAAGCCTTCCACATGATCCCCCGCATGTGGAGGGAAGAGGTCTTCCAGTGGGAGAGCGACACGATCACGATTCCCGAACGAAGCGTCGTCCCCAGGCCCCTGCAGCAACCCCATCCGCCGCTCTGGGCGACGGCGGCCTCCGAGGAGGGGTTCGAGCTGGCCGGACGCCTGGGGGTCGGCGTCCTGGCCATCGGACTGATGACCCCTCTCGAGATCACGGTTTCGATGTTCGAAGCCTACGGGCGGGGGCTCGCGGACTGCCGGCCGGCCGGCGAGTTCGCGAACGCTCAGCGGGCCCTGTTCACTTTCTTTCACTGTGGCGAGACCCGGGAGCAGGTGATCCACTGCGGCGCGCCGGAAGCGATTCTGTGGTTCATGAACGAAGCTCCCCGCGTGTTCCGCAACAGCCGCGCCCTCTGGCTCGATCTCATCCGGGGAGAGGCGTGGAGCGGCAAAGGCGTCGACCTGGCGGCCGCGGTTCCCAATTCCGAACCGCCGGACGACCTGGACGACCCGCACCCCGTGGTGCGTCTGCTCAATCGCCAGGAAGCGGGCCTGTCCATCGATCCCGAGGAAGCCTACGAAGCGCTCGAGCCGATCGAGGGCGTCATCCTGGGCGATATCGATGTCTGCCGCCGCAAGCTGGCGCGCCATGCGGAGATCGGCTGCATCGACCGCCTCGGCCTGCTCATGCAGTTCGGAGCGCTGGGCCACGAGCACGTCATGCGCAGCCTGCGCATCGCCGGCGAGGAGCTGCTGCCCGAGTTTCACGACGGCGCGGAGCCGGCACCGCGCGCCCCCTCCCGCCCGGACTGAGCGCCTGACCCGAACGGCGCGACGGATTCACCCGCGGATGCTAGAAGGGAGCCGCCGGTGCGAGCGCCGGCGCGACCCGAGACCAGGAGAGGGACATGCCCGCGAACGAGCTGCCCGACGTGCTGCGCGTGGAGGAGATCGCGGAGGGACGCTACCGGGTGAACCATCCCGCCGAGGATCCGGAAAACCGCAACGTAGTCTTCAGCGGGCAGATCATGGCGCAGATGATCATGGCCTGCGAGCACGCCACGGGGGGCTCCAAGGAGGTCAAGTCGATCCACGCGATCTTCGCGCGCGCGGGCCGCTACACCGAGCCCATGGAACTGCAGCGCGAGACGCTGCACTCCGGCCGGGCCTGGGGCAGCGAGACGCTGACCGCCTGGCAGGGCGAGAGGCTGCTGTCGCGCGGCCTGGTGCTGCTGAACGCCGACGAGCCCGACCTGATGCGGCACGCCGCCGCCATGCCCGACGTCCCCGGGCCGGAGGGGCTCGCGCCCGACTCCGGCGACTTCGCCTACGCCGACACGGAAGTCCGCTTCGTCGACGACCCCGAGGCGACCGCGCCCGACGGCTCGCCCGCGCTGAGCTTCTGGGTCCGGCACGCGCGCTCGTACGCCTCCGTCGCCGCCCGACAGGCCAGCCTGGTGTGGTGCGAGCCGGGCCTGCTGATCGCGCTTTCGATGCGGCCGCACGCCGACACCGTCCGGCCCGAGGAGGCACACCATTCGGTGTCGACCGGCGTGATCGCCCACACCGCGCACTTCCACGAGCGCTTCGACGTGGGCGAGTGGCTGCTGATCCACCAGCAGTCGAGCTACGCCGGACGCGGGCGGGTGAACGGCCACGGCAGCGTCTTCAGCCGGGACGGCCGCCTGGTCGCCAGCTTCGAGCAGGACAGCATGGTGCGCGGCATGACCCAGCCGCTCGACCCCAAGCGCTCGATGTAAGACCGCTCGGCGGCGAAGATCCGGCAGGAAACGCTCAGGCGCGGATTTCCGCCCAGCCGGCGGACACGTCCCGCTCGGAGACGTCGTCGCGCAACTCGACCCCGCCCTCGTCCTTGGGCAGCACGAAGCGCACCCGGCCTCCGGCGACCTTCTTGTCGCGGCGCATCGCCTCGCCCAGTTCGGCGTCGCCGGGCAGCGGCCGCCGCACGTCCAGTCCGGCGGCGGCGACCAGCGCGCGCAGGCGCTCCACCAGCGCCGCGCCGCACAGCCCCAGCCGGCGCGCCACGCCCGCGGCCGCGATCATTCCCAGACCGACGGCCTCGCCGTGCAGCACTTCGCCGTATCCCAGGCAGGTCTCGATGGCGTGGCCGAAGGTGTGGCCCAGGTTCAGCGACGCGCGCACGCCCGCTTCGCGCTCGTCCGCCATTACCACGCCGGCCTTGACCGCGACGTTGCGGCGCACCAGCTCGGTCATCTCGTCCGGGTCGAGCGCCCGGATCCGGTCCATGCGGCTTTCCAGCAGGTCCAGCAGGCCGGGGTCGGCGATCAGGCCGTGCTTGATGCACTCGGCCAGGCCGCAGCGTAGCTCCCGCTCGGGCAGGCTGCCCAGCACCCGCGGATCGATCACCACCGCCACCGGCTGGTGGAA
>JAGWBS010000014.1:0-77428 GCA_021295775.1 Pseudomonadota bacterium | reverse complement strand
ACGAACGGGACCCCGCGCAGGTAGGTCGCGGCCACGAAGCCCGCGGTGTCCCCGGTCACGCCGCCGCCGAGCGCCACCAGCGGAGAGCCGCGTTCGAAGTTCTCTCCGACCAGCGCGGCGTACATCCCGGCGACGGTCTCGAGCGTCTTGAGCCGCTCGCCCGAGTCCAGCGGCAGCTCGCTCACCGCGTAGCCCGCGCCGGCGAGCGATTCGCGCGCCTGGACGCCCCAGGGGTCGATCGCCGCCCGGTCGGCGACCAGAGCGCAGCGCGCGTGCGGGGCGCGCTCCCGGACGAGCGACCCCAGCCGCCCGATCGCGCCCGGCTCGATCGTGACGTCGTAGGCGTGATGCGGCAGCTCGATGGAGACGACGGCCATGGGGCGCTCGAAGGTGAGCCGGGCGCCGGGCGGCGTCAAGACGAGCCGCCGCCGCTCCAGTCCCGATCGGGCTACGTCGGGCGCGGAGACGCCAGGATCGCGGAAACTGCGCCGTCGACCGGCAGCGTCACGCCGTTGACGTAGCTGGCCTCGTCCGAGGCCAGGAAGACGGCCGCGTGGGCGATCTCCTCCGCCGTGCCCAGGCGTCCCTGGGGCTGGAGCGCGGCAAACGCCTCGGCCCCGCCCGGCAGCGTGTCGAGCCAGGCCAGCAGCCCCGGCGTGGCCATCGGCCCCGGGCAGATGGCGTTGGCGCGGATCCCCTGCCTCCCGAACTCCTGCGCCACGTAGCGCATCAGGCTCTGCACCCCGGCCTTGGCCATGCCGTACACGGGCAGGCCGGGGCTGGCCATCTGGCCCGCGCCCGAGGAAGTGGTCACGATCGCGCCCGAGCGCTGCCCGACCATCACCCGCAGCGCCGCTCTCGTGCCGAACCAGACGGAATCCTGATTCAAGGCAATCTGCCAGCGGTACGCCTCTTCGTCGATCTCCAGCAGGGGAGCTGGCCTCGCCCCGCCCGCGTTGTTGTGCATCACGTCCAGGCGCCCGAAGCGCTCCACCGCCGCGTCGATCAGACCTTCGACCTGATCGGGAACGCAGACGTCCGCCGGATGCGCTTGCGCGACGCCCCCGGCCTCGGCGATCCGCCCGACCGTCTCGCCCGCCGCCGCGGGGTCGATGTCGTTCACCACCACCCGCGCGCCCTCCTCGGCGAAGCGCAGCGCCGTGGCCAAGCCAATCCCCGCCCCGGCCCCGGTCACCACCGCAACCTTGTCTTCGAGCCGCCCCGCCATGCGCACCTCCGCGCCGACCATAACATCCGGCAGTTTCGAATCCGGCCGGATCCGCCCCGCGAGCGCTGGCCGGGGCGCCGCGGACCGGGTTCACTGCAGGCCGTGGCGCTTCAGCTTCTTGTACAGGCACTCGCGGGTGATGCCCAGGGAGCGCGCGGTGGCGATGCGGCGGCCTCCGTGCTGCTCGAGCGCGCGGCGCAGAAGCCAGGACTCGAAGCGCGCCATGGTTTCGCGCAGAGTCTCGCTCGCTCCGTCCGGCGGCAGGGCGGGCGACGTCCCCCGGATCTGCGACGAGAGCATGCTGGCGGTGAGCACCCGCTCGCTGCTGGCGATGGTGGTGATGCGCGCGACCTCGTTTTCGAGCTCCCGGACGTTGCCCGGCCAGTCGTAGGTCTCCAGCAGACGCGCCGCGTCGGCCGAGACCTCCATCGGTTCGGCGTCTCCGGCGTGGCGCTCGAGAGCGATGCGGGCCAGCGGCAGCACGTCGCCCGAGCGGCTGCGCAGGGGCGGGATCGAGATCGGAAAGACGTTGAGCCGGTAGAACAGATCGCGGCGGAACTCGCCCCGCTCCACGCACTGGGCCAGGTCCCGGTTGGTGGCCGCGATCACGCGCACGTCGACGCGCGTCTCCCGCGACGCGCCGAGGGGGCGAATCACGCCCTCCTGCAGCGCGCGCAGGAGTTTGACCTGGAAGCCCAGGGTGGTCTCGCCGACTTCGTCCAGAAACAGCGTGCCTCCGTGGGCCTGTTCGAAGTGGCCGCGCCGGTTGCGGGTGGCGCCGGTGTACGCGCCCCGCTCCGCGCCGAAGAGCTCGCTCTCCAGCAGGGTCTCGGGGAATGCCGTGCAGTTGATCGCCACGAACGCCCCGTCGCGCCGGTCTCCGCCCTGGTGGATCGCCCGAGCGACCACCTCCTTTCCCGTTCCCGTCTCGCCCTGGATCAGGACCGTGGCGGTGCTGCGCTGCGCCTTGGCGACCAGTTCCAGCACCCCGCTCATGGCGGAGCCGTGCGCCACGATGTGATCGGTGGCGCGAGGCGGCGGCGCGGGCTGAAGCCGGGCGCGCATCCCCTCGACGCGTTCGAGAATGCCGTCCGGAGACGCTTCTTCGCGCACCACGATCTCTTCGACTCCGCTGGTGAGCAGGTCGACGGCGCTGCGCACGCGGGTCGCGTCCACTAACGCCAGCACCGCAAGCCGGTTGCGGCGCGGGCGCAGCCAGCGCACGTCGGCCAGCGCCTGGTCGTGTGCCTGGCGGTCGAGGCAGATGGCGGCGAACTCGCGCTCGCTCAGCAGCTCCGCCGCGTCTTCGCGGTCGACGGCGATCGCATAGGCGTCCCAGTCCCCGGGCTGCAGGGAATCGGAAAGGATCAGAATCGGTTCGCTCATGCTTTCTCCCTCATCGGCGAGCAGGGAGAAAAGCAAGGGCCGTGCCAAAGCCCGCGAGACTTGTGGGCGGCGCGGAGCGCCGGGTTTCGCCGCCATCGGCCAAACACCGGGGAAAGCGCGGCCGAATCCGGCGAAACCCGGAGCGCTCTCAGCCGGGCGGGCGGAAAGCTTCGGCCCGGCTGGCGAATTCCCTCACTTCGGCGATTCCGCCGAAGCTGAAGAAGTGGTCGACTCCGGGCAGGATCCGCAGCTCGCCGCGCGGGGCGCGCCCGATCTGCTCGGTCAGTTTTTCCGCGGGCGAGAACTCGTCGTCTCCTCCCGAGATCGCCCACAGTGGACCCTCGAACACTTCCAGGGGCATTCCCGCCAACATCGCCGCGGGAGGCGAGACCAGCAGCAGGGCCCCGACCCGGTCGTCGTCCAGGCCGACGCGCAGCGCCGCGGCGGCCCCGAAGGAGTAGCCCGCGGCCAGCGCCGGGGGCGCGAGAGCGGCGGTCGCGTGGTCGAGGGCGGCGGCGTAGTCGCGCCGGGCCGCCTCGAAGTCTCCGCTGACCGAGCCCTGGCTGGCTCCCACGCCCCGCCAGTTGAAGCGCAGCGGCGAGTAGCCCGCGCCGTGCAGGCCGCCAGCCAGCTCCACGCACACCGGATGGTCGAGGTGGCCGCCGTAGACGGGATGCGGCGGGGCCACCACGGCCGGCCGCGCGGGGCCGGAAAGCCACACGCCTTCCAGCTCGATGTCCTCGGGGGTGACCGGGACACTCTCCGTGCGTTGCGGTCGGGTCACGGGCGCATTGTACGCGTCAGCCCGGCAGGGCTTCGCGGGCCAGGAAGTCCAGTTCCAGCGGTCCCAGCTCGAGTTGGTCGGCCCACTCGGCGGCGCTGTAGTGGGTGCCGGTGTTCCAGATCTCCTTGAGCAGGTCTCCGGCGCGGGGCGACTCCCAGAAGCGGCGGCCGTGGCGTTCGCGCAGCTTCTCGGCCAACTGGCCGGCCAGGCACAGGCCGCGCAGCTCGTCGAGCGCGCCGGGACCTTCGGTCGACAGGAGCTTCAGGCCCGCGCCGCTCCAGTCGCACCCGAGCCCGTCGCCCAGGCGTCCGGCGAAGGCGCCCGCGGCCGGGCCGACGTCGGCCGAAGCCGGCAGGCGGCCGAGCGCACACTCGGCAATCGCCCGCAGCGCGGCGAAGCGCAGCCGGGCGAGCCGCGGCAGGCGGGCGTCGCGCTCGAAGCCGGCCGCGCGCTGCGCCAGCGGTCCGCGCTCGATCCACTCGGGGTCGAACAGCCGGCCGGCGAAGAGCTCTCCCCAGGCGACGCGCAGGGCGGGGTCGCCCAGCCGCCGCTGTTCGACCGGCAGCGACGGCGAGGCGAAGCTCAGCGCCAGCGCCGTGCCCGTCCGGTCGAAAAGCACGCGGTAGTCGGAGAAGCCCCCGCGCGGGAGCGCGACCACGTGGATCTCTCCGGGCAGCTCGCACTCGATGCAGCGCGCGCCGGGCGGCTTGGCGGGCCGGTCCTCGGTGTCGAAGTGCAGGCCCGCCCGGTCGCCCGGGCGGCAGCCGAGGCCCGCGGCGATCGAGTCCAGCGCGTCCGCGATGCGCCCCGAGGGGAAGGCCGGCTGCCAGGCCGGCAGAGCGCAGGCGCGCTGCAGGTCGATCGGCAGCGCCGCGTCCGCGGGGACGCGGACCGCCGCCAGCCCGGCGGCCAGAGCGTCGCGGTAGGCGGGCTCCGTCGCGGCCAGCAGGCTTTCCGCGGCGGCCTCGAGCGCGGCCAGGTCCACGTCCGGCCGCAATGCTTCGTCCCAGGCGCGAGGCGGGTCGAAGCCCATCTCGGCCAGCTCCCCGGCGCGCCGCCCGCGCAGCTCCGCGCGCAGGTCTTCGAGTTCCGTCGCGCCGCGCTCCAGGCCGCGCTGGATCTCGGCCCGCGTGTCCCGGTCCGCCTCGCGCCAGCCCAGCCACTCCAGCCTTGGCGCGCCGCGAAGCTCGCCGCCCACACGTACCTGCTGGCCGCCTTCGCGGGCCGCCAGATCGCCGGCGACGCCGAGCGTGCGCGCGTCCGCCCGCAGCCGCTGGTGCTCCCGCCACAGCCGCCGCCAGCGCTCGCGCGCGTCGGCGAAGGCCGCCGATCCGAATTCGCGCTCCAGCTCGTCGAGGCGCTCGCCCGAGGTCACATCGCCGTACTCGGCGTACAGGCGCTCGAGATCGGCGCGCGGCTTCCGGCCGCCGCACCAGGCCAGAAAATCGCGCGCCCGGGCGGAGCGGAATTCCTCGTAGCGGTCGCGCGGATCGGACATCGGCCGGGATGCTACTCCTCCGCGCCCCGCCGCGACATCTCCCCGCGACGGTCTGGCGGGCCCCCGAACCAGTCGGATCGGGACCGGCTCCGCGTCCGCGGGGCGTGCGGCGCGCCTCCCGCTTTTGGCCTAGCCTGTAACTCTCGATGAGCGACCGCAATCGCTACCAGCAGTACCGCTTCCGCTCGAGCGGCATCGGCGGCAGTTCGCTGACGCCGATGGTCAAGCGGCTGCTGATCGCCAACGTCGCGGTCTACCTGTTCCAGCTCTTCTTCGGGGGGTACACGTTCGTCGCGTACTTCGCGGTCAGCGTGGACGCGTTCTTCAGCGGCTTCTTCTGGCAGCCCTTCACTTACATGTGGCTGCACGCGCCGAGCTCGGCCTTCCACCTGCTGTTCAACATGTTCGCGCTGTGGATGTTCGGCGGCCCGCTCGAGAGCGTCTGGGGATCGAGGCGCTTTCTGCGTTTCTACCTGACCTGCGGGGTCGGCGCGGGCGTGATCATCGTGCTCTGGAACTCGCTGATGGGCGTGCCGTATCCGACCTTGGGCGCCTCGGGAGCGATCTACGGGCTGTTGATGGCGTTCGGGTTGACCTGGCCCGACCGGACCATCGTGCTGCTGTTTCCGCCGATCCCGATCAAGGCCATCTGGTTCATTCCCTTCCTTTTCCTGATGTCGCTGCTCTTCGGGGGCGGCAACATCAGCCACGTCGGCCACCTGGGCGGCGTGATCGTGGCCGGCTGGCTGATGCGCGGCGAACTGAGCCGCTATCTCTCGTTCGGGTCGCTGCGGCACCGCTGGCACCGCTGGCGCATGCGCAACCGGCTGCGCGCGGTGCGGCGCGAAGAGTGGGAGCGGCGCAACGAGGACGACGACGAACCCCGTCCGCACTGAACAGGGCGGGAAGCGAAGAGCCCCGTGACCGGAATCACGGGGCTCCCTGGAGATGGCTCTCCGACCCCCGGAACGATCCTTGCCCGCGTCTCCGGCGGCTCCGCGTTTCCGCTCCGAAGTCGTCGGCGGCGCGTCGCGGAGCGTTCCACTTCGCAACGGTCGCGATTCTAGGACCGACGCGACGTGTCGGTCAATCGGAGTGATAGGCTGACGCGCGCGTGAGGGAATCCGCCGGTCCGGTTTCGGAGTGCTGGGGCATCGACGCCGGCGCGTCGCTGTGGAAACTGGCGACCGCCCGGGACGGCGGCTGGGACACGCGCATCCTGCCGCAGCGAGAGGCCGCGGCGCTCGAGCGCGGCCTGCCCCACCCCCGCGGCCGGGGCGGGCTGACCGGCGGAGGCGCCCGGGCGATCGCCCGCGAACTGGGTCTGCCCGAAGCGTCGGTGCTGGGGGAGTTCGACTGCTGGATCTCGGGCGCGCCGATCGTCGCGGCGATTGCCGGGCTGGAGCTTCCCGAGGTCTATCTGCTGGTCAGCGTGGGCACCGGCGCGTCCGCGATCCTGGTGCGGGAAGGCGCGGGCGTGCGGGTCGGCGGCACGGCCCTGGGCGGCGGATCGCTGATGGGCCTGGGACGGCTGCTGCTGGGCAAGGACCGCTTTGGGGAAATCGTCGCGCTGGCCGCGGAGGGCCGGCGCGAGCGCGTCGACCTGCTGCTCGGGGACCTGTACGGCCCGGACGACTCGCCGCTGCCGCTGGAGGTGCCGGCTGCGCACTTCGCCAAGCTGGAGTCGGCCGAGCCGGCCGATCTGGCGGCCGCGCTGATCGGCATGGTCGCCCACAACCTGGGACTGATCTGCGGGCAGCTCGCGCTCGCCCACGGGGCGCCGCTGGTGATGTACTGCGGTTCCACGTTGAACGGGAACGACCTGCTGCGCGACATTCTGAACTCCCAGACGGGCGCCTTCGGCGTGCGCGCCGAGTTCCCGGGCCTGGGCGCGTTCTGCGGCGCGATCGGCGCCGCGGCCCGCGCGGCCGAACTCTAGCCGCGCCGTGTCCTCTGCCGGCACCGGAGCGCCCGACGTCGCGGTGATCGGGGCCGGGATCGTGGGGCTGGCCTGCGCGGCGGAGCTGGCCCGGCGCGGCTCGACCCCGATCGTGATCGAGACTCACGCAGGAATCGCGCGGGAGACGTCGTCGCGCAACAGCGAAGTCGTCCACGCGGGGATCTACTACCCGCCCGACTCGCTCAAGGCGCGGCTGTGCGTCGAAGGGCGCGAGCGGCTCTACGCGCGCTGCCGGGAGCTGGACATCCCACACCGCCGCATCGGCAAGCTGGTGGTCGCGACGCAGGCCTCGGAGCGGTCCGCCCTGGAGGACATCGCGGCCCGCGCCGAGGCCAGCGGGGCGGGCGCCCTGTCCTGGCTGGACGCGGCCGAGGTCGGCCGGCGCGAGCCCCGCGTGCGCGCCCACGCCGGCCTGTGGTCGCCCCGCAGCGGGATCGTCGACGCCCACGCGCTGGCGGCCAGCTACCAGGCCGAGCTCGAATCCCTCGGCGGGGCGCTGGCGCTCCACACCCGGGTAGCCGGCCTCGAGCCGCGCGCGGACGGCTGGAGCCTGCGCACCGAGTCGGACCGGGGCGAGCGCTTCGATCTGGAAGTGCCCCGGGTCGTCAACGCCGCGGGCCTGTGGTCCGACCGGATCGCCGAGCTGGCGGGGCTCGACGTGGACGCCCTGGGCTGGCGCCTGCGCTGGTGCAAGGGGGATTACTTTGGGGTCGCGCCGCGCCTGGGGGCGCTCACCCGGCACCTGGTCTACCCGGTGCCCGCGGCCGCCGGGCTCGGCATCCACGTGACCCTCGACCTGGGGGGCCGCTACCGCCTCGGGCCGGACGTCGAGTACGTCGACGAGCTTTCCTACCGGGTCGATCCCGCCAAGGCGGAACGCTTCGCGCGGGCCGCGGCGCGCTACCTGCCGGAGATCCGGCCGCGGGATCTCTCTCCCGAACTGGCCGGCATCCGGCCCAAGCTCCAGGGCCCCGGCGAAGCCTTCCGCGACTTCGTGATCCGCGAGACCGGCGACCTGGGCGCCCCCGGACTGGTCTGCCTGATCGGGATCGAGTCGCCGGGGCTGACCGCCTCCGCCGCCATCGCGCGGCTCGCCGCGGACCTGCTGCAGGCGGCCGGTTGACCCCGAAATCGGTTGACGTACACTGCGCCCCCTCATGTACGCGATCGTGCGAACCGGCGGAAAGCAGCTCCGGGTCCAGCCCGGAGACGTGGTCGACGTGGAGCTGCTCGACGGCGCCGAGGGCGAGCGCGTGGAACTCGACCAAGTGCTGATGGTCGGCGGCGAGGAGCCGCGCATCGGCCAGCCGCTGGTCGACGGCGCCAAGGTCGTGGCCACCATCGCGGGCGAGTCTGCGGGTCCGAAGATCCGCATCTTCAAGCACAAGCGCCGCAAGCGCTACCGCCTGCACAAGGGACACCGGCAGCATTACACCCGCCTGATAATCGAATCGATCGAGGTCTGAGATGGCGCACAAGAAGGGACAGGGCAGCACCCGCAACGGCCGGGACAGCCAGGGGCAGCGCCGAGGCGTCAAGCTCTACGGCGGTCAGCGGGCCAGCGCCGGAAACATCCTGGTGCGGCAGCTCGGCACCCGAATTCACCCGGGCCTCGGGGTGGGCGTGGGCCGCGACTACACGCTGTTCGCGCTGCGCGACGGCACCGTCCGCTACCACGCGTCGGGCAAGCGCAAGCTCGTCAGCATCGAAGCCTGACCCGAAGCGGCCGGGGGCCGGGTTCCCTCATGGCAGCGACGGATTTCATAGACGAGTGCCGGGTGTACGTGTGCGGCGGCAGCGGCGGCGACGGCTGCTCGTCGTTCCGGCGCGAGAAATACGCGCCTCGGGGCGGCCCCGACGGCGGCAACGGAGGTCGGGGCGGGTCGGTCGTCCTGCGCGCCCGCTCCCAGCTCTCGACCCTGCTCGACGCGCACTACCGCAAGCACTACCGCGCGCAGCGCGGGGCCCATGGCCGCGGCGCCCGCAAGCACGGCCGCGGCGGCGGCGATCTGACGCTCGACCTGCCGCTGGGGACGATCGTGCGCGACGACGTCAGCCGCGAGACGCTGTGCGAACTGCTGCAGCCGGAACAGCGCTGGGTCGCGGCCAGCGGCGGCCGGGGCGGTCGCGGCAACGCCTGCTTCGCGACCTCGACCCAGCGGGCGCCCACGCGCTTCGAGCCCGGAGAGAGCGGCCAGGAGCGCTGGCTGCGGCTGGAGCTGAAGGTTCTGGCCGACGTCGGGCTGCTCGGCTTTCCCAACGCGGGCAAGTCGACGCTGGTCTCGCGCCTGTCCTCGGCCCGGCCCCGGATCGCGGACTATCCGTTCACCACCCTGCAGCCGCACCTGGGCACGGTCGAACTGGGCGACACCCGCTTCGTGGTCGCCGACATCCCCGGCCTGATCCCGGGCGCCCACCGCGGGGCGGGCCTCGGCGACCGCTTCCTGCGGCACGTCGAGCGGACCCGACTGCTGGTGCACCTGCTCGACCCCCAGCCCCGGCTCGAGAACCCCGGCGGCACGCGCACTCTGCTGGCGGACTACCGCGCGCTGCGCGGCGAGCTGAGCGCCTACTCCGAGGACCTGGCGCGCCGCCCCGAACTGGTCTGCATCACCAAGAGCGACCTGGTGGCCGACCCGTCCGAACGCCAGCGGCTGGCGGGAGAACTCCGCGCCGCGGGGCTGGAGGCGCGCTGGATCTCGGCGGCCGGAGGCCACGGACTCGACGATCTCAGGCGGGATCTGGCGGCATGGGTGGTGTCGTGCTGAAGTTCGCGCGGCAGCGGCGCTGGGTGGTCAAGCTGGGCACGTCCCTGCTGGCTCCGCCGGGCGAGGGCGTGCACGTGAGGCGCTTTTCGGAGCTGGCGCGCCAGATCGCGGCCCTGGTGGGCCAGGGGCACGAGGTGGTCGTGGTCTCCTCCGGCGCGGTGGGCCTGGGCATGCGCCGGCTGCGGCTGCCGGAACGGCCGCGCTCCATCCCGGAAAAGCAGGCGGCGGCCGCGGTCGGGCAGATCGATCTGTGCCGGCGCTTCGAACGGGCCCTGGGCCGCTGGGACCTGGTCGTGGGGCAGATCCTGCTGACGCACGCCGGCCTGGCCGACCGCGAGCGTTTCCTGAACGCGCGCCGGACGCTGGAAACGCTGCTGGAACACGGCGCGGTGCCGGTGGTCAACGAGAACGACTCGGTGGCGACCGAAGAGCTGCGCTTCGGCGACAACGACCGGCTCGCGGCGCAGGTGGTCAACTGCTGCGGAGCCGACCTGCTGGTGCTGCTGACCGACGTGGACGGGCTCCACGACCGGCCGCCGGGCAAGGCCGGCGCCCGGCGCATCGCGGAGCTCGACGAAGTCACCGCGGAGACCCTGGAGCTGGCCGGCGGGTCCGGCTCGGACCTGGGCTCGGGCGGAATGCGCTCGAAGCTGGAGGCGGCCCGAACCGCCGCGCACTTCGGCGTGCCGACGGTGATCGCGGACGGCCGGCAGAAGGGCGTTCTGGAGCGCATCCGCGCCGGCGAAGACCTCGGCACCCGGGTGTCGCCCTCGCTCGAGCAGATCTCTTCGCGCAAGCACTGGATCGCCTATTCGCTCTCTCCCCGCGGCGAGCTGAGCCTGGACGCGGGCGCGGTGCGCGCCCTGCGCGGCGGGCGCGCCAGCCTGCTGCCCGCCGGGGTGGTGGCCGTCTCGGGCCGGTTCGGGGTCGGAGACCTGGTGCGCTGCGTCGGTCCGGACGGCGAGGAGGTGGCCCGGGGCCTGATCTCCTACGACTCGTCCGACGTGGGCCGGATCATGGGACAGCGCAGTTCCGAGATCGCCACGCTGCTGGGTTACTCCAACGGAGGACAGATCATCCACCGCGACGATCTGATTCTGCTTGGAGGGCCCGAAGCTGAGCTACCATAGATGTCCGTGAGCCATTCCGAACTGGTCGCCGACCTCGCGCTCCGGGCCTCCGCGGCGGCGGACCGAATCGCGGAGATCGACTCCGACCGCAAGAACGCGGCCCTCAGGGGGGCGGCGGAGCGTCTGGAGCGGGCCACGGACGAGCTGCTGGAGGCCAACGGGTTTGACCTCGAAGCGGCGCGCGTGCGCGGCCTGGTGGGCCGGCCGCTCGAGCGGCTGACGCTGACGCCGGAGCGCGTCCGGGCCATGGCCCTCGGCCTGCGCGACGTGGCGGCGCTGCCGGACCCGGTGGGCGAGGTGACCGGCATGTGGACGCGTCCCAGCGGGCTGCAGGTCGGGCGCATGCGCATCCCGCTCGGGGTGATCCTGGTGATCTACGAGTCGCGCCCCAACGTGACGGCGGACGTGGGCGGGCTGTGCCTGAAGAGCGGCAACGCCGTGCTGCTGCGGGGCGGTTCGGAGTCGCTGAACTCGAACCGGGCGATCGCGGAGCTGCTGCGCGGGACGCTGGAAGAGAGCGGCCTGCCCGCCGACGCGCTGCAGCTCGTCCCGCTGCCGGACCGCGAGATCGTCGACCTGCTGCTCGAGCGCGAGGACGAGATCGACCTGGTGGTGCCGCGCGGGGGCGAGAGTCTGATCCGGCGCGTCGCCCGTCAGTCGCGCATTCCGGTGATCAAGCACTACAAGGGCGTCTGCCACGTCTACATCGACGAGTTCGCCGAGCCCGGGATGGCGCGCGACATCGCCCTCAACTCCAAATGCCAGCGGGTGTCGGTCTGCAACTCGGCCGAGACGCTGCTGATCCACTCCGCCGTCGCGAGCGGCATCGGCGCCGAGGTGCTGGCGGAACTGGACGGCGCGGGCGTCGAGCTGCGCGGCTGCGAGCGCACGCGGGAGCTGTTTCCCAAGGCCGTGCCCGCCAGCGACTCGGACTGGGCGGAAGAGTTTCTGGACAAGACGCTGGCGGTGCGCGTGGTCGACTCGCTGGACGAGGCGATCGAGCACATCCGCGAGCACGGCTCGGACCACACCGAGACGATCGTCACGCAGGACATCACCCGCGGCCGCGAATTCGTGCGGCGCGTCAACTCCAGCTCGGTGCTGGTGAACGCGAGCACCCGCTTCGCCGACGGTTTCGAGTTCGGCCTCGGCGCGGAGATCGGCATCTCGACCAGCAAGATCCACTGGTTCGGACCGATGGGACTGGAGGGCCTGACCTCGCAGAAGTTCATCGCGTTCGGCGAGGGAACCCTCAAGGAGTGAGCCTCGGAATCCTCGGCGGCACCTTCAATCCGATTCACCGGGCCCACCTGCGGCTGGCGGACGCGGCGCGCCGCGAACTCGACCTGGCGCGCGTCCGCTTCGTGCCCGCGGGCGACCCTCCGCTCAAGCGCTCCGGGATCGCGCCGGCCCCGCATCGCCTGGAGATGGTGCGCCGGGCGGTCCGCGGCCGTTCCGGCTTCGAGGTGGACGACATCGAAGTAACCCGCTCCGGCCCCAGCTACACCATCGACACGCTGCGGGCGCTGTCCGGGGGGGACGGCGCGCGCGCGCCCTGGTTCGTGTGCGGAGCGGACGCACTGGCCGAGATCGAAGCCTGGAGAGACTTCGAGCGGCTGTTCGACTACGCCCACTTCGCCGTCGCCCCGCGCCCCGGCCAGGCGCACAGCCTGGAAGCGCTGCTGCCGGCCGGCCTGGCCCGCGCGTTCGAGCCCGCGCCGCGCGGCTGGCGGCACCGTTCCGGCCACGCGCTGCGGATGCTCCCGTTCGAACTCAGCGAGCTGTCCGCCAGCGACGTCCGCGCCCGGATCGCGCGCGGCCAGAAGATCGACGATCTCGTCCCCGGCGAGGTCGCGCGCTACATCGACGAACACCAGCTCTATCGGGAGGTCGATTGAACTCCAAGCAGCAGGCCATGGCCATCGTCGGCGCCCTCGAAGACGCCAAGGGACACGATCTGTGCGTGCTCGACGTCT
Source organism: Pseudomonadota bacterium (assembly GCA_021295775.1). GTDB lineage: Bacteria > Myxococcota_A > UBA9160 > SZUA-336 > SZUA-336 > JAGWBS01. The sequence continues at coordinate 64,698 of JAGWBS010000014.1, read as the reverse complement.
CGGAGATCTCGAGTTTCGCCGACTACCTCGTGATCGCGACGGGCACGTCGGACCGGCATGTGCGCACGCTGGCGGAGCGCGCGCGCGAAACGGCCTCGCGGGCCGCCTCGGAGCACCCGCGCGTGGAAGGCCTGGAGACCTGCCGCTGGGTGCTGGTCGACGCCTTCGACGTGGTGGTTCACGTCTTCGTGCCCGAGGCGCGCGACTTCTACGCGCTGGAGCGGCTCTGGGACGAGGCGGATCCCGTCGATTCCCCGCACGCCGCCGGCGCGACGTGAACGCGAGCGCTCCGCGCGCGGCCGTCCGCGGGCTGGCGCGGGAGTTGCTTGAACTGGTCGCGCCCAGCGTCTGCCCCGCCTGCGACACGCCCCGAAGGCCCGGCCAGAGCCTGCTGTGCGCGCCTTGTCGGGACGGTCTGAAGGAGATGCGCGCGCTGGGAGCGGTCCGGACCGGGGTCGCCTACGAAGGCGTCGGCCGGCGTCTGGTGCGCCGCTTCAAGTTCGACGGCCGCGGCGACGCGCTGGCCGTTCTGCTGCCCTACCTGCTGGATCGGGTCGAGCCGCTGCCCGCACAGGCGGTCGTGGGCGTGCCCCGCCACCGCCGGCGGGTGCGGGAGACCGGAGCGGACCCGGTCCACGATCTGGCCCGGCGGGTGGCGCGCGCCCGCGGGCTGCCCCACTGGCGCGCGGCGCTGGTGCGGTCCCGGCCCACTCCGACCCAGAGCGGCCTCAGCCCGGCCGAGCGGCGGCGCAACGTGGCGGGGGCGTTCTCGGCCGGCCACCCCGGACTCGCGGGAGCGCGCGTGCTCCTGCTCGACGACGTGGCGACGACCGGAGCGACCCTGGCGGAGGCCGCGGCGGCCCTGCGCGCCGCGGGCGCGCGCCGCGTCTGGCGCGCGGCGCTCGCGGGAACGCCGTAACCCCCGGACAAGCGCTGACCGCCTGCGCTATAACTCGCAGCCCGAAAGGAGCCGGTCCCCATGCCTGACAGCATCACCCTCAAGGAAGACGCCGTTTTCAAGCACCAGGCCAATCTCGGCGAAGACCTGGAAGATGTCGAGGTGTCCGCGGGCACGGAGCTTCAGGTCCTGCAGGAGTGGGACGATCACTACCTGGCCAAGGACGACGACGGCAAGCTCTTCAACGTGGCGAAGGAGCTGGCCGATCCCGAGTGAGAAGCCGGCCCAGCGTGTTGCGCAGGCGCTCGGGGTTCAGCGGCTTCTTGAACAGCACGCCCTCGAGGCCCTGCAGCCGGCTGCGCTTCAGGATGTGGTTCTGGTCGTGGTAGAAGGCCGTCATCAGCACGACCTGCGTCTGCGGGCAGAGGCGGCGCGTTTCGAGCAGTAGCTCGTAGCCGTCCATCTCGGGCATGACCACGTCGGAGAGCACCAGGTCGTAGGAGTCGCCGCGCAGGCGCGCCAGGGCTTCGCGCCCGTTGCAGCACGCGTCCACCTTGCAGCCCTCGGCGTCGAGGATCTCGACGATCGATTTGCGCACGGCGTCGTCGTCGTCGACCACCAGCAGGCGGTGTCCGGCGAGCGGCCCCTCGCCGCTCGACAGGTCGATCATGGACTGGCCGTCCAGGTAGTCCGTGCTGCGGTAGTCCTCTTTCTCGGCCATCTCGCGCAGGCGCGCCAGGCGGATCTCGATGCGCCGGACCTCGCCGCGCATCGCCGCGATGCGCTGCAGCTCGTCGGCCGCCCCCTTGGACGTCTCGTGCCCGAAGACGAAGCGCTCGAGCAGCGAGAGATGATTGGCGATCGCAGTCAGTGGATTGTTGATCTCGTGCGAGAGACCGATCGTGACTTCGCCCAGGACCGCCAGCTTGTCTTTGCGGATGATCTCACTGAGATCTTCCGAGAAGCCGATCGTGCCGTCCTCCTCTCCGCGCTCGTTCTTGATGATGACGCCGGAGATGGAGACCGGGAGCGGGCTCCCATCCTTGGTGACGAAGGTGGTCGGAAACGACTCCAGCCGCCCGGGGCCGCCGCAGTCCGAGCCGCGCATGGCCCGCATGACCCGGCGCGCCTCGTCGAGCGAGGGGTACAGGACCTGGACCTCGCGTCCGATGATCTCCTCGCGCGAGTAACCCAGGTTGTCGCGGGCGCCGTCGTTGTAATAGGAGACGGTGCCGTTCGAGGCGGTGGCGATAACGATGTGCGGAGACGCCTCGATGAGGCGCTGGAGAACCTCCTTCGCCAGCGGCATCCGAAAAGTGTATCGCCTGCGGGACCGCCCGCAACGCGCCTACACAACCTCGAGTTGCAGCCGGCCCAGGGCGGCGCGATCGGAACGCTTCCACAACACGACCGCCAACTGGTTCTCGGCCTCCGCGCGCAGGATTCCCCAGGGCAGGACGAAGCGCCGCTGGGGTCCGCGCTCGGGCCAGTAGCGTCCTAGCAGGTGTCCGTTGGCGTAGAGGTTCGCCTTGCAGATCCCGGAGTCGAAGCTCAGCGCCAGTCTGTGGACGCTCGGGTCGACGCCGTCGAGTTCGAACGGGGTCTCGAACACGGCGACTCCCTCGGGCTCGCCGCTCCACGAGTAGGGCAGGCCGACGTCCTGCGAAGGCCCGCGCTCGATCGACTCGAAGGCGACCTGCGGAGTGATTCCGCGCTCTCCCCGGATCAGCCCGCCGCGGTAGCGCCAGCGGATGCGCGTCCCGCCGGTGTCGATCGCGACCAGTCCGCGGCGGCCGCGCTCGTCGGCCAGCCCCTGGGGATGGCCCAGACTCTCCACCAGAATCACCAGCGCGTTGCGCCCCGGATTGAAGTCGACACTGGAGAGTGTTACCGACGCGGGGCGCGCGCCGTCGGGGCCGATCCCGTGCGGGTTGCGGTACAGATCGCCGGCGGCGAGCAGCCGGCCGTTGATCCACACGGCGTAGCAGTTGCGGGCGTCGAAGCTCAGCCGGTCAAGCGGGCCGGCGAAGGTTCCGCGGTACCAGACGAAGCCGTAGTGCAGTCCCAGGTCGTCGAGGTCCATGCGGCCCCGCTCCAGCCGCTCCGCGGGAATCTCGTCCCAGGCCTCGTCGTCGTAGGCGGGGTCGAGCTGGGGGCTGGCGGAGGCCAGGCTCCAGCGTTCGAGCTCCGGCAGCGGCGGCGGACCCGCCCGGACCGCCGGCGCGGCGGGCAGCGGGCTGACCCCTTCCAGCTCTCGGCCCGGGCCATAGACGCGGATCTGACTCTCCCAGGCGCCGAGCTCGCTGCGCTCCGCCTCGGGGGTCGGCACCCGCACGGGAACGCCGGTGTCGTTGCGCAGGAAGGCGAAACGGCGCCCCGAACCCTCCAGCGTCCCCAGGTGCTGGGGACACCACTCGCCCCGCGCCTGCACCGGACCCGCCTGCATCAAGTCCGACTCGAACGGAGCCAGGAAGCGGTTGAGTTCCCGGATCGCCGCGTAGGCTTCGCGCGGGCGGCCGGCCGCGGCGACCGGCGCGCCGCCGTCGTGAAGCGTGACCGCGTCGGGGCTGCTCATGTAGCCCGGCGTGATGCCGGCGCAGAGCAGCGAGTAGCTCCACAGGCACGCCCGCTGCTCCAGAGCCGCCTTGGTCATCGAGTCCACGCCCTCGGCGCCGATCCGGCCGGCGAGCGTTTCGGCGTCCTCTCCGCCCCAGGGCTGGGGCAGGTGGGTCTGCAGCTCGGCGTACAGCAGCGGAGCGTCCGGCGCGTGCCGTTCGAGCCCCTCGCGGTCTCTCAGCGCGCGGTCGAAACGGTGCGGCCGGCCGCGCCAGTCGCGCCGCGGGTGCGCGAACGCGGCGATCTGGGCGGGCAGGTCGACGTCCGTCTGACGTCCCGCCCCCGGATTGGAGTCGGCGTGGACCAGGGGGACGGTCACTCCCAGATCCCGCGACCAACGCACCAGCGAGCGCATGTAGCCGCTGGTCTGTCCCAGACTGCCGGGCGGGTCGGCCGGCGGGCGCAGAAGCCGACGGAACGGACGCCGCAGCAGCCAGCGTTCGAGGCGCGGCGAGCCGAACCAGCGCAGCGCCAGATCGGCGGCGGGACCCGTCACGCGGGCGAACTCGCCCGGGACGCGATAGCCGTGCTCCAGCTCCACCAGGATCAGGTTCGGGCGCGCGGCCAAGCGCGGGACGATCTGCTCGAACCACTCCCGGGCCGCCGACAGGTACGCCGGCGACTCGACGTAGCCCGCCGGATCGCGGCAGCGCAGGGTCGCGTCCGGCTCCGTCAACAGCCAGGCGGGCAATCCTCCGAGGTCGATCCCGCCTCCCACGAACGGCCCGGGACGCGCGATCAGGAAGAGCCCCGCCTCCTCGATCAGGTCGTGCAGCCGGTCCACGTCCCGGTCGCCCGCGAAGTCGTAGTCCCCGCGGCGCTGCGAGTGGTAGTTCCAGGCGTAGGGAAGCGTGACCGCGTTCAGACCGGCGTCCCGAAAGCGCTCCAGCGCCTCGCGCCGGAGCGACTCGCCCGGAAGCCGGTAGTAGTGCAGCGCGGCGGAGCGCACGAGGCGGCGCCGGCCGTCGACGATCAGGCTGGAGCGGTCGAATTCGACGCGCACGCGCCCGCGGACTATTCGCCGGCCGCCAGCCAGCGCTCGGCGTCGAGCGCCGCCATGCAGCCCGTCCCGGCGGCGGTGACGGCCTGGCGGTAGGTGGCGTCCATTACGTCGCCGCAGGCGAACACCCCTTCCACGTTGGTGCGCGTCGAGCCGGTCTGCACCGCCAGGTAGCCGTTGGGATGCGTCTCCAGCACGTCCGCGATGAGCTCCGTGTTGGGCTGGTGCCCGATCGCCACGAAGCACGCCTGGACGTCGAGCGTCCGCGTCCGCTCGCCGCGCACGTCGCGGATCCGGACCCCGGTGACGCCGCTGGCGTCGCCGACGATCTCCTCCACCACGCTGTTCCAGACGAACTCGATCTTGGGATGGCGGCGCGCGCGTTCGGCCATGATCCGGCTGGCCCGCAGCTCGTCTCGCCGGTGGATCACGTAGACGACGGTCGCGAAGCGGGTGAGGAAGAGCGCCTCTTCCATCGCGGTGTCGCCGCCGCCCACGACCGCCATCGGCTTGTCGCGGTACAGCGCGCCGTCGCAGGTGGCGCAGGCCGACACCCCGCGGTTCATGAACTCCTGCTCGGACGGTAGACCGAGCCAGCGCGCCGATGCGCCGGTGGCGACGATCAGCGCGTCCGCCGTGAAGCCTCCGCCGTCGGTCCGGACCTGGAACGGCCGCCGGCTCAGGTCGACCTCCGTGGCGTCCTCCATCAGGATTTCGGCCCCGAAGCGCTCGGCCTGCTTCTGGAACATCTCCATCATCTCGGGTCCCGTCACGCCCTCTGGGAACCCGGGGTAGTTCTCCACGTCGGTCGTGAGCATGAGCTGGCCACCGAAGGCCATGCCGGCGACCACCACCGGCGAGAGCTGGGCGCGGGCCGCGTAGATCGCGGCCGTGTAGCCGGCGGGACCGCTGCCGACGATCAGCAGCCGGGTGTGGCGGGGGGCGTCCGTCATCGTCGCTGCCTCACTCGAAGACGATTTCCAGCACTTCGAACTCCCGGGTTCCGGCCGGGACCCGGACGGTGGCGGTGTCTCCCACCGCCTTGCCGATCAGCGCCCGGGCGATCGGGCTGGCGACCGAGAGACGGCCGCTGCCGGCGTCGGCCTCTTCCTCGCCGACGAGCGTGTAGCGGACGGACTCGCCGGAGTCGAGGTCCTCCAGCGCGACGGTCGTGCCGAAGCGCACGCGGTCCGGCGGGGGACCGCCGGTTTCGACCACCTCGGCGCGCGCGACGCGGTCCTCGAGCTGCCGGATGCGCGCCTCGATCATGCCCTGGCGTTCCTTGGCGGCGTCGTACTCGGCGTTCTCGGACAGGTCCCCGTGCTCCCTCGCGCGCCGGATCTCGTCGACCACGGCGGGGCGGTCGGTTCCCTTGAGCTGCTTCAGCTCCGCCACGGCCTTCGCGTAGCCCTGGCGGGTCATGTGGACTTTTTCAGGCAACCGCCCCCCGCGCCGGCAAGAGTACCGGCAGGCGCTCCCCCCGCAACACGCCTTCGCACGGCCGGGGGCCGGATCCCCCGCTCTCAGGAGCGCCGCGGCCCGCCGTAGGCGCGCGCCAGAGTTTCGAGGCTCGCCTCCGCCAGCGGCAGGTCCCGATCCACCTCGGCCGCCCGGGCGCGAGCCGCCTCCAGGTCCTTGCGGGCCACCTCGCCCAGGTAGCGCACCTGCTCCGCGAGCTGGGGATCGCCCTGCGCGTCGATGGCCTGGCCCGGCGGCCGGGCGGCGACGATCGCGCGGGTGTTTCCGCTGACCACCTGGGTGTGCTCCAGGATGCGCGAGACGGTCTCCGCGTCGATGCCCAGCCAGTGGCCCAGCTCGAAGGCCTGGTAGGCGCTGGCAACGCTGGCGAAGGACGCCAGATTGCGCACCAGCTTGGCGTCGAGCCCGCTCCCGAGCGAACCCACGTGCTCGATCAGCCCCGCGTAGGTTTGCAGCACGGGTCGGGCGCGCTCCAGCGCCGCGGGATCTCCGCCGACCATCACGCACAGGTCGCCCGCCTCCTGCTGTTCGCTGGTGCCTCCGCTCACGGCGGCGTCGAGCAGCGGAAATCCGCGCTCCGCGGCGGCCGCGTGCGCCCGCCGCAGGCCCGCCGCCGTCACGGTCGAGTGAACCAGGATCACCGGGGGATCGCCCTCGGCCGCCAGGATCCCGCCCTCGCCCTCCAGCACCTCGAGGACCTGCGCGTCGTCGAAGACCACCACGCCGACCACGTCGGCGAATTCGGCGACCTGGCGGGGATCCGAGACCGGGTGCACTCCGCCGTCGCCCGCGAAGGCGGCCAGCGCTTCCTCGCGCACGTCGAAGACCGCGGCCTCGAAACCGTGCCGGCGCAGGCAGCGCAGCATCAGGCCCCCCATGCGTCCGATCCCGACCAGCCCGACGCGCCCGGGCCGCTCCCCGTCCCGCTTGGGTTCCCGCATCCTTCCTCCCGCCGCCCCACATGCCTCGGTCCGGCCGCGCGGACGGTTCGGGGCCGGATCTTTCGCCGCCGTCAGGAGTCCGCGGCGGCGATCGCGTCGATCTCGATCCGGGCCCCCAGGGGCAGCGCGGCGACCTGGTAGGTCGAACGAGCCGGCCTGGCGTCGCCCAGGAAGCGCGCGTAGACGGCGTTGAAGGCGGCGAAGTCCGCCAGGTCCGCCAGGTAGACGTTGACTTTCAGCACCCGCTCCCAACCCGAGCCGGCCGCGCCCAGCACGGCCTCGAGGTTGAGAAGCACGCGCTCCGCCTGAGCTTCGATCGGGCCGTCCACCAGCTCGCCCGTGCTCGGGTCGAGCGGGACCTGTCCCGCGAGATAGGCCACTCCGGCGTGCACGACGGCCTGGGCGTAGGGTCCCACGGGCGCGGGCGCGCCCGAACTTTCGATCGTCCTCACGAACTCTCCCGGTGTCGTCGAGGGCCCGCATTCTAGGGGCTCGGGCGGCGGGGCGCCGCTGGCGGAGCAGTGTCCCGCGCGGGGCTTTAGACTTGCATCCGCAGCCGGCGGCGCTTAGATCGGCTGGCGAAGCATTGCCCGCGGCGGGAGAAACCGAATGAAGCTTGCCACCGCCCTGCTGGCCGCGATCCTGGCGGCCGGCTGCGTCGTCGCCCAGCGGCCCGCCGAGGAGATTCCGGACACTCCCGACCGGATCGAGTCGCCCACCCCGCCGGAGCTGCAGCCGACGCGCTTCGACGACATCCGCAGGGTCGTGGTGGGCGAGGAGCTCGACGTCTACTACTCCGTCTCCCGGGAGCGCTGGTTCCGCTACTGGAACGACGAATGGTTCATCGCGTTCACCTGGGACGGGGCCTGGTTCCCGACCAGCGAGGGCGAAGTGCCCGAGGCCCTGCGCGAGTTCGAACCGACCCCGGAGGAGCGCGAGGAGCGCCAGCTCACGCGCGAAGAGGAGCTGCTCGAGATCGAAAAGCAGCTCGAGCAGATCGAGCGCGAAGAACGCGGCGGCGAGACCCGCGACGAGGAGCTGCGCCGGATCGAAGAGGAGCTGCGCCGGATGGACAGCGACGAAAACGGCGAAGACGTCCCGGAACAGGGAACGGAGGAGGCGGAGGGCGAGCTCAGCTCTCCGTGATCTCGATCATCCGCTCCAGGGCCAGGCGCGCTTCCTGCCGGACCCGCTCGCGGCCCTCGGGGTCGAGCCTCTCCCTCCAGCCGGTGACCTCGTCGACCGCGTCTCCGGGCAGCACGCGGTTCAGGTCGGGCGCCTCGCCCCGGCGCAGCAGGTCCAGCGTCGCCACCAGATGCGGCGGGTCGTTGCGCGACATGGTCGCGCAGCCGCAGCCCGCGTCGTCGCCGTCCGGGACGTCCGCCAGGTGGACCACCTCGACGCCGCGCAGGGCGGACTGCTCGCGCAGGTTCGCCACGAAGTGGCCCTCGGTGGCCACCGCGAAGCGGCTGCCGGCCGGGGCGTCCATCACGTGGTCCCACAGGTAGCTGGTCGAGCCGGCTCCGTCCGCCATCTCGACGACTTCGCGGGGGGTCTCCGGGTGGACCACGATGCGGTATCCCCGGCCGCGCCAGTAGTCGACGTGCCGCGGCTCGAACACGGTGTGGACGCCGCAGAAAGACCCCCACAGGAAGAGGTCGGCCGAGTCGAGCGCGCTCAGCTCGGCCGGCTCCAGCTCGGCGCCGGCGTGACCGCCGCCGAGCAGCGCGACGCGACCCGGGTCCATCCCGACCTGGGCGGCCACGTTGCGTCCCAGGTGCTGGTCGGGCACGAAGAAGATCTTGCGGCCCTGGTCCAGCGCCCAGCGCATGATCCGGCCGGCGTTGGAGCTGGTGCAGACCGCGCCCCCGGTCCGGCCGGCGAGCGCCTTCACGCGCCCCGAGGTGTTCATGTACGCCACCACCAGCAGGTCGTCGCCGTAGCGCCCGTGCAGCCGCTCGAACGCCGGGGAGAGCATGAACTCCTTGGCCATCATCTCCATCGTGCAGCCGGACTTGGGGTTGGTGATCCAGACCTGCTGGTCGGGCGAGGCGAGCAGCGCGATCGCCTCGGCCATGAAGTGCACCGCCGACTCGACGAAGATCTTCTTCTCCGGGTGGGCGGTCGCCTGCAGCGCCAGCTGGTAGGAGTCGGCGACCCGCCCGCCGTAGCGCTCGACCAGCTTCACGATTTCGCCGCCCATGTAGTAGTGCGCGAGCAGCATCACGCTGTCGCCCAGCGCGTCGAGAGCGGGCAGCACGTAAGCGTCCATCCACGGCAGCACGCTCTCCGGCGTGCGGTCCGGCAGGGCCAGGTACTCCTCGGCGTAGGGCCGGAACTCCTGCTGGTACCAGTCCAGCGGGAGATCGGTCTGGCACAGCGGAATCTCGGGCCGAAGCTCGATCCCGCTGCTGCGAAGCGAACGGTCCAGCGTCGGAGTTGGAGGCATCGCGGCAGTGTGGCCCACCCCCGCGAGCGCGTACAAGGGCGCGGCCGCGGGACAGGGGCTTGAGGACGAGGCCGGGGCAGCGGACAATCCCCCGATTCCGGGAGGCCGGGCGCCATGCAAATCTCCGATCCACGCTTTCGCGTCGCCGCCGCCCGCCGCATTCTGTACCGGGGCGGCTGCGACAGCCTGGTGGCCGGTCACGTCAGCGCCCGCGCCGAGGGCGGAGACAGTTTCTGGATGTCTCCGTTCGAGTACTTCGACGAGACCACGCCGGAGCGGATCGTGCGCCTGGGGCTGGACCTGGAGCCGCTCGAGGGCTCGTGGGAGGCTTCGCCCGCGGCGCAGTTCCACGCGGCGCTCTACGCGGCGCGCCCCGACGTCGGCTCGGTGATCCACACTCACTCGCACTGGCTGAGCGTCTTCGTCACGCGCCGCGAGCGGATCGGCATGTACAACGCCGGCTCGGTGCTCTTCTACGCCGACCAGGTACTTCACGAGGACGACGGCAGCGGGCCGGCCGTCGAGGGCGAGACGCTGGCGCGCAAGCTGGGCGACAAGCACGTGATCCTGATCAAGAACCACGGCGCGATCGTGGTGGCCGAAACGCTGGAGGTCGCCACCATCAAGGCGCTGATGCTCGAACAGGCGGCGCGCTACCACCTCGAGGCCGAGCGCTGGGGCGGCAGCGAGTTCCCGGAGGCCGAGGTGCTGCGCGGGCGCAAGGCCTACGAGAAGCACTTCCTGCCCCAGATGTGGCAGGCGAACCTGCGCCGCCTGCGCCGCTCCGACCCGGACCTGTTCGAGTCTCTGGACGACTGAGCGCCCGCGCTTCCGCTCAGTCGGTGGAGGCGATCCGCGGACTCGGCTCGGCGCAGCGCTCCAGGTCGAAGCCGTAGAGGCCGGCGACGTTGGCCACGCCGAGCTTGCGCACCGCGGCCTCGTCCAGCCCCGCCTCGTCGCACTCCCGGCGCATGACCTCGGGCGAGCGCGGCCAGGTCGAGGCGTCGTGCGGATAGTCTCCCGACCACATGAAGTGTTCGGCCCCGGTGAAGCGGACGTTGTTCAGGCCCACCGGGTCGGAGATGTAGGTCAGGTACACGTTGCGCCGGAAGTACTCCGAGGGCTTCAACTCGAGCTCGTGGTCGAGCCGCCCCCAGGAGCGCGCGAAGCCACCGTCGAGCCGGCGCTCGAGCGTGGCCGCGTACTCGATCCCGCCCTCCGCCGCCACCACCCGCAACTCGGGATGGCGCTCGAACACGCCCGAGACCACCAGCTCGCACAGCGAGCGCTGCAGCTCCAGCCGGGTGGTGAACACGAAGAAGAAGGTCGACTCGACGTCCACGCCGTAGCGCTCGATCTCGCGGCTGGCGCGGTTGCCCGCCAGGGTGTGCAGCGAGATCGGCATGCGCAGCCCCGCGGCCGCCTCCCAGAGCGGCTCGTAGCGCCGGCTGAAGAAGCTGTCCGACTCGGGCGGCGAGGTCCAGATCACCGCGCCGCGCAATCCCAGCGCGTGCGCGCGGCGCAGCTCGCGCACGGCCTGGTCGATGTCCCAGGTGGACAGCACGGCGAGCCCCGCCAGGCGCTCGCGATCCGCGGCGCAGTAGTCGGAGATCCAGTCGTTGTAGATCGCGAAGCAGGCCTCCTGCAGCGGCCGGTCCTCGGACGTCATCAGACTCAGGGTCGCCGTCGGGTAGACCACGTCCGCGAGGGTCCCGTCGCGCTGCAGGTCGCGCAGGCGCGCGACCGGGTCGCGCCCGCCGGCGCGGCCGACCTCGGCGTCCGGATCCGCGTCGAGCCGCGACTGGACTTCGGCCGCCGGGATGCCCGCAGAGGCCGACAGGGTCAGGTCCACGCCCCGCACGCCGTCCGGATCGACGAAGTACCAGTGGCGGTTGTGCGGGTCGCGCTCGGCCCTCGGGGCGCGCTCGCGCAGCCCCGCGGGGAGTTCCCGCTGCCAGAGATCGTAGGGCTCGACGACGTGAGAGTCGGCCGAGATCAGCATGCGCCGATCATATCAACCCGAGCTTTCGCGCCCATTCCAGCTGGCGCCGCGCCGTCTCGGCGTGGGCGTGGTCGATCAGGCGTCCGTCGAGCCGGATGGCGCCCCGGCCCTCGCCTTCGGCCGCCTCGAGTTCCGCGATCACTCGTCGCCACTCGTCGATCTCCTCGCCGCTGGGCGTGAACACCTGGTGGATGACGTCGAGGTGCGAGGGATGGATCGCCATCAGTCCCTGGTAGCCGAGATCGCGCGACTGCTCGGCGAACGCGCGCAGCCCTTCCAGGTCTTCGACCGCGCCCCAGAGCCCGCTGATCGGGTTGAAGACGCCCGCCGCGCGCACGTCCAGCAGGACTTTGGAGCGCAGGAAGAGGGTCTCCAGGCCTTCGGGGGTCCAGCGGTAGCCGAGCGAGCGGGCGATGTCCCCGTTGCGCGACACTCCCCCGCCCATGTAGGCGATCCGCGGGCTGGCGAGCGCGATCTCGTACGCCTGCCGCGCCGCCTGGGCCGTCTCGACCAGCGGCATCACCAGGGTCCGCCCCGGCTCCAGCCCGGCTTCGCGCTCGCGGCGGCCGAGGGCCTGGTCGAGGCGGCGGACATCCTCGGGGCCGATGACCTGCGGCAGCAGGACGCCGCTCAGACCCTCGCAGACGACCGCTTCGAGGTCGCCCTCCAGTTCCGCGGAGCGGGCGTCGCGCACGCGGACGAAGAGCAGCGGCCGCTCGGGCCGCGGCGTGTCGAGCACGCCGCGCACCAGCGATCGCGCCTCGTCCGCCCGGCCGCTCGGCGTGGCGCTCTCCAGATCGAAGACCAGCGCGTCGGCGTCCAGGCCGAGGGCCTTGCGCATCCAGGACTCGCGATTGCCCGGCACGAAAAGCAGGCTGCGCACGGGCCGCTCTCGCTCGCTCATTGCGCCACCCCTCGAAGATCCGGGAGACTATGCCAGCGCATGCCTGCGGCACTCAACGGACTGCGGATCCTGGAGGTCGGCTCGGGCGCGGCCGGCGCCATGGCGGGCATGGTGCTGGCCGAGAACGGCGCCGAGCTGGTCAAGGTCGAGCCGCCCGGCGGCGACCCCGACCGCGGGCGTCCGGGCTTTCGGGTGTGGCACCGCGGCAAGCAGAGCGTCGTGCTCGATCTGCGCGAATCCGGCGGGCGCGAAAACTTCGTCCGGCTGGCGGCCGGCGCGGACGGAATGATCGAGTGCCTGCGCCCGGGCGCGGCCGCGCGGCTGGGGATCGACTACCGGACGCTGCGCCCCCGCTGCCCGCGGCTGGTCTACGCCTCGATCAGCGGCTTCGGCGAGCGCGGGGAGCTGCGCGACCTGCCCGGCTACGAAGGCATCGTGTCCGCCCGCGCCGGGCGGATGCACGCCCAGCCGGGGTTCCGCAAGGGACCGATCTTCACGCCGGTCCCGATCGCCAGCTACGGCGCCGGCATGCTCGCCGCCCAGGGCCTGCTCGCGGCGCTCTGGCGGCGCGGGCGCAGCGGGCCCGGCCAGCGCCTGCACACCAGCCTGCTGGCCGCCCTGTCCGTCTACGACATGACGCTCGGTCCGGGCAACCGCACCCACCAAGTCAAGCCCGGCCAGGTCTTCGGGGTGATGGAGGTCGCGTTCATGACCGCCCCGACGCGCGACGGGCGCTTCATCCAGATGTGCAGCCGCCAGCCGCACCTCTACCGGAACTGGCTCAAGGCGCTGGGACTCGAAGAGCTGCTCGACGCCCCCGATCTCCGGCACATGCCGGACCTGTTCCCCAGCGAGGAGCGCATGCGGGAGGTCATCGAGCGGATCCGCGAAAAGATGCGCGAGCGCAGCGCGGACGAGTGGATGGAGATCTTCTCCGCCAACGACATCGGGGGCGATCCGTTCCTGACCGCGGCCGAGTTCCTCGAACACCCGCAGACCGCGCTCAACGGCCGCGCCCGGGAGGTGATCGACCCGGAGGTCGGCCGCACCCTGCAGGTCGGTCCGCTGGCCCGCTTCTCCGCGACGCCCGCGGAGATCGGCGCGCCCGCGCCGCGCCTCGGCGAACACACCGCCGAGCTGCTCGAGGCCGCGGCGAAGGAGAGGGTGGCGGGCAGCGACGAGGGATCCGCCCCGGCAGACGCGGACCCCGTCGGCGGCCCGCTGCAAGGCGTCACGATCGTCGAGTGCGGCTACTTCTACGCCACGCCCTTCGCCGCCACGTTGCTGGCCGAGGCCGGCGCCCGCGTGATCAAGATCGAGCCGAGCGCGGGCGACCCGGGGCGCCGCAACTGGACCCGGACCTGGTCCAAGGCGATGGTCGGCAAGGAGTCGGTGGCGGTCGACCTCAAGACTCCTGAGGGGCGCGAGATCGTCCACGAACTGGTCCGGAGCGCGGACCTGTTCATCCACAACTTCCGCCCCGGTACACCGGAGCGTCTGCGGATCGACTACGCGACGCTGAACGCGCTCAACCCGCGGCTGGTCTACGTGTACGGATCGTGCTTTGGCAGCGCCGGTCCCTGGTCGCACAAGGCCGGCTTCCATTCCTCGCCGAACGCCATCTGCGGCTGCGGGATCATCGAGTCGGGCCGGGACAACCCGCCGCGGAACCGGACCTTCGCGGACCCGGCCGCCGCTCTGGCGACCGCCGCCTGCGCGCTGGTCGGCCTGCACGCCCGCGAACGCACGGGAAAAGGCCAGTACGTCGAGACCACCATGCTGACCTCGATGGCCTACGCGGTGTCGGAGTGGAGCCTGCAGTACCCGGGCAAGCAGGACCGCATGCCCGACCGCGGACAGCACGGCTTCGGGGCGCTGCACCGCCTCTACCCGACCGCCGACGGCTGGATCTATCTGGAGTGCCACCGCCCGCGCGAGTGGCGGGCGCTGTGCGCGGGCGTCGATCCGGGGCTGGCCCAGGATCCCCGCTTCGCCGACCCGCCCGCGCGCGGGCGGAACGACGCCGAACTGGCCCGTGAACTGGCCGCCCGTTTCGCCCGGCGTCCCGCGGACGAGTGGGAGTCGCGCCTGCGGCAGGCCGGAGTTCCCGCCGTGCGCGCCGACGGCATCGAACACGAGGACTTCATGCTCGGCCACCCGCACTGCCGCGAAAACCGCGTCGCGGTGGAGGCCGCCCAGCCCGGCACGCCGCGCTCCTGGCGCGCCGGCCCGGCGATCGAGTTCGGGGACGGCCCCACCCCGGTCCGTCCGGCCGGCGAACTGGGCGCCCGCACGACGGCCGTGCTGCGCGAGCTGGGCTACGACGACGCCCGCATCGCCGCCCTGGCCGAGCGCGGCGTGACCCGGGTGATCGGCCACGGCCTGCCCGACTGAATCCTTCGGACTCCTCCTCCCGCTCAGTCGAGCTGCATCACGATTCGGTCGTCGGGCAGCAGGCCGCGTTCGCGGCACAGGGTCTCGGCGTCGATGATCCGGCCGGAGAGCTCGGCCGCCTCGGGAGCGCTGGCCAGCCAGACGACGGCCTGGGCGGGAACGTCCTCGGTGACCAGATAGTCCCCCCGCTCGAAGGTTTTCTTGAGCACGTCGAGCGGGAACATCGACTTGACGGCCTCGGTCAGGACCCCGCCGGGCTCCAGGCTGAAGGCGACGATCCCGCGCTCTCCCAGCTCGACCTGGAGCACGCCCGCCATGCGCATCAGCGCCGCCTTGTGGATCGCGTAGCCGTAGGCCCAGCCGCCCTGGCCCGCGGGACCGCGCGGGTCCTCGCGCCCCGAGATCGACACCATGTTGACGATCCGGCCGCCGCCGCGGTCGAGCATGTGCTCGGCCGCGCGCTGCGCCAGGACGGTCTGGGTGACGACGTTGGCGTCCAGCAGGCGCAGCAGTCCTTCCGGGTCCGCTTCCAGCAGGGGCACGGTCGAGGCCGGCTCGACGTACACCGCGTTGTTGACCAGCACGTCGATCCGACCCCACTCGTCGAGCGCCCGCTCCAGCGCCGCGACCGCGGAGCTCCGGTCGCACAGGTCGAGGGGCAGCGCCAGGGCGCGCCGCCCGCGCCCTCCGTCCGCTCGCAGCGGGCGGGAAACGGATTCCCCTCGGGGGCGCGGTCGGGGCTTTCGCCCTCGCGCAGGCTGCGGGCTGAGGCCACGATGTCGAAGCCGGCGTCCGCCAGAGCCAGACAGACGGCCCGGCCGATCCCCCGGCTCGCCCCCGTTACGAAGGCCACACCCCGATCCATGCCGACACCATACGTCACGCGCGCCCCCGCCGGCCCGGGCTCCCCGGGGACCGGGGAGGAGCGCCGCGTGTGTCAGGCAGGGCTCGGCGGTGCAGAATAGGGGCGCATGAGCGAAGTCCGACTCGATCCGCCGCTCGAGCTTTCGCTGTCCCTCGGCGAAGCGATGTTCACCCAGCGCGCCATGCGCCGGCTCAAGCCCGACCCGATCCCCGAGTCCCAGCTCGAGATCCTGCTGAACGCCGCCTCCAAGGCGCCCAACGGCGGCAACATGCAGCCGGCCCGCTTCCTGGCGGTCCGGGACCGGGCGCGGGTGGAGGCCTTCGGAGAACTCTACCGGGAGGCCTGGTGGGCCAAGCGCCGGGACGAGGGCCGGCCGTGGACGCGGCGCGAGGACATCCCCGCCGACTCCGTGTTCCGCATGGCCGCCCTGCTGGCCGACGAGATCCGCCACGCCCCGGTCGTGGTGCTCGCCTTCGGGATCTACCCGGGCATGGGACACTCGGTCCTGCCCGCGATGCAGAACCTGATGCTGGCGGCGCGCGCGCTGGGCATCGGCTCCACCCTGACCACGCTCCATCCGCAGGTGATGGAGCGGGTCTATGCGCTCTTCGGCGTGCCCGAAAAGGTAGAGTTCCACGGCTGCATCCCGCTGGGCTACCCCCGGGGGCGCTTCGGCCCGACGCCGCGGCTGAAGAGCAGCGAGACCACTTACATCGACGCCTGGTCGCAGCCTCCGCCGTGGTGAAGTCCGGAGCCGCGCCCCGAAGTCCTGGAGGAAATTCATGAGCGAACCGTCCTTCGACCCCCGGAGTCTGGATGCGGACTCCATCGTCGCCGAGGCGCGCCAGCGCAGCGGCCTGTCCGACTTCGGCGACGAGTCCTTCCTGGATCCGATGCGGCACATGCTGCGCGCCTTCGAGACCGAGGCGGACCTCAACCAAGCGGGACGCACCTCCCAGCGCGAGCGCACGGTGGGCCTGCTGGTCAACCGCCTGAGGATCGAGGACTGGCTGACGCGCCACCCGGAGATCCTGGACGAGGAGATCCACGTGCCGGTGGTGGTCTGCGGCCTGCCCCGCACCGGCACGACCATGCTGCACCGCCTGCTGGCGAGCGACCCCGCCAGCCTGGCGGTGCTCTGGTACGAGTGCCGCCACCCGGCGCCGTTCCCGGACAACGACTGGACGGGGGTCGACGCGCGCATCGCCGCGGCCGAAGAGGAGATCCGCCTGACCCTCGAAGCCGTGCCGGAACTGGCCACGACCCATCCCTGGGACCCGAAGGGGCCGGACGAAGAGATCATGCTGATGGAGTCCACTTTCCTGGTGTGGATGCCCGAGGCGCAGGCGTACGTGCCGGAGTTCGGCCGCTGGCAGCGCGAGCAGGACCGCCGGCCCGCCTACGAGTTCCTGAAGAAGATGCTGCGCTTCCTGCAGTGGCAGAAGCGCCGGGCCGGCAGCGAGGCCACGAGCTGGGTGCTGAAGGCGCCCTACCACCTGGGGGTCGTCGAGCTGCTCTTCGAGACTTTCCCCGAGGCGCGGGTGGTGCAGACGCACCGGGACCCGCTGGAGACCATCCCGTCGTACTGCAGCCTGGAGTACTTCCTGTGGCAGCTCGGCTGCGACGCTCCGGACCCGGTCCGCTGCGGGGAACTCTGGGGCGAGAACTGGCGGCGCGCTCTGCTGCACGCGCTGGAGATGCGCGAGCGTCACTACCCGGACCGCTTCATCGACATCAACTACCGCGAGGTCGCGGCCGACCCGGTGGGTCAGGTGCGCAAGATCTATCAGGCGACGGGGCGGCCTCTGACCGACGAGGCCGCGGCGCAGGTGGCGCGGTGGGCGAGCGAGAACCGGCGCGAGAATCGTCCGCCGCACGAGTACACGCCGGAGAAGTTCGGCTTCACGCCGGAGCAGCTCGCGCAGGACTTCCGCGAGTACCGCGAGCGCTTCATCCTGGCGGATCAGTCCAGCCGGTCGAAGTCGTTGAGGATCCTGACGAAGCGCTCCTCGAACGGCTTGCGGAAGGACGGATCGGTGAAGATGTAGGCGGCGTTGTCGCGCACGCCGCGCAGCACCAACTCGCCCACCTCGACCGGCTCGATGCCGTGCTTGATGAATTCCCACAGCACGGCCGACTTGTTGCCCGCGTCGGCCAGGGCCTCCGGCCGCCGCTCGTCCGAGTCGGAAAGCGCGGTTCGGACCGGACCCGGGGCCAGCGCCGAGACGCCGATGCCGTGGGGCTTGAGCTGCTCTCTCAGCGACTCCGACAGGGCCACCACTCCGTACTTGCTGACGGCGTACGCGGCGCCCTCGCCGTGACTCAGGAATCCTCCGACCGAGGCGGTGTTGACGATGTGTCCGCCGCGGCCCTGTTCCAGCAGGATCCGGGAGAACACCCGGCAGCCGTAGAACACCCCGTCCAGGTTGACCGACATCACCCAGCGCCAGTCGTCCGGGGTCAGGTCGTCCATCGGTCCGCCGATGTAGACCCCGGCGTTGTTGCAGACCAGATCGACCGCGCCGAACTCGCCCAGCGCGCGTTCGGCCAGCGCCTCCACCGAAGCGTACTCGGAGACATCCACTTGGGCCGGAACCGCCTTGGCCCCCTGGCCGCTCAACTCGCCCGCGAGCCGGCCGGCGCGCTCCAGATCGAGATCGGCCACCACGACCGACAGGCCCTCGCGCGCGATTACGCGGCAGATTCCGCTGCCGATGCCGCTCGCCCCTCCGGTGACCACGGCCACCTTGCCCTGGAGATCTTCCACGCTCGACTCCTCCGTGTCCGCGGGCCAACCGTGCGGCGGCCCGGCGCGAAGTGTCTCACCCCGGGCCGCGTCCCTCGCGACCCATCCCGCGGAGTCCGGCCGGCGGCTGCTTGTCGCCCCCCGACGGGGCTGACACCATGACCGGGCCGTGGGCCGGCCGGCTGCCTCGGCGCCGCGGAGGTCCCCGGCCGGCCCCGCGAGCTCCCGGAGCCGATCCCATGTCCGCATTCGCCGAAGCCGCCGCCAGCGTCGCCCGCGGAGCCGACGCGCTCGAGCAGGCGCGGGCCCTGGTCTCCCGCATGAGCCTCGACGAAAAGCTCGGGTGCCTGGACGGAGACATTCCCTTCTGGCCCGGAATCGTCGAGCTGGCCGACCACTACAACGCCCGGCCGTTCCCCGCCGCGCGGGTCGAGCGGCTGGGGATTCCGGGCTTCCGCTTCGGCGACGGGCCGCGCGGCTGCGTGATCGGCGCGGCGACGGCCTTCCCGGTCTCGATGGCGCGCGGAGCCAGCTTCGATCCCGAGCTGGAACGCCGCATCGGCGCCGCGATCGGTCTCGAGCTGCGGGCGCAGGGGGCGAACTACACCGGCGCCGTGTGCCTGAACCTGCTGCGGCACCCCGCCTGGGGCCGCGCGCAGGAGACCTACGGAGAGGACCCGCACCACGTGGGCGAAATGGCGGCCGCCCTGACCCAGGGCCTGCAGCGGCACGTGATGGCGTGCATGAAGCACTTCGCGCTGAACTCGATCGAGAACGCCCGCTTCCGGATCGACGTCCGCGCCGGCGAACGCGCCCTGCACGAGGTCTACCTGCCGCACTTCAAGCGGGTGGTCGAGGCCGGCGTCGCCAGCGCGATGAGCGCCTACAACTCCGTCAACGGCGAGTGGTGCGGCGAGAACCGCACGCTGCTGACGTCGATCCTGCGCGAGGAGTGGGGCTTCGACGGATTCGTGATCACGGACTTCACCCTGGGCTTGCGCGATCCGGCCAAGTCGGTCGAAGCCGGCTGCAACGTCGAGATGCCCCACCGGCAGCAGCGCGCGGTCGCGCTGCCGGAGGCGCTCGAGCGCGGAGAGCTGTCGATCGACGCCGTCGACCGGAGGGTCGCCGAAACGCTCGCAACGCTGCTGCGCTTCGCGCCCCTGGAAGAGCAGGAGCCGCGGCCCGAGGCCGTCGCCTGTCCCGAGCACCGCGCGCTGGCGCGCGAGGCGGCGAGCGCCTGCACGGTCCTGCTGCGCAACCGGGGTCCGACCCTGCCCGCGGATCCGGCGGGCGTGCGGACGATCGCGGTGGTCGGCCGGCTCGCCGGCCAGCCGAACCTGGGAGACGGGGGCAGCAGCAACGTACGGCAACCCGACGTCGTCACCGCGCTCGACGGCGTCAGGGCGGCCTATCCGGAGGCCCGCGTCCGGCACTCCGAGAGCGACGCGTCGATCGCCGAGGGGGCGGATCTGGCGCTGGTGGTGGTCGGCTACGGCGCCGAGGACGAGGGCGAGTACATCGACCCGCGCGAGTTCGAGAATCTCTCGCACCTGTTCCCGCCGGCCGACCATCCCGTCTTCGCGTCCGCGGCCGGCGCGCAGCCCGTGCAGCCACCGGCCGCTTCCGAGACCCCGGCCCAGGACGAAGCGTTCGTCTCGGGCGGGGACCGGCGCTCGCTGCGCCTGCACCCCGAAGACGAGGCGCTGATCGAATCGGCCGCCGCCGTCTCCGACCGCGTGGTGGTCGCGGTGGTCGCAGGGAGCGCGGTCGTCATGCCCTGGCTGGAGCGCGTCTCCGCCGCGCTGATGCTCTGGTACCCCGGCATGCAGGGCGGCCACGCGCTCGGGGATGTCCTGAGCGGAGCGGCCGAGCCCGGCGGGCGGCTGCCGTTCGCGCTTCCGCGCAGCGAAGCGGACCTGGTGCCCTTCGATCCCGACGCCGACCGGGCCACGTACGAGCTGCTCCACGGGCAGTGGTGGCTCGACCGCAACGGCGTCGAAGCGCACCTCCCCTTCGGCTTCGGCCTGGGCTACACCCGCTTCGAGATCGACGCGGCGGAGATGCGGGACGACCGCGCCGAGGTGACACTGCGGAACGCCGGCGAGCGGGCGGGCTCGACGGTCGTGCAGCTCTACGGCGCGGTCCCGGGGTCGTCGTTCGAGCGTCCCCCGAAACGCCTGCTGGGCTTCCGGCGGGCGACTCTGGAGCCGGGCGAGTCGAGCCGCATCGAGATCCCGGCCCGGCGCGAGCTGCTGGAGGTGCGCCACGCGGGCGCGTGGATCCGCGAGCCGCGGCCGGTGGTCTATTCGGTCGGGCTCGACGCGGCGTCGGCCCGGGAGATTCCCGCCCCCGGCGAGTCTGGGGCATTGGAGTCTCGGACATCGGATGGGAGCGAGAGACCGTGAACCACCCCCGCCACAAACTCAATCGCGGCTTCGACTGGCGGCCGATCCGGGCCCCCTTCCGCCGGCTCTCCCCGGCGCAGGCCGAGCTCTACAACGCGCAGGGCTGGTTCGCGTTCGAGGACGCGTTCTCCCCCGACGAGGTGGAGCGCCTGATCGCCGAGATCGATCCCTTCGAGCGCGAGACGGAGGCGTTCCTGGCTGAGCAGGAGGGCGGCCGGGCGTTCATCGGCCGCGCGGGCGAACTCACCTTCTCGGCCCACCTGGTCGCGCGCTCCGAGCGGCTCCGGGACTTCGTCCGCTCGGCTCCGCTGCGCGAGATCGCGTCCGACGTGCTGGGTCCCGACGTCCGGCTGTACTGGGACCAGGCGGTCTACAAGAAGCCCGGCGACCGCCGCGGGTTCCCGTGGCACCAGGACAACGGATACACCTTCATCGAGCCGCAGCAGTACCTGACCTGCTGGATCGCGCTGACCGAGGCCGACGAGCGCAACGGCTGTCCCCAGGTCGCGCCGGGGCTGCACCGCCAGGGCACGCTCGCGCACGAACCCTCCGAGCTGGGCTTCCGCTGCCTGCCCGACGACTTCCCGGGCGTCCCGGTGCCGCTGCGGCCGGGAAGCGTGGCGGTCTTCTCCAGTCTGACCCCGCATCGCACCGGTCCGAACGTGGGCGGGGACGTCCGCAAGGCCTACATCGTGCAGTTCGCGCCGGACGGGGCCGACTGGCTGATGCCCGACGGCTCGGGCGGAATCCGGCGCACGCCGGCGAACGCCCCGGAGCGCCAGTTCCACGTCGTCCTCGGCGGCCGTCCCGTCCGGGAGGGATAGCGCCGCCGGCCGGAGGGTCCGCCGCGGGCCGGTGGTATGCTCGGCCGATGGTAGCGAACCCGGCAGCGGAAGGCGGGCAAGGCGTCGCGGCGGGCCTGCGCGTGCTCGAGCTGGGATCCAGCGTCTCGCTGGCCGTCGCCGGGATGGTGCTGGCCGACAACGCCGCCGAGGTGATCCGGATCGAGCCGCCCGGGGGCGACCCGTTGCGCGCCCGGCCCGCCTTCCGGATGTGGTCGCGCGGCAAGCAGAGCGAGCTGGCCGACCTGGGCGACCCCGCGGGCCGGCGGCGCGTGCGGGAACTCGCCGCGGAGGCGGACGTCGCGCTGCTGGGACTCAAGCCCGCCAGCGTGGAGCGCTTCGGCCTGGAGTACGAGAGCCTGGCGGAGTCCAACCCGGGGCTGGTGTATTGCGCGCTGAGCGGCTTCGGCTCGCGCGGCCCGTATCGCGACGTACCCGTCTACGACGGCGTGATGGCCGCCAAGGGCGGCCGCATGTACGAGTTCTCGGTGCTCTTCGGCGGCGAGCGTCCGGCCTTCGCGGCCGCGCCGGTGGTTGCGCACGGCGCGGCCATGCTGGCGCTGCAGGGGGTCTTCGCCGCGCTGCGCGAGCGCGAGCGCACGGGCCGCGGACAGCGACTGGAGACCAGCCTGGCCCAGGCGCTGAGCGTCTACGACATGACGCACTGGCTGCCCGGCATGACCGGAGAGCTGCGGCACGGCGACTCGCCCTTCGTGCCCTACAGCATCGCCCGCACGGCGGACGGGGTGTGGCTGCAGTTCGCCCAGAACGGCCCCGCGCTGTTCGAGACCTTCTTCCGCCTGATCGATCTCGACCCCGGCCTGAGCTACCGCGAGTCGATGGGCGCGGGCGGCACCGATCCCGACAAGCTCCGGGAGCTGCGGGCGCGGATCCTGGAGCGAATGGCGCAGAAGACCTGGGCCGAGTGGCAGGCGGTCTTCGAGGGCGAGCGGAACATCGCGGTCGAGCCCTTCTGGGCGCCCGGCGAGGCGCTGGACCACCCCCAGTTCTTGCACATGGGCGATTCGCGCGAGCTGACCGATCCCGAAGTGGGTCCGACGCGCCAGCTCGGTCCGCTGATCGACCTGAAGGGCTCGCCCGCTTTCCAGACCTCGCCCGCGCCGGCGCCGGGATCTCTGGCCGGCCGCGGCTGGTCCGGCGAGCGCCGCCCGACTCCGGGCAGCGGCGGCGAGCCCGCGCCGCAGGGGATCCTGGGCGGCGTCACCGTGCTGGAGTTTGGCATGTGGATCGCGACGCCCTTCAGCAGCACCCAGCTCGCCGATCTGGGCGCGCGGGTGATCAAGATCGAGCCGCTGGAGGGCGATCCGATGCGCCACAGCGGGCGCCTGACCGCTCTCAAGATGATCCAGGGCAAGCAGAGCGTCGCGGTCGACCTCAAGCGGGACGAGGGGCGCGAGATCGTCCACCGGCTGGTCGCGCGGGCGGACGCGCTGGTGCACGGCTACCGCCCGGGCGCGCCCGAGCGCCTCGGCATCGACTACCCGACGCTGCGCGAGATCAATCCCCGGCTCGTCTACCTGTACAACGGCTCGTACGGATCGAGCGGGCCGCGGGCCTGGGCGGCGGCGTTCCACGTCACTGGCGGCGCCGTCTGCGGCGGCGCGCACGCCCAGGCGGGGCGGGCGATGCCTCCGCCGCCGGACGCCGAGCTGACCCCGGACGAGGCCGCGCGGACCGCGCACTACCTCGAGCGCTGCAACGAGGCCAACCCGGACTTCAATTCCGCCGTCGCGGCGGCCGCTGCGCTGACGCTGGGACTGTACGTCGCCGAGCGCCGCGGCGAGGGCCTGGCGATGGAGACGCGGATGATGCTCTCCAACGCCTACATGATGTCCGCCGACTTCATCGACTACGCCGGCCGGCCTCCCCAGGAGCAGCCCGACGCCGAGCTGCTGGGGCTGGGTCCGCTGTACCGGCTCTACCCGGCGCGCGACGGCTGGGTGTTCCTGGCCGCCCCGAGCCAGCGCGCCTTCGAACGTCTCTGCGGCGCTCTCGCCAGGCAGGATCTGGCGCGGGACCCGCGCTTTCGGGAGCCGCAGGCGCGCGGCCGCAACGCCGGCGAGTTGGCCAAGCAGCTCGCGGAGACCCTGGCCGCCCGCGAAGCCGACGCGCTGGAGCGCGAGCTGACTTCGCGCGGCGTCGCTTGCGTGCGCGCCGATCGGGGCGCCTATCCACAATGGCTCTTCGAGCAGGAGTGGGCCCGTGAGCTGGGGTACGTGGTCGACGTGGAGGAATCGGCCTTCGGTCCGTACCGCCGCTACGGAGCCGGGGTGAGCTGCGAGCGCCCGGCTCGCCCCGGGGGCGGATACCGGGCCGGCGAGCACACCCGCGAGATCCTGGGGGAGATCGGCTACGCGCCCGGGGCTGTGGAGGCGCTGCTGGAGCGGGGCGTCGTCGCGGAAGCTTGAGTCATCCCGGGGAGGGCGGAATCGGCATGCGTTGGATAACGGTCGAGCGGAGCGATCACGTCGCGACGGTCACCCTGGACCGGCCGCCGGTGAACGCGGCCGACACCGAAACCTACCTGGAGATCCGCGAGGCTTTCGCCGGTCTGAACGACGACCGGGACGTGCGGGTGGCGATCTTCACCGCCGCGGGCAAGCGCGCGTTCATGGCGGGCGCCGACCTGAGCGGCGACGGCCCGCGCGGGGACATATCGGAACGCTCCGCCACCCACACCACC
This sequence comes from Pseudomonadota bacterium, assembly GCA_021295775.1. Classification (GTDB taxonomy): domain Bacteria; phylum Myxococcota_A; class UBA9160; order SZUA-336; family SZUA-336; genus JAGWBS01. The sequence goes on along the minus strand of JAGWBS010000014.1, from coordinate 40,450 downwards.
GACCCGGGTCTGGCGGTGCGCGAGGCCATGTGGGCGATCACCGACTGCGCGGTTCCGGTGATCGGCGCGATCAACGGCGCCGCGATCGGCGGCGGCTTGGCCTTCGCCGCCTGCTGCGACATCATCCTGGCGGCCGAGGAGGCCTGGTTCGCAACCACCGAGATCAACGTCGGCCTGCTCGGTGCCAGCGCGCACCTGTCGCTGCTGGTCGGCCGGCACAAGGCGCGCGAGATGTTCTTCACCGGCGAGCGCGTGAGCGCGGCCGAACTGCACCGCCTGGGCGCGGTGCGCCGCGTGGTGCCGCGCGATGAGCTGCTCGGCGCCGCCCGCGAACTGGCCGCGGAGCTGGCCTCCAAGAGCCCGATCGCGCTGCGCCTGGCCAAGGAGTCGATGAACCGCGTCGAGTTCCTGCCGCTCAAGGATGCCTACCGCAGCGAGCAGGACTACACCACCCGGATGCTGGGGTTCGAGGATTCCGCCGAGGCCCGGCGCGCCTTCCGGGAGCGGCGCGATCCCGACTGGAAGTGGCGCTGACCTGAAGCCATGCACGACGCGGCGCAGAGCGGCGCGCCCCGGGGGACGGCGGGCGGGGCGGGGGGCTATGCCTGGTACGTGCTGGGCGTGTTCGTGCTGGTCACGGCCTTCAACGTCGCCGACCGCAACATCCTCAACGCGCTGCTGGAGCCGATCAAGCTCGAGTTCGGCGTCTCCGACACCGCGATGGGGCTGCTGGTCGGCACCTCGTTCGCGGTCGTCCACATCATCGCCAGCCTGATCATCGCGCGCTGGGCGGACCGCTCGGTACGGCGCTCGATCGTCGCCGGCGGGCTGTTCGTCTGGAGCGGTCTGACGGCGCTCTCCGGACTGGCCCGCGGCTATGCGGACCTGTTCGCGGCGCGGGTCGGGGTCAGCGCGGCCGAGGGCTGCGGCAGCGCGCCCGCGCACTCCCTCCTGTGCGACTACTTCCCCCTGCACCTGCGCGCGCGGGTGATGTCGATCTTCGGCTTCGGCGGCATCCTGGGCATCGCGCTGGGAATGGGCCTGGGCGGAACCATCGCCGAACTCTACGGTTGGCGCGTCGCGTTCTTCGTGGTCGGCCTCCCGGGCGCGCTGCTGGCGATCTTGGTCCGGCTCAGTGTGCGCGAGCCGGTCCGGGGGGCGCTCGACGCGCCAGGCCGCAGCGAGCCTCCGCCCTCGGTCTCCGAGGTGGCCCGCTTCCTGCTGGGCCGCCGCTCGTTCGTCCACATGGTGGCCGGGGCGGGCTTCCACGCCTTCGCCAGCATGGGCGCCAGCGCGTTCTACGTCTCCTACCTGATCCGCCTGCACGGACTTCCGGTCGGGTCTGCGGCGCTGACCTACATGGCGGTCGGACCGATGGTCAGCATCGTGGGGACGCTGCTCGGAGGCTGGCTGGCGGACGCGCTCGGCAAGCGCGACATCCGCTGGTACATGTGGATCCCGGCCCTGAGTTCGCTGCTGGCGCTGCCGTTCAGCGTCGCCTTCGTGCTCTGGCCGAGCGGCTCCACGCTGTCGCTGGGAACGACCGCGCTGCTGGCGGCGCCGCTGGTGCTGATCCCCGGGTCGTTCTTCGGCTCGATGTACAACGGACCGACGCTGGCCATGACGCAGAGCATCGCCCGGCCCTCGATGCGCTCCCAGGCTTCTGCGATCACGACCGGCAGCTACAACCTGATCGGCATGGGCCTGGGCCCGCTCGCGGTCGGGCTGGTCAACGACGCGTTCGCGCCGAGCGTCGGAGCCGACGCCATCCGCTACGGCCTGCTGATCGTCGGCCTGGTGCACCTGCAGGGCACGCTCCACAACTGGCTGGCCGCGCGCCACCTGGCCGCGGACCTGGAGGCGGACTGAGGCCGTGAGGTTCCGCCGCCTGCTCGCCGCCAGCCTCGTCGCGCTCTCGCTGGGCGGGACCGGAACGGCCGCGCCCGCACGGGAGTTCGGCCCCGCCCCGCGCGATTCCGAAGGGCGCTACCTGAACCTCGACGGACCGATCGACCGCGGGCCCTGGTCGGTGCGGGTCGGTTTCGGGCTGCGCTTCCTGACCGGACTGTTCCGGCAGCGCGGACCGAGCCCGGAGGTCGTCCCCAACGACGGCGCCTGGCTGCGCGCCAACGCCGCGGGCGAAGTCCCGGCCGTGACCTGGATCGGCCACGCCACGCTGCTGGTTCAGATGAGCGGCCTGACGTTCCTGACCGACCCGACCTGGTCCAAGCGCGCCAGCCCGGTGGCCTGGGCCGGGCCGCGCCGACACGTGCCTCCCGGGGTAGCCTTCGACGAACTGCCCCCGATCGACTTCGTGCTGATCTCGCACAACCACTACGACCACCTGGACGTGCCCACGCTGCGCCGGCTCGCGCGGCGCTCCCCTAGTACCCGTTTCATCGTTCCCGCCGGCAACGCCGAGCTGTTGCGAAAGCACGGGATCTCGAACCTGACGGAACTCGACTGGGGCGAGTCCCTGCGCCTGGGGCAGGCGGAGCTGCACTGCCTTCCCGCCCGGCACTGGAGCTCGCGCGGGCTGACCGACGCGCGCGAGGCGCTGTGGGCGTCCTGGGCCGTGACCGGTCCGGACCGGCGCTTCTACTTCGGCGGGGACACGGGGTGGTTCGACGGCTTCGCGCGCATCGGCCGGACCCTGGGCCCCTTCGACCTGGCGGCGCTGCCGATCGGCGCCTACGAGCCGGCCGCGATGATGCGGCCGGTGCACCTCGACCCCGAAGAGGCCGCGGCCGCCGCGCGCGAACTGCGGGCGAAGCGCGCGCTGGGGATCCACTTCGGCACCTTCGAACTGACCACCGAGCCGTTCGACGAGCCGCCACGGCGCTTTCGGGCGTCCGCCACGGCCGCCGGACTGGACTCGGACCGGACGTGGGTGCTGAAGATCGGCGAGACCCGCCCTTTCTAAATGATGGGAATCCGCCCCGCCCGTCCAAACGGAGGTTGCCAGAAATAGTACGGATAGGCGTAGACTATCCAGAGGGGATTCTGTCGTCATCACAGAGACGAGAAGGGGATCGGGACATGCTCCTTGCATCATTATTCGCATCGACCAAGCCGGGCCGCCGGGCAACGCTGGCCGCGCTGATCGCGCTGACCTTGAGTTCGGGCGCCGCTTTCGCCCAGGAGGCGGAAGAGGCGGCGCCGGAGGAGGCCGCCGCGCCCAGAGGGATCGAAGAGATCACCGTCACGGTGACCAAGCGCGACGAGAGCCTGCAGGACGTGCCCGCCTCGATCACGGCCATGTCTCCGGAGCAGATCCAGGAGGCCAACATCCAGCGGACCGCTGACCTGGCCATCCTGATCCCCAACGTGATCACCAAGGCCTCGCGCGAGGCGAACGCCATCACGGTCCGCGGCATCTCGCTGGGATTCGACTCGATCGCGGGTTCCGTAGCCCAGCACATCAACGGCGTCTTCTACGGCAACGAAACCGCCCCGGGCGCCATGCTCAACTCCTGGTACGACCTGGACGGCGTCGAGTTCCTGCGCGGTCCCTCGGGGGTGACCTACGGGCGCAACGGCACCGCCGGAGCCATGAACCTGAAGTGGAGGGATCCTCACGCTTCCTACGAGGCCTTCGCGGACTTCGGCGTCGGCAACAGGAGCATGCGCGAAGCCCGGGCCGGCCTGAACATCCCCTTCTTCGGCGAGGGGAACGAGATTCTCACCGGCCGCTTCGTCGCCACCCACCTGCAGCACGACGGCCCCGTGGACAGCCCGCATCTGCCCGACGACGAGGACGGCGGCGCGGCGGACGACTACCACTTCCGCGGAATCCTGCGCTCGCAGGTCAACGAGAATTTTTCGATCACGGCCCGCGGCCACTACAGCACGACCGATTCCAACTCCTCGCTCGCGGTCCCCGGGGCGTTCATCGACAACTACCAGCGCTCTGGCTTCCTGGGGGGATCGCTGCCCTGGGATCCGTTCTACGGCTACACGCTCTTCGGGGCGGCGGCGCAGGGAGCAACCGCACCCGGCACCCCCACGTACAATGGAACCAGAGCCGCTGTCCTGGCGGGCGAGGGTCTCACCGAAGAGTCGTTCAGCATGCTCCCGATGGCGAATCAGGACGCTCTGAACACGATCATTGGCGACGCGGCCTACGGTGGGTTTCTGGGCATCTTCGGCCTGTCCCCCTCCGACATCGGGCGCCCGAACGCCCCCTTCCCGGATGGAGACCGCGACTCCAACACCAACAACGTGCTTCAGCACGGCGACGCGCGGATTCGCATCCACGGCTGGAACGGCGAAGTCGAGTGGAACCTGGGCGAGTTCGGCATCCTGGGCGACCTGACGCTCAACATCATCGGCGGCTACTCGGACTTCCAGGAAGACCAGCGCCCCGAATCGGACGGCTCGATCTACCGGATTCTCGACACGGTTTCCGACATCACGGCGAGCCACACGACCTTCGAGTTCAGGCTTTCCTCCGATTCCGAAGGCCCTGTCGACTGGATTCTCGGTTATTTCTGGTTCGACTCCGATCTCAACAACAATCCCCAGTTCTACAACATCGATACAACCCACCCCGACGCGCGCAGCAACGCCAGCCCCTCGGGCTATGACCCCATCACCGGGAAGTGCCACGGCACCTGGCTGAGTCCCGGCTGGTGCTCGGGGCGGGGACCCTTCTGGGAGAGCAGCGGCGTCGCGCCCTTCGCCAGCGTCAACTACCGGCCCTTCGAGCCGCTCGAGTTCTTCGGCGGCGTCCGCCACAACACCGACGAGCACGACGACCTCGAGACCCAGGCTATCGAGGGGATTTCGGTCAAGAACGAGTTCTCCGAAACCACCGGGGAGATCGGCTTCCGCTGGTACTTCGCCGACGACCAGATGTTCTTCCTCAAGTGGTCGCGCGGCTACAAGCCCGGCTATTCCCGGTTCGATAATGATCTCCAGGCGCCCTACGACATCAATCCGGAAATCGTGGACGCCTGGGAGGTCGGGCTGCGAAGCTCGCTCTTCGACCGGCGCCTGAACTTGAGCCTGAACGCGTTCAGCTACGACTACACCGAGCTGCAGGTCCAGAAGCTGGTCGGCCTCCAGGTGCGCACCGAGAACGCCGGCGAGGCGGAAATCTGGGGCCTGGAAGCGGAGCTCGACTTCCAGCCGATCGACCAGTGGCGGACCCAGTTCTCGATCGGCTACCTGGATACCGAGATCAGCGACTACTGCAGCCTGGACGAGCTTTGGGTGAACTCCAACCACCCTGGGGGAATCCCTTGGCTGGGCGCTCTTCGCGCCACCGGCGACGCCTTCATCACCGACGTGGCGGTGGATCCCGGCTGCGAAGCGGATCTGGATCCGGGTTACTCGAACATCTCTCCCCTGCGCAACCTGGAGGGGAACGATCTCGAGGACTCTCCCAACTTGAAGATCGCTCTGCGGACCAGCTACCGCTGGGATCTCGGGGACAGCGGATCGCTGACCGGCGTGCTCACGTCCTCGTGGACGGACGACTACTACCTCGATCCGTTCAACCGAGAGATCGGAAAGGTCGACGCCTACACCCGCTCGGACGCCCGCGTGATCTGGCGGGACGCCGATGAGCGCTGGTGGGCCGAGGCTTTCGTGGACAACATCGAAGACGACACCCGCTACCTGCGGCTGATCGTCACGGCCCTGGTCCGGCAGCCGGTCGGCTACGGCCTGACCCGTCCGCGCTTCTACGGCGTGCGCGTCGGCTTCAACTGGGCCGCGGGCGGAGTCCCTTCCGCCCGCGGCGCGCCGAACGGCGACTCTGAAATCTCCCCGGCGATCGGGCATCCTCGCGCTTCGGCCGAAGCGATCGGCCCGCTTCTGTCGAGGGCTGCATTCGGACCGCGGTCGAAGGGAGTGAGTGAATGAAGTTCGCGTTTTTCTGCGAGATCCCCGTGCCCCGGCCCTGGACGCCGGGCAAGGAGCAGGCGGCGCTGAAGAACACCATCGAGCAGGCGGTGTTCGCCGAGGAGATGGGCTTCCACAGCTTCTGGACGGTCGAGCACCACTTCCTGGACGAGTTCTCGCACTGCTCGAACCCGGAGATCCTGTACGGCGCCGTCGCCACCCGCACCAGCAAGCTGCGGCTGGGCTACGGCGTCCGCCTGACGCCCAAGCCGTACAACCACCCGGTCCGCAGCGCCGAGAGCGCGGCCACGCTCGACTGCATCTCGGACGGGCGGGTCGAGTTCGGCACCGGCCGCTCGGCGACGCGCCTGGAAATGGAGGGCTTCGGCATCAACCCGCACGAGACGCGCGAGATGCTGGGCGAGGCGATCGACCACATCGTCGGCTGCTGGACGAACGAAGAGTACGAGTTCGAGGGCAAGTACTGGTCGATGCCGAAGCGGCGCGTGCACCCCAAGCCGGTGCAGGACCCGCATCCGCCGATCTGGTCGGCCACGACCAGCGTCGACGGCCACTACGAGATCGGCAAGATGGGCGTGGGCCTGCTCTCGTTCGCGGTCGGCGTGCCGCCCGAGGACCTGATCCCGCGGGTGGAGGCCTACCGCAAGGGCCAGTCGGAGTGCGAAAAGCCCAAGGGACTGTTCCGCAACGAGAGGGTGGTCACCTTCACCATGGGGCACTGCGCCGCCACCGACGAGCAGGCCTTCCGCGAGGCCGAGGAGTCGATGGTCTGGTACCCCAAGCACGGCGGCAAGATCATCGGCGAGACGGCCGACTACGCGGCCGGCTGGAGCAAGGATGGCGACCTGGGCACCTACCACTACACCGGCGAGGCCAAGAAGCGCAGCGAGGCCGGCCTGCTCGACCACATCAACTTCGACTACATCCGGGACTCGGCCGCGGCCATGGTCGGCGGTCCCGACCGCTGCATCGAGATCGCCAAGCGCTACGAGGCCGCCGGCTGCGATCTGCTGTTCTGCCTGCTCAACCCCTACAACATGACCCACGAACAGGTCATGAACTCGATCGAGCACATCGGCCGCTACGTGATCCCCGAACTCGACAAGGACTGAGGGTGCGCCGGCCGCCCTCTCCGACCCGATGAGCTACCCGATCCGGGCGATCTCGCGCGACGAGGTCGGCGAGTTCTACCGGCAGATGGCGCTGGGCTTCGGCTGGGATCCGGCCGAGGGCATGGCCGAGGGCTTCGCCGCGTTCCTGGAATCCGAGCGCACTCGCTGCGCCTTCGACGGCGACGACATCGTGGGCACCCTGGCGACCCACAGCCTGGAACTGGCGGTTCCCGGCGGGGTCCTGGCGACCGGCGGGACCACCATGGTCACCGTCCGGTCCAGCCACCGCCGGCGCGGGATCCTGCGGCAGATGATGAGCTCGCACCTCGACGAAGTGGCCGGGCGCGGCGAGCCGCTGGCCGCGCTGTGGGCCTCGGAGAGTCAGATCTACGAACGCTTCGGCTTCGGCTGCGCCTCGGAGCTTTGCCGCATCGTGGTCGAGCGGGCCCATTCCGAGTTCGCGGAGACCCCCGAGTTCTCCGGACGCTGCCGCCTGCTCACACCGGAGGAGGCGCGCCGGCAACTGCCGGCGGTCTACGAGAAGCTCTGGCGCGGCCGCCCGGGCCACTTCGCGCGCTCGCCGCTGTGGTGGGAGGCGCGCCACTTCTCGGACCCGCCGTGGAAGCGCGAAGGGGGGTCCGCGCTGCGCTTCGCGCTCTACGAACGGGACGGCGAGGCGCGCGGCTACCTGCAGTACCGCCAGCAGGCGAAGAGCGACGAGGCCAACCTGCCGCGCGGCCGGCTGCACGTGGTCGAGCTGCAGGCCGAGGACGCCGAGGCGAGCGCGGCCCTGTGGCACCACGCCTTGGGCGTCGACCTGATCGAGATGGTCCAGGCCTGGAACCGGCCGCCCGACGACCCGCTGTTCTGGCTGCTGGCCGACCCGCGCCGGGCCCGGCGCTCCCAGCGCGACGCTCTCTGGGTGCGAATCCTCGACCTGCCCGCCGCGCTGGCGGGCCGCCGCTACGCGGTCGAAGGGCGCGTGACGCTGCAGGTGAGCGACGCGCTGCGACCGGACAACTCCGGCACCTACGTGCTGGAAGGCGGCCCCGAGGGAGCCGAGTGCGCGCGCGGCGGAGGGCCCCCCGATCTCGAACTCGACGTGGCCGACCTGGGCGCCGCGCTGATGGGCGGCTCGCGCCTCGCCACGCTGGCGCGCGCGGGGCGCGTCCGCGGCGCGCCCGAAGCCGTGGCCCGCGCGGACCGCTTCTTCGCCTGGGATCCGCCGCCCTGGTGTCCCGAGATCTTTTGAGGCCCGGAGCATGAATCCCGACGACCGCGCGGCCATCTGCGACCTGCTCAACCGCTACGCCGAGGCGCTGGACACGCGCGCCTGGGAGCTGCTGGACGAAGTCTTCGCGGACGACGCGGTCTTCGAGTTCGGTGAATTCCGCACCCGGACCCGAGCCGAGGCCGTCGCGATGATCCGCAGCCACCTGGACGGCTGCGGGCCGACCCAGCACCTGCTGGGCAACCACCGCGTCGAAATCGACGGGGACCGAGCCTTCAGCCACGTCTACGTGCGCGCGTTCCACCTCGACAGGAACGAAGACTCGGGCCGGACCTACGAGATGTTCGGAGAGTATCGCGACGAGCTTCGACGAACCGCCGAGGGTTGGAGGAGCGTCCACCGCAGAGGCAAGGTGTTCTTCGAGCTCGGCACCCGCGAGGTGCTCGGCCCGGGCTGAGCTTTCCGCAGCCTCAATCGCCCGCCGCGCCGCGGGCGATGAACCGGAGGCAGCGCTCGTTGGCGACGCGCGCCATCTGCATCGGGAAACCCGTGAAGCCGTGCGCCGCCTCGGGATAGACGGCGAGCTCGCTGCTCCCGCCCGCGGCGCTCCAGCGCGCGGCCATGAACAGACTGTCGTCCAGCAGCGCGTCCGCCGTGCCGACCGTGAACAGCGCGGGCGGCATCCCCGAAAGATCGGCGTACAGCGGGGAGAATTCCGGGGCGCGACGCTCCTCGACGCTCCGGCCCGGCAGGAAGTAGCCGACGAAGTCGTCGATGCCGCGGCTCGTCAGCACCGGCAGGCTGTCTCCGGCGTGGCGCACGCTCGGGGACAGACTCAGATCGTAAGCGCCGAAGACCAGATTGGCGGCGGCGAAGCTCTCCTGCGCCCCGTGCCGGTCGCGCATTCGCAGCAGGGTCAGGGCGCTCAGGTGGGCCCCGGCGGACTCGCCGCCGATCAGCAGCCGCTCGCTGCCGAACTCGGCCCGGGCGTGCTCGAGCAGCCACAGCGCCACGGCCTCGCAGTCGTCCGGACCGGCCGGGTAGGGGTGCTCGGGCGCCAGACGGTAGTCGACGCTGACCACGGCGACCTCGGCCCCCCGGGCGATGTCCCAGTTGGAGACGTCGTTCATCTCCGGGCGGCCCACCGCCCAGCCGCCGCCGTGCAGGTGCAGGTAGACCGCGCGCACGTCCGGGGGCGTGAACACGCGAACCGGGATGTCGCCGCCGGGCCCCGGGACGCTGCGCTGGACGGCGACGTCGTCGAGCACTACCGACGCGAACGGACCCCCATCCTGCATCGGCTGCCGGGCAGCCGCGACCTTCTCCGGGGTGCTGATGTCCATCACGACCTGTTCCCGGAGGACCTGATTGAAGGCCCGCGTCTCCTCGACGTACTGGTTCAGCTCGGGGTCGTACATCTCAATCCTCCGTTTCTGGGCGACTCGAGCGGTCGAGGCCCGAAGGCGGCGTCTCTCCGCCCGCCGCACGGGCGATCCCCCGCCCCGTCCTTTTCTACCAACCGATCCTCTCCAACCAACCCGAGAGGATCGAAGCCAGCGTGGCGGGATTTTCCGCGGCCGCCTGGTGGCCCGCGCGCTCGATCCCGAACTCCGCCAGCAGCGGGGGCAGGGTCGGCGCGTAGGCCTGCGGGCCGTGGCCGCTCACCGAGTCGGAGTCCCCGTGCCGGGGCAGGTCGATCGCCAGAACCCGGTAGCGCTCTCGCAGCGCGACTCCCAGCGGCTCGTAGACGTAGGCGGTCTGTCCGGCGCCGTGCAGACACACGACCGCGGGGTCGTCGCCGCGGCCCCACTCCAGGAAGTGGACCTGACGACCTTCCACCCGGACGAAGCCGCTGCGCCCGCCGCGAGGCACGTCGTGTTGCGGCACGTCTCTCATGGGGGGAGCGAGTATAACCGTCACCCTGTCGCGGGCAGGGCCCGGGACCTAGAATGGCCTCCTCCCCGGAGCGGACGACGATTGCTGGACCTGCGCTTCATTCGCGAGAACCTGGACGCCGTGCGGAGCAACTGCGCCGAACGCCACGTCGACGTCGATCTGGACCGGCTGATCGCCCTCGACCACGAAAGCCGCTCTCTGGGCTCGGAGCAGCAGGACGTGCGCGAGCGCCGCAACCGGCTCGCGAGCCAGATGAAGGGCCGCAAGCCGGACGAGCGGGAGCGGGCGCTCGGCCGGGAGCTGAAGACGCGCGAGGCGGAGCTGGACGAGGCCCTGCGCAAGCTGCGCGGGGATCTCTCGGAGCTGCACCGGAGGGTCCCGAACACCACCCACCCCGCCTCTCCCCCCGGAGCGGACGAGGAGGCCAACGAGGAGCTGCGCCGCGTCGGCGAGCCGCCTCGCTTCGACTTCGAGCCGCGCGACCACGTGCAGCTCGGCGGGCTGCACGACCTGCTCGACTTCGAAGCGGGCGCCAAGGTCGCGGGCCAGAAGTTCTACTACCTGAAGAACGAGTTGGTGCTGCTGGAGCAGGCGCTGGTGCGCTTCGCGCTCGAAAGCCTGCGCGGGCGCGGCTACACGCTCTTCCAGACGCCGGACCTGGCGCGCGGCGAAGTGGCCGAGGGACTGGGCTTCAACCCGCGCGGGGACGAGTCGCAGATCTACTCCGTGGCCGGCACGGACCTGGTGCTGGTCGGCACCGCCGAGATCACCCTCGGCGGACTGCACCGCGACGAGATCCTCGACGCCGACAGCCTGCCGCGACGCTACTGCGGCCTGTCGCACTGCTTCCGCACCGAGGCCGGGGCGGCGGGCCGCGCCTCCAAGGGGCTGTACCGAGTCCACCAGTTCACTAAAGTGGAGATGTTCGTGGTCTGCGGCCCGCGCGAGTCGGCCGCGCTGCACGACGAACTGGTCGAGATCGAGGAGGATCTCTTCACCCGGCTGGAGGTGCCCTACCGGGTGGTCGAGGTGTGCCGCGGCGACCTGGGCGCGCCCGCGCACCGCAAGCTGGACCTGGAGGCCTGGATGCCGGGCCGCGGCGATGGCGGAAGCTGGGGCGAGATCACCAGCGCCTCCAACTGCACCGACTACCAGGCGCGGCGCCTGGGCGTGCGCTACCGCGATCCCGAGTCGGGCCACGCGCGCTTCTGCCACATGCTCAACGGCACGGCCCTGGCGGTCTCGCGCGCCATCATCGCGATCCTGGAGAACCACCAGCGCGCGGACGGTTCGATCGCGATCCCGGCGGCGCTGCGGCCCTACGCGGGCTTCGATTCGATCGGCTGAGCGGGGCCCCGTGAAGCCGGGCGGAGCGGGTCGGACCGAAGCGGAGCGAAGCCGCCGGCTGATCCTGGGAACCGCCGGCCACATCGATCACGGCAAGACCTCGCTGATCCGCGCGCTCAGCGGGGTCGACTGCGACCGGCTCCCGGAAGAGAAGGCGCGCGGGATCACCATCGAGCTGGGCTTCGCGCCGCTGGAACTGCCCTCCGGCCGCGGCCTGGGCGTGGTCGACGTGCCGGGGCACGAGCGGCTGGTGCGCACGATGGTCTCCGGCGCCACCGGGATCGACCTGGTGCTGTTCGCGGTCGCCGCCGACGAGGGCATCATGCCGCAGAGCCGCGAGCACCTGGCGATCTGCTCGCTGCTGGGCATCGACGCCGGGGTGGTGGCGCTGACCAAGGCGGACGCGGTCGAGGCCGATCTGCTGGAACTGGCCCGGCTCGAGGTCGAAGAAGAGCTGGCGGTCTCGAGCCTGGACCGGGCCGAGGTGGTGGCGGTGTCCGCGCACACCGGCCGGGGCATGGACGAGCTGATCGCGGCGCTCGAGCGCGCGGCGGAGCGCAGCGCCGGCCGCACGCTGCGCGACGGCCCGGCCTGGCTGCCCGTCGATCGGACCTTCAGCATGCGCGGCTTCGGCACGGTGGTCACCGGAACCCTGCGCGGCTCGGAACTGAACGAGGGGCAGAATATCGAGATCCTGCCGGAGGGCGGCCGGGTCGCGGCCCAGGCCCGAATCCGAGGACTGCAGGTGCACGGGGAGACGGTCGCGCGGGCCGAGCCGGGTTCGCGCTGCGCGGTCAACCTGCAGGGCGTCGAAGTCGAAGCCGTCCCGCGCGGCAGCGTGCTGGCGACGCCCGGCCGGCTCGACTACCGCGACCGGGTCGAGGCCGAAGTGCGCCTGCTGGACGCGGCCCCGCCGCTGGACGACGGCGCGCGGGTCGCGCTGCACGTCGGCACCTCGGAGCGCCCGGCCCGGATCCGCCTGCTGGACGCCGAGCGCCTGGAGCCCGGAGACCGCGCCTTCGCGCAATTCCGCTTCGACTCGCCGGTCCCCGTGGTGGAGGGCGACCGCTTCATCCTGCGCGGCTACCGCAGGATCCCGGAGGCCGGCTGGACGATCGGCGGTGGAGTCGTGCTGGACGCGGTGCCCGCGCGAGGTCGGCGCAGGCGGAAAGAGCGTTCGCGGGACCTGCAGGTCGCGGCCTCCGGCGACCGCTCCGCGGCCCTGGCCGCGCGCCTGAAGCGCGCGGGACTGCGCGGGGCGACCGAGGCCGAGCTGCTGCGCGAGGTGCGTTCGCTGGAGTCGCTCGACGGGGTCGCGGTGGGCGGCGGGCGCTGGCTGCACCGCGAGGCCTTCGCGCAGCTCGAACGCTTGGCCGTGGAGGCGGTCCGGGCGCATCACGCCGAGGTCCCGACCGATCCCTGGGTGGGGTTCGCGGGCGTGCGCGCGCGCGTCCGCCGCCACGCGCGCGACGAGGCGCTGCGCGCCGCGCTGGCGGCCGCGGTCCGCGGCGGAGCCCTGCTCTCGGGCGAGACCGGCTACCGCGCGCCGGAGCACGTCGCGCACGCGGCCGACGAGGAACTGGCCGAGCGTCTCCTGGAGCGCATCTGCGGCGCCGGGCTCGCGCCGGACACTCAGGAAGCGCTGGCTCGCGAGCTGGGCTGCGAAGCGCGCGCGCTCCAGCCCGTGCTCGACCACTGGGTGCGCCAGGGCCGGCTCGAGCGGGTCGCGCCGGGCCGCTACTTCGACGCCGCCGCGCTCGAGGAGCTGAGCGGACGGCTGGTCGCCTTCCTGAAACAGCACGGCGAGATCGACCCGGTCCGCTACAAGCAGCTCACCGGACAGACCCGCAAGCACACCGTTCCCCTGATGGAATACTTCGACGCCCGCAAAGTCACCCGCCGGGTCGGCAACACCCGCGTCCTGCGGAAACGCTGAGGGACATAGGCGTGGCTCAGGGCGGCCGAACGCCGTCCGGGCCCGAGCCCAGCGCCGCCGTGGCCGGGCGCCTTTGCCATGCGCCCTCGCGGGTGCGACTCTTGGGGCATGGAGATCTCGATCGAATACTGCGTGCGTTGAAACTACCTGCCCCAGGCCACCAGTTTGGCGGCCGAGATCAGGCGGGTGACCGGCGGAGAAGCGAGTCTGATCAAGGGCGACAACGGAGTTTTCGAGGTGAAGCGGGACGGTGACCTGATCTTCTCCAAGCACCGGACCGGGCGCTTCCCCGAGCACGCCGAGATCCTGGAACGCCTGGGCGGCTCCGGCTGACGGCTTGGGCGCCGCCTACCCCCAGAGCTACACGGTGCGGGCGCGGGCTCGCCCCACCGGGCGCGTCCGGCTCAGCGCCGACGGCCTGCCGGACCTGGAGACCGACGCCGCGCCGGCCCACGGCGGACCCGGAGACGCCTGGTCGCCGGGCGCGCTGCTGGTCGCCGCCGCGGCCGACTGCTTCTCGCTGTCGTTCCGGATCGGCGCCGCCGCCTCCCGACTGGGCTTCCGCCGGCTCGACTGCAGCGCGGAGGGGACCATCGACTCCGCGCCCGGCGGGGCGCGCCTGACCGCGCTGCGCATCCGCGCCGATCTCGAACTCGACCCGGGCGTGCGCGTCGCGCGCGCCGAGCGCCTGCTGCAAAAGGCGGAGCGCAACTGCCTGATCACCAACTCCCTGCGCGCGCCCGTCGAACTCGAACTGCGGGTGCGGCCGCCCCCCGAGCCCGAGGCTCGGGAGCCGGAGAGCCGCGGGGTGGACGAGCCTCAGTCGTTCGAGCCGAACTCGTAGCGGACCGAGGCTCCGAAGACCCGCGGCTCGAGAATGAACAGGTTGGTGAACAGCGCCGACGTCGGATCGGTCAGGTACATGCCGGTGATGTCGTCGTTGTCGGCCAGGTTCTTGCCCCAGACGCGCAGCGACCAGGGCGCGTCCACCGGCTGGAAGACGATCTGGGCGTCGAGCTGCGACCAGCTGTCGATCTCGTCGCGGCCCAGGTTGTAGATCCGGCCCCAGGTCTCGTCCTGCCAGTACCAGTCCGCCCGCAGCGTGACCTGGTAGCGCTCGCCCAGCTCGAAGGTGTACTGGCCGCCCAGCTTGACCGTCAGCTCGGGCGCCTGCGGCAGTTCGTTTCCATCCAGGTCGCTCTCGAAGCCGATGGGATTGTACGAAGCGCAGGCCACGAGCGAAGCGCCCGTCAGGCACGGCAGAAGGTCGCTCTGCAGCATCACCGCGTTCTGGCCGTTGGGGACGGGCTGAAACACGTCCTTGAACATCGTGTAGCCGGGGCGTCCCGCGGTCATGTTGATCGGGTCGACCGAGCGGAAGTCCTGGATCTCGCTGTCCAGCCAGCTCAGGCTGAAGTCGAACTGCAGCGCCCGCGTGGGCCGGAAGACCGACTCCAGCTCGAAGCCGCGGATCTCCACATCGGCGTTCTCGTTGAGCGCGGTGCGGTTGACGATCTTGGAGATCTGATAGCCCTCGTAGTCGTAGAAGAAACCGGTCAGATTGAGCTGCAGGCGGTTGTCGAAGAGCAGGCTCTTCCAGCCGACCTCGTAGCTGGTGATCTCCTCCTCGTCGAAGGTCGGCGGAGTGAACTCGCCCGAGTTGTTGAAGCCGCCGCTCTTGAAGCCGGTCGAGACGTTGGCGTAGACCAGCGCGTCGCCGATGGCCAGCCGGAGCTGGTGATCGATCCCCAGCCTTCCGGTGAACTTGGTCCAGCGCTCGCTGCGCCGTTCGTACTCTCCGAACTCGCCGTCGTTGTCGGGGTCGCCGTAGGAGAAAAGGTTCCCGCTGCGGTCGCGGACCGACTTTTTATCGTTGGTCAGCCGGCCGCCGACGGTGACCCGGGTGTCGTCGGACAGGTCGAAGTAGACCTCGCCGAACCCGGCGTAGGATTCCAGCTCCAGATCGGGCGTCTCGGCCAGGAAGTAGGTCAGGTTCGGGTCGTAGGGGCCGACGAAGGGCAACAGCCCCGTCGCAGCGCATAAGGCCGGACTCTGTCCGATCGCGGTCAGTGTCGGGGCGCAGGCGGCGCCGAGCGCGGCCAGGCCGGCGATCCCGTCGGGAGCGGCGTCGGGGAGCACGCCGGCTCCCTTGAGCGCGCCCGTCAGCGGGGCGAGTTGGGCGTCCGTCGCGTTCGCCAGATTGTTGTTGGCTCTGTAGAACGACTCCAGTGCTCCGGCGTAGACCCCATAGGCGGTCTCGCCGCGCGACCGCGTGTAGATCGCCCCGGCGGTGAAGTTCACCCGCCCCTCGAACTCGCTGGCCAAGCGGATCTCCTGGGAGAACAGATCGCTCTTCTGATCCGAGGTGTCGAAGGCCAGGTCTCCGGTGTAGTGGCCGCCGAGCCCGGTGCCCGGAAAGTCGAACTCCGGCCCGCGACCGCCGTTGGCGGCGCTCCAGCCCAGGGGCGTGGGGTCGTAGGTCCAGAAGTAGTCCTGGAGGCTGCTGACCTCATGGTCGGCCCAGCCGGTGATGGACGTCAGCGTGAAGCGCTCGAACTCGTGCCCCAGTTCGAACGAGGCGACGAGTTCGTCCGTCTGGTAGTCCGGGTCGAGGGGGGAACTCAGGTCGCGCAGACTGCTCGGATTCACGGCTTGCGAGAAGTTGTTGGTCCGCAGCTGCTGGCCGTTGAAGACGGTGGGGAAGTAGCCCAGGCAGGACAGACCCGCGGCGGCCCCCGGACAGCCGGCCTGGGTGTCGGCCCGCCAGAAGTCTCCGACCGCCGGATCCCACCAGACCACGGCGTTCAACAGACCGCCCAGGGTGGCCAGGCCGTTGATCGAGCCCTCGCCCAGGTCCTCGGTCCCGCGGCAGCCGACGTTCAGGAAGAACAGCGCGGGGTTGCCGCCGTCCGCCGTGTCGGTGTTGCAGACCTGCTTGTGCGAGCGGGAGCGGTGATCGTCCTCGTCGAACAGGCTCACGGTCAGCTTGGCGCTGGTGCGGTCGCTGGCCTGGAAGTCGGCCGAGAAGCGCAGCCCCCAGATCGAGCGGTCGTCGATGTCGTTGCCGGTGGCGAGGTTGTCGGTGTAGCCCTCGCGATCGAGCCAGAAGCCCGCCAGGCGCACCGCCAGGCGTTCGCTCAGCGGCAGGTTCAGCGCGCCCTTGAATTTGGTGTGGTCGAAGTCGCCGTACTCGGCCTCCAGGTAGCCGCCGGCCTCATCGGTGGGGCGCCGGGTGATGACGTTGACCGCGCCCGCCGAGGAGTTGCGCCCGTACAGCGTGCCCTGCGGGCCGCGCAGCACCTCCAGCCGCTCGGTGTCGAAGAACTCCGCTTCGAAGATGCGGGCCGCGACCAGCGAGACGCCGTTGACGTGCACGCCGGTGCTGTTCTCGCCCGAAGCCGCGATCACCGAACGGCCGATGCCGCGGATCGCAAGCGACCCGCCGCCGCTGAAGTTGGTCTTGGTGTAGGCGAGGTTGGGGACGTTGAACTGCAGGTCCTGGTAGTCGACGAGCTGGGTGGCCTCCATCTCGTCGGCGCCCAGCGTGGTGATTGCCAGCGGGATGTCCTGCGCGACCTCCTCGCGGCGGCGCGCGGTGACCGTGATCTGCTCGATGCCGACGCGATCATCGTCTTCCGCCGCCGCCTCCGGGGCCGGCGCGGCGTCGGCGTCCGCCTGGGCGTAGAGCGGACCCAAAGAGGCTCCCTCCGAACCCGCCGTCTCCTCCGCTCCGGCCCATGCCGCCGAGATCAGGAATCCCGCGGCGACCCCGGCCGCGACCAGCTGCGAACACAAACCGGTGTCACCGGCCTTGCGGCTGAAGAACATAACTCCACTCCCTCCGGACGAACGCCCGAGGACGACTCGGCGCCCCCATCGGTTCGCTCCATCCCTCCGACAGTATGGGAAAGCCCACTCGGGAGGCCAAGCGATTTCGAGCCGCCCGGCGGCTCGGGCGATGATTCTCCGATCGGGCCTTCGGGGACCCAGCCGGGAATCAGTAGAGCGCCCCGGCCGCGCCCTGTGCCAGCCGCAGCAGGTCGCCGCCCGGAACGATCACGCCCGCGTCCTGCGGCGCGATGCCGAGAATCAGTACCGCCCACGCGCAGCCCGCCAGAACCGCCCGGTCGAGGGAACCCGGCGTTCCGCCGGGGCCCGTCCCCGAGTCCTCGCGCATGAACAGGGCGACCGGAACCCGCAGGTAGAAGACCGCCGAGAGCGCCACGTTCGCCAGCGCCAGGGCCGTCAGCAGGACCAGACCGGTGTCGCCCGCCGCCACGCCCTGCGAGAGAGAAACGGAGAAAAGCTGGAACTTGGCGACGAACCCCGCCGTCCCCGGAACGCCGATCAGCGAAAAGACGCAGACCGCCAGCGCCAGAGCCAGCAGCGGCTGGCGCCGGAACAGTCCCGCCAGGTCCTCGAGACGGTCGGACTCGCGGCCGTCGCGCGCCAGCGCGGAGATCGCCGCGAAGGTGCCCAGGGCCGCCGGGGCGTAGGCGAGCAGGAAGAACAGCACCGCCGCCGTTCCCTCGGCGCCGCCCACCCGCAGGCCCAGCACCACGTAGCCCAGGTGAGCCAGACCAGCGTACGCGAACATGCGCTTGGTGTTGCGCTGGACCAGCGCGGCCAAGTTGCCCAGCGTCATCGACAGCGCCGCCAGCGCCCACAGCACGGCCTGGAACGCTTCTTCTGCGGGGGCGAGCGCGAGCGTCAGAACCCGGACCAGGGCACCCAGCACGGCGATCTTCCAGGCCGTCGCCAGAAACGCCACCACGCCGACGGGTGCGCCCTCGAAGGTGTCCGGGCTCCACTGGTGGAACGGGACGATGGCGAGCTTGCCGGCCAGACCGATCAGCACCAGCCCGCCGCCCAGAAGCGCGAGCGGCTCGCCGGGGTCGAGCGCAAGCCCGATCTCGAGCAGCGCGAGTTCGCCGGTGGCGCCGTAGAGCAGAGCCGCTCCGTAGAGCAGGACCGCCGAGGAGACCGATCCCGCCAGGAAGGCCTTGAGCGCGGCTTCGCTGCCGCGCGGCGAGTCGCGGCGGATTCCCGCCAGCGCGTAGCCGGGCACGCTCGCCAGCTCCAGCGCCAGGTACAGCGACACCATGTGGGTGCAGGCGGGAAGCAGGACCAGTCCCAGCAGAGAAGCCAGCAGCAGAGCGTAGTACTCGCCGTGGCGGGTGCCCGCGCCGGCGAGGTAGCGGTTCGTGGACAGCACCGTCAGCAGAGCGGTGCCCAGCGTCACCGCGCCCAGGAAACGCGACAGGCCATCGAAGGTCGCCAGCGGCTGATTCGGATCGAGCGGGAGGCCCGTTCCGTCGGACGCCAACGTGAACAGCAGCGCGATCGCGATCGTCAGCCCGGTCGCGAAGGCCAGATAGGAACCGCGCCGCTCCCGGGTGAGTTGGGCGCCCAGAAGCGAGCGTTTGCGCGCCAGCAGGACGTCGGCCAGGGGCAGAGCCAGCGCGCCGAGCGCCAGGCTCGCCACCGCGGTCGCATCTGAATCCAGCGTCAATTCCCCGCTCCGCGGCCGGGCCGAGGCTGCGCGGCCGCTTCGGGGCCGGACTCCATTCCCGCGGCGCCCCGACGCTGCATCGATTCGAGCAGCTCGCCGACCGACCGCTCGACCGGACCGAGAAACGTCATGGGCGACAGGCCCATCCAGAGCACCGGGAGCGCGACGCTGCAGGCCACCAGCTTTTCGCGCAGGTCCAACTCCGCGAGCTGCCGACCCCCTCCGCCGGGAAGAGCTCCGAACAGCGCGCGTCCCAGCAGCCAGAACGCGAAGACCGCCAGCAGCCCAAGCGTCAGAATCGCCGCGGCGGCCAGCCAGGGGGCGCTCGGATAGGCCCCCAGAAAGATCAGCCAGGCGGCGGAGAAACCGCCCAGAAGGGGCGTGCCGGCCGCGCTGAGGAGCAGCAGGGTAAAGATCGCCGCGAACACCGGCATGCTCCCGGCGAGCCCGCTCAACTCGCCGAGCCGGGAGATCGCCCGGCGCTGCGCGAGCATGCCGGACAGCAGCAGGAGCCCGCCGATCACCAGGCCGTGGTGGACCATCTGCAGCAGGGCGCCCTCCAGCGCGATCGGGTTGAGTCCGAAGATGCCCAGGCAGACCAGGCCCATGATGGAAAGCGACCAATAGGCGACCAGGCGCTCGAGATCGGTCTGGACGACCGCCAGCAGCGCCGCGTACAGCGCTCCCAGCCCGCCCAACGCGCACATCCAGGGGGCCCAGGCGGCCGCCGCGAGCGGAAACAGCGGCAGGGCGAAGCGCACCAGACCGTAGGCCCCGAGCTTGAGGCCGACCGCCGCCAGCAGCACCGAGGCGGAGGGCGGGCTCTCGACGGTCGCGTCCGGCGTCCAGAAATGCAGCGGGAACAGACCCGCCTTGATGAACAGGGCGATGGCGAACGCGGCGAAGAGAAATCCCTGCGCCGTCCACCAGGGTCCGGCGCCGTCCAGCTCGGTCTCGATCAGGCCGGGTGCCCCGCCGAATCCGAACAGGTCGAAGTTCGTCGCTCCGAACTGCTGCGCGTGAAGGCTGCCCAAGAGCAAGATTCCCAGCAGCAGCAGCGCGGAACCGAGCGCGGAGAGGCGCATGTAGCGCGTGGCGGCCCCGCTTCCGCGCCGGCTCCACAGGCCGACGAGGAAGTAGACCGGGACGGCCGAGGCTTCGACGAAGACGAAGAACGTGAGCAAGTTTAGGCTCAGCAGTGCGCCCAGAAGTCCGGTCTGCAGCGCGGAGAGCAGCACCACCAGGTGCCGAGCCCGTTCGGAGGGCTCGCCCCAGGACGCCAGCAGAGCGAGCGGGTACAGGAAGGCGGCCAGCATGACCAGCAGCAGCGAGATTCCGTCGACACCGACGTAGTAGGAGACCCCCCAGTCTCCCAGCCAGGCCGCGTGCTCGACCAACTGCAGTCCCCCCGCGGCGGGATCGAAAAGCAGCCAGAGCTCGGCCGCCAGGGCCAGCCCCAGCAGCGCGAAAACCAGACCGAACACCCGCCATGTCAGCGCCGAGAAACGCTGGATCGAGCTGCTCAGCGCGGTCAGGGAGACTTCGAGCAGGAGCAGCGCCAGGGCGCCGGCCAGCGGGAGAAACACGATCGACGTCAGCAGGTGCCGTTCGGCCAGATACGCCAGGCCGTCCACCGCTCACGCTCCCCGCAGCACGTAGACCAGCAGCAGCGCGGCGCCGATCAGACTTCCGACGAGATACGACTGGGCCAGGCCGTTCTGGCTCAGCTTCGCCAGGCGCTGCGCCAGTCCGCGCGTCAGACGCGCGCCCGCCTCCGCGCCTCTCTCGTACAGGCCGGACTCGACCTCGCATCGGACGGCGTGCGCGAAACTCAGCAGCGGCCGCACCAGGAGCCGCGTCGCCACGCTGTCCAGGCGCTGGACTTTCGCGGCGCTCCCGAGCAGCGGGGCCAGCCGCTGGACCCAGGAGGGTCGCCCGCGCCGGCGCTGTCCGTCGGCCAGAAGCGCCGCCGCGAAGCCGAGCCCGATGCACGACGCGGCCCAGGCGGCGACCCGGGAATCGAACTCGCCGCTGCCCGCGCCGAAAACGGGGGCCAGAAAATGCCGCAGGCTGTTCGAGCGCTCGACGCCGAGCGCTGCCCCGACCGGATCCGGCAGACCGGCGACCCAGAGCATGAAAAGAGCGAGCGCCGCGAGCCCCCCCATCCCGAACACGAGCGACGATTCGCGTTCCGACGGATTCAGCCGCGCTCCCGGGGAGGCGCTCGGTCGGCCGGTGGACATCCGGAGATACAGCAGAGTCGTGTGCAGCGTGAGCGCGGCGACCGCCAGACCGCCGACTGCCGCCAGCACGAACCACCCGGCCGGCGGTTGCGACACCCACGCCTGCCCGGCCGCGGAGAGCGGCAGCAGCAGCAGCAGGACGCTGCCCGAGAAGAAGGCCACGTGCGTCCAGGGCAGGGACTTCAGCAGCCCCCCCATTCGGTCGAGCCGAGTCTCCCCTCCCAGTCCCAGGATGACCGAGCCGCCCGACAGCAGAAGAAGGGGCCGGATCAATGTCTGCCCGAGCGCGTAGTACACCGCCGCGCCGTAGGCGCCCAGGCCGGCGGCAGCCAGAGCGACCCCGAGATGGCTCACGCTCGAATAGGCGAACGCGCGCCGCAGGTCCGAGGCGTAGAGGGCCGCGAGCGCGGCGGTCAGGCTCGTCACGGCCCCGCACCACGCCAGCGCGCTTCCCGCGAGAGGCGCGTTTTCGAACACGAACGAAAGACGACTCAACAGATAGACCGGCGGCAGGGTCAGGCACAGGGACTGCAAAATCGCCGTCGCGGGAACCGGCGCGACGCTGCCGCTGCGCCATTCGGGGAAGGGCAGCTGCTGGGCCTTGATGGCCACGGAGGCGAGCAGCAAAAAGCCCACCAGCGTGAAGGCCCCGCTCGGGGCCGCTTCGCGGGCCGCGGTCACCGGCCCCTGAAGCTCACCGGATCCGGCTTCGAGATCGCTCCCGGCCGGAGGCGGACTGCCCGGACCGATCTCCGGGGATTCGAGTCCGGGCGACGCCTGCCCGCCGAGCGTCCAGAAAAGCGCCAGCAGCGCGAGCAGGAGCGCCAGATCGCCCACGCGCTGAAGCACGGCGAAGCGCTCCGCCGCCGCGGTGTGGAATTCCTTGGCGGAGCGGAAGCCGACCAGAGCGGAACCGCCCAGAGCGAGCGTCTGCCAGGCCAGCAGCGCAACGCTGGGGTGGTCGACCAGGAACAGGACCAGTACGGCGGACAGCAGCAGATTCGAAACGCTGAACAGGCGCTGCAGGTCCGGGCCGTTCGGGTCCCGCCGGGAAAAGCCGAGCGCGTACACATGCACCAGGACGGCGACGGCGCTGACGGCCATGGCGCACACCGCGGAGAGAGGGTCCAGCCGCAGCGTCAGCCCGGCGTGGAAATCCCCCGCAGAGATCCAGGTTCCCAGTTCGTCGACCAGGAAGCGCTCGCCCGGAGCGAAACGGGTGGCGAGATCCCAGGTCAACCAGACCGAGCTGGCGAATGCGGCGAGCGGACCCCCGATGTGCCACGAACAGATCAGGAGGCGAGGCCACGCCCGGCGCCCGAATATCAGCCAGGCCGCTCCGAGCGCTCCGGCCAGCAGGGGCAGGGAAGGGATCCAGCGGATCGACTGACTGACGTGCTCGTCCATCTCGCACCTACCAGCGCATGGCGCTGAAGTCCTCGACGTCGGCGCTGTTCCGGCTGCGCCGCATTCCGATGACGATGGCGGTTCCCACGCAGAGGTTGGCCACCACGACCACCAGCGCGAGCAGGGCGAAGACCTGCCCCGCGCCGTCCGCGGCGCTCTGGCCGAACCCGACCAGCGACAGGCTCGCCGCGCCGAAACAGAGCTGGACCGAGGCCAGCACGGACGCCGCGCGTCGGCGCAGGATCGCGCCCAGAAGACCGATCCCGAAAAGCAGCAGGGCGACCAGCTGGACCTCGGCGAGGCCGGCGGGAGCCATCAGTCTGCCCTCCGTTTGCCCAGCGCCAGCGTCGCCACGACCGCCGCCAGCAGCAGCGCCGCCGCCGTGTAGACCGCCAGCGCATGCTGCGAGTACAGGCTGGCGCCCAGACTGCCCGGCCCGATGGACCCGGGCAGCGCGTCCGTGAACGACCCGGGCCGGTACACGATCGCGATCCCCCCGGCGACCAGGCCGATCGCCAGCGCCGCTCCCGCCAGCTTCAGCAGCGGCTGGCGGCCGGCTTCGGCGGGGCCGCGCTCCGGGGGACCGGAAGCCTCCAGCAGGAACAGCGCCAGCCCGTTTCCAGCGGCCGCGACCAGCCAGAACGCGCCCAGCAGTGGCGCGCCCAGGAGAGCGAAAAGGCAGGCGAGTCCTGCGAAGGTCCCGGCCAGGCCCAGCGCGCCGCGAAGCCGGCTCGAGCCGGACGAGACCACGACCGAGGCCGCGGCCAGGACCGCTCCCGCCAGCGCCCAGAAGAGCTGCGCCGACATCAGCGCCCCGCCCCCAGCGCGGCGATTCCGGCGGCGGTCAGAACCAGGTTCGCCAGCGACAGCGGGAACAACCGCCTCCAGCCGAAGCCCAACACCCGCTCCAGTCGAGAGAACGGGCCCGCGACGCGCACCCAGGTGAACAGGCCGAGCAGCGAGACCACCTTCAGCCCGAACAGCAGCAGGTGGAGCAGCAGAAGGGCGAACTGCGCCAGCTCGCCGCCGAGCACGGGTGTCCACGCGGCCAGCAGCCGAATGTCGGAAATCCACGGCAGCGACCAGCCGCCCAGGAAGACACAGGTCGCCAGCGAGGCCATCAGAAGGTCCTGCACGCGGCGGTCGAGGCGCAACGGATCGGCCGGCGCTCCGCTGCCCTCGCCGGCGCGCGGATCTCCGATCCCGGCACCCCCGGCCCAGGCCAGGGCGGAGACCAGGAAAAGCGCAAACGCGAGCGGCTGCAGCACGATTCCCCAGGCCGGAATCCGCAGGGAGTCGACCCAGGCCGATTCTGCCGCCGCCGGCCAGACGGCCTGCAGGAAGCCCAGCGCCCGCAGGCTGCTCTGCTGCGCCAGCACCGTTTCGCCGAGGTCGAGAGTGCCGTAGATCAGGAGCATCGCCAGCAGCGAAGCGAACAGGGCCGCGTGCCCCGCGAGCGTCTGTGCGGAGGAGCGCAGCGCGGCACCCGCGTCCGGGCCGCTCCCGGCCCCCCAGGCCTCGACCGCCGACACCAGAGCCGCCAGCGCCGCGATCCCGACCACATAGGCCGCGGCGTACTCGAGGTCGGCGACGACCAGCCTGAACTCGCCTCCGGACAGCGCGTAGCTCGTCCCCCAGGGCACCGCGGCCAGAGCCAGCAGAAGCAGGAACGTCCGCAGCGACGGCACCCAGACCCGCGACCAGGCGAGCTCGGACGAGGTCGAGTCCTCGCCCGGCCAGACGAGGCGCCTGTACGCCTCGATCGCGCCTTGCAGCAGAGCGCGCCCGTCGAGGCGCGGCGGAGCGATCCGAAGCACGCCGCGCCGGCCCTGGATCAGGGAGAGCTGGAATCGATCCAGCCAGACCAGGACCGGCAGGCCCGCGACCAGCAAGATCCAAAGCAGAGAGGTGTTCCAGACCGGGGCGCTTTGCATCGCCTCAACCGCCCGTCCGGGAGCGGCTCACTCCCACGCGAAGCCCCCCCTCAGCCATGCGTAGGCCAGGCCGCTGCCCAGCGCGGCCAGCACCGGAAGGGCGACCCAGGTCGCCTGCGCGCCCAGCGAACGGAACGCGAGCGCCCACGGCAGGAGCAGAACCAGCGCGAGTTCGAACAGCACGAACAAGAGGGCGGCCGCGACGGGCGGCACGCTCGCTCCCCGCGGCCCGCTCGGGAACCGAACGTCGCAGTCGAGCGGCACGGCAAGCGGCGTAGAGCGCTTCGCGCGTCTCGGACGCGCCAGGATCATCCCGAGTCCGAGGGCCAGCAGATTGAGCGCCCCGAACAGGACGAGTGCCGCGAATTCACCCATGCTCGACCAGTAAACGGTTGAAAACACGGGGGGAATCGGGATTGAAACTAGGCAGCGGGAGGGGCGATGTCAACGGGGCTCGGAGCGGCCGGGCACGCGCTTCGGCTATTCTCGCCCGCATGGGGTCGAGACTTTTCGCCGCCGCCCTGGCCCTCCTCTGCGCCGCGTGCGGGACCCGGCTCGTGAGCGAGACGGTGATCGAGAGCCCGCGGGTGAAAGTCGAGCTGCGCCACCGCGAGCAGTCGGGCCAGATCCTGCCGCGCGGCTACGCCCATCCGGCGGAGATCGAGGCCGTGAGAATCGCGCACGTTCTGGCCTCCCTGGTGCACGAAGACAAGCAGGGCCGGCGCGCGCCGACGATCCGCTCGCTGCACGTCTACGATCTGGCGGAGGGACTCTCTTCGGCGTTGGGCCGCGCCTCCCCCGATCAGGAAGTCGTCGCCGCCACCCTCGTGCGCGAC
The DNA here is from genome assembly GCA_021295775.1 of Pseudomonadota bacterium. GTDB lineage: Bacteria > Myxococcota_A > UBA9160 > SZUA-336 > SZUA-336 > JAGWBS01. The sequence continues at coordinate 15,128 of JAGWBS010000014.1, read as the reverse complement.
CGCCGCCTTGGCGTTTTCACGATCGACCGCGTGACCGCCCTGCGCGCCGCGGTCGAGGACGACGCCCTGCTGCTGGAGTTCTTCGACGTCGAGTGGGACCTGGAGGACAGCGACGACAGCGAAGGGCTCCATGCCTACTCCATCCCGCTGGCTCTCCCCCCCGACCTGCCGGACTTCAGGCTCGTCGCGGGCGAGGCCCAGCTCTCGCAAGGCGCGCGCGGAGTCCGCGTCTTCTGGCGCGACGACTTCTACCGCAGACCGATGAGCCTGCGCGTGCGCAAGGGACGCATGAAGCGCCGGACCGTCCTGCTGGGAGAACCCGCCGAGACCGAGTCGGGCTCGGATTTCGAGACGCCCCCCGCCGAGGAACTCAGCCAAGCCCAGCTCCGGTCCCTGGCCGATTTGCTCGAGGCGCGCCGGGAGGGCCGGATGCCGGAGGCCGAGTTCCGCCACCGGTACCGTCGGATCCTTGAGGGCCGCCCCGACGAACAAGCCGATCCCGGGAATCCCCCACCGTGAGCGGGGCGCGGGAGGCGGCGCGCGTGCTGGTGGACACCGATCCCGGGCTGGACGATCTGTTGGCGCTGGCGTTCGCGCTGGCCGCGCCCGAATTGCGCGTGGAAGCGCTCACCACCGTAGCCGGCAACGCTCCGCTGGCGGCGGTCACCGAGAACGCGGCGCGCTTTCTGGAGTGGAGCGGCTCCCGAATTCCGCTGGGCGAAGGCGCGGCCGAGCCCCTGGACCTCTCGCCACGGGACGCGCTGGAGTTCCACGGAGAGCACGGGAGGGCGGGCCTGTGGCTGCCCGAGGCGCAGCAGCCCGCCCCCGACAGCGCGCTGCGGCTGCTGCGGCGCTGCCTGGGCGAGGGACGCCTCGACCGGATCGTCGCCCTGGGCCCGCTCACCAATCTGGCGCTGCTCCTGCGCGAGGAGGCCGAGCTTCTGGCGGGCGTGGAAATCGTCTGGATGGGCGGCTCGCTGGCCGGCGGCAACGTCACGCCCTGGGCGGAGTTCAACTGCTACGCCGATCCGAGCGCCGCGGCGACGGTGCTGGGCTCGGGCCTGCGGATCCGCGTGATCGGACTGGAGGTCACGCGCCAGTGTCGGCTGCGCCCATCCGATCTGCCCCCCGAGCCCTTCGGACGCGGCCCGCGGGCCGAATGGCTGGCGGAATTGCTGAACCTCCTGATGCAGGCCGAGGGCCGCTCCGCGGGAACGCCCCGCGCCACGCTCCACGATCCGGCGGCGGTCGCGGCGGCCATCGACCCCGGGCTGTTCGATTTCGAGCCCCGGCGCGTCGTGGTGGACGTTGCGGAGGGGGAGCGCCGGGGAGAGATCGTCGAGCGGTCCGGTCCCGGCGGCCCGGCCGTGCAGTGGGCCGTCGCCGTGGACGCACCGCGGCTGATCGAACGCTTCCTGGATAACCTGCGCGACTGGGCGGGCGCGGAGGCGACGCGGCGTGCGCTGTGACTTCCACATGCATTCGACCGTTTCCGACGGCCGCCTGGCGCCCGCCGCCCTGATCGAACTCGCCGCCCGCGAGCGCGTCGAGGTGTGCGCGTTGACCGACCACGACGAGCTGGCCGGGATCGAGGAGGCCCGTGCGTGCGGCGAACGCCTGGGGGTGCGCGTGCTGGCGGGGATCGAGATCTCGGTCAGCGCCCGGGACGGCGACCTGGAGCTGCACCTGCTGGGGATCGGGTTCGATCCAGACTTCCCGGAACTCCGGCGGCGCGCCGCCGAGTGGCGCGCCGATCGCGCGGAGCGAGCCCGGCGAATGCTCGCCCAGCTCCGCGCCAGCGGCGTCGAGATCGAGTTCTCCCACGTCGAGCGCCTGTCGGGCGGCGCGATCGGGCGGCCGCACGTGGCCCGCGCGCTGGTCGAGCGCGGCATCTGCCGCGACGAGGACGAAGCTTTCCGGCGACTTCTGCGCCGCGGGCGGCCGGGCTACGTCGCCCGCTCGGACCTGGAACCGCGGGAGGCGATCGATCTGATCCACGCGGCCGGGGGACTGGCCTCGCTCGCCCACCCGCCGCGCTCGCGCGGAGCGGACGCCCCCGGCGGTCTGGAGGCGTTCGTCGAGCGGCTCGCGCGGCTGGGCCTGGACGCGCTCGAGGTCCAGCACCCCGCCCACCGTCCGGGGCAGGTGCGCCGCCTGCGCCGCTTGTGCCGCGAACTGGACCTGATCGAGACCGGAGGGAGCGACTTCCACGGCGCTCCCGGCGAACGTCCCGGCCGCATCCGCGGTCGCCTGGCGGTCGGCGGACCGGTCTGGGACGGGATCCGGCAAAAGCTGGAAAACCGCGCTGGTTGATCCACTTACGGCGCGGGGGTAAGCTCCGCGCCCCTGCCATGAGCCGTTCGGACCGCCAGTCCCCGGGCCCCTCGACCCGCGCCGTTCACGGCGGCGAGCGGGAAGGCCGTCCGCGCGTCTCCGACGCGCTCACCACCCCGATCGTGCAGACGGCGACCTTCTGGTTCCGCGACACGCAGGAGCTGATCGACTACCAGGAAGGTCGCTACGGCAGTTTCGAGTACGGTCGCTACGGCAACCCCACCACCCGCGCGCTGGAAGAGAAGCTCGCCCAGCTGGAGGGCGGCGAGGAGTGCCTGGTCTCGGCCTCGGGCATGAACTCGATCACCACCCTGCTGCTGGCCCTGGTCCCCCAGGACGGCCACATCGTGACCACCCACGACTGCTACCGGCGCACCCGCCAGTTCGCCGCCACGGTGCTGCCGAAGATGGGCGTCCGCACCACGGTGATCGATCCTTCGGACCTGCCCGGCCTGGAGAGCGCGCTGGCGGACGGCGCTTCGCTGTTCTTTTCGGAGTCGCCGACCAATCCCTACCTGCGGGTGGTCGACATACCGGCGGTCGCCGAGCGCTGCCGGGCGAGCGCGGCGCGAGTCGTGATCGACTCCACCTTCGCGACGCCCATCAATCAGCGCGCCCTGGAGCTGGGGGCGGACATCGTGCTGCACTCCGGCACCAAGTACGTGGCGGGGCACAACGACGTGCTCTGCGGCGTCCTGGTCGGCTCCGGCGAGCTGATCGCCCCGATCCGCGCGCTGCACGGGATCCTGGGGGGAATCGTCGACCCGCACGCGGCCTACCTGTGTCTCCGCGGCTGCAAGACGCTCGCTCTGCGCGTCGAACGCGCCAACGCAAACGCCGAGCGCGTGGCCCGCTTCCTCGAAGACCACCCGCGGGTGGAGCGCGTTCACTACCCGGGACTGCCGAGCCATCCCGACCACGCCGTGGCGGCGGGACAGATGAGCGGCTTCGGAGGGGTGGTCAGTTTCGAAATCCGCGGCGACCTGCAGCGGACTTCCAAGTTCGTCGACGCCCTGCGCCTGCCCTACATCGCTCCGAGCCTGGGCGGCACCGAGTCCCTGGTCGAGCAGCCGACGGTGATCTCCTACTGGGACCAGTCCCCCGAGGAGCGCGCGCGGATCGGGATTCGCGACAACCTGGTGCGCTTCTCCTGCGGCGTCGAGGATCCCGACGACATCGTCGCCGACCTCGCGCAGGCGCTCGAGCGCAGCTAGAGCCAGTCGCTGGCCAGCGACTTTTCGTGGGCCAGCAGCCGGCGCTTGCTCTCGAGGCCGCCGGCGAAACCTCCCAGCTGCCCGTCCGAGCGGATCAGGCGGTGGCACGGGATGATGACGGGGATCGGGTTCGCGCCGGCGGCCGTGCCGACCGCGCGCTGCCCCTGGCGGCGGTTCACGCGGCGGGCCAGCTCCGAGTAGCTGAGCGTCCCGCCGAACGGGATGCCCTGCAGCGCCCGCCATACACTTTTCTGGAAGGGCGTGCCGCGCAGGTCCAGCTCCACGCCGAATTCGCGCCGCTTGCCCTGGAAGTACTCTTCGAGCTCGCGGGCCGCCTTGTCCAGCGCGGGCAGCCCGTCGACGCGCTCGGCGTCGGTCAGGTGACGGGCGACCGCGCCGGCGAAACCGGATCCTCCCTGGCGCGGAAAGGCGACCCGCAGCAGTCCCTGCGGGGTCGCGGCCAGACGCAAGGACCCGATCGGCGTTCGAACCTCAGACACCGCGTACCGGCTCTCCATGCCGGCAGCCTAGCGGATCTGCGCGGCCGATTCGGAAAAATCCCCGATCCCGAAACGCATCCGGGGGGAGGCGTCGCGCCTCCCCCCGTCACCAGCCTCTCGGCTGTCGAAGCCGGCGGCGTTCGGCGGTCCGGCGATTCCAGCCGGCCGCGCTCCCGCGCTTCGCCGGTGTCTAGCTGCCGCTCGCCCGGCCCCGTCGGGCCATCTTGGTGCGAGCCACGTCTCCATCGCGGTCGATGAAGTACAGCCAGCCTGCCTCGCGTTCTACGCCAGCCTTGGCGACCTTGCTGGACGCTCCCTTCTTGGATCGCCCTCCGCGAGCCATCGGTACGCGCGAGACGTCACCCATCTTGTCGAGAAAGTACAGAAAGCCTGCCTCACGCTCGACGCCGATCCGCGCAATCTTGGTTGCCATTCTCTCTCCCCCCATACCCGCCGCCGTCGTAGCGGCGGACTCGACCGTTGCTCGCAACGGCTGACAGAAGTTATTCAACGCATTTTCGAGTTGTCAAATTTTCGGGGAAGAAAAAATCGACTCCCTCCGACGGAGACAGTGCCGTGCGGACCCGGCCGGGCACCGGAATTCGCGGGGGAGAGACCGGTTCGAATCAGTCGCGCCGGGGGCTATCCGAGTCCGAGCCGCGAGCGGATTCGCTCCAGCGGTTGGCCGGAGGACGGAACGAACGCCCGTGCCGTGACCTGCTCGAAGGCCTCGATGTAACGTCGCGCGGCTTCGCAGCGCACCTCGTCGGGTAGCGGCGGCGGGGTCCCCTCGCCGCGGTAGCCGCGCTCCACCAGCCAACGCCGCACGTACTCTTTGTCCAGTGCGGCCGGTGTCTCGTCCGCCTTCATCGCGCGTTCGTACGACTCCGTGTACCAGTAGCGCGAAGAGTCCGGGGTGTGAATCTCGTCGATCACCAGGATGTCTCCGTCCGCGTCGAGACCCATCTCGTACTTGGTGTCGACCAGGATCAGTCCGCGGCTCTGCGCCCACGCCTGGCCCTCCTCGAACAGTTCCCGGGCGATCCGGGCCGCGGCGTCGTAATGCTCGGACGTGATGGCGCCGCTGCGGATCAACTCTTCGCGCGAAGTCAGTTCGTCGTGGTCGCCCTGCGCGGCCTTGGTCGTCGGAGTCAGCAGCGGCTCGGGGAGGCGCTGGTGGGCGCGCATTCCGTCGGCCAGACGGTGACCGCAGTATTCGCGGACGCCGGCCTGATAGGCGCGCAGGATCGAGGTGTTCGAGCTGCCGGTCAGATAGGCGCGGTACACGAACTCCACCGGCAGCGGACGACACTCGCGGACCCGCGACACGTTCGGATCCGGGACCTCGAGCAGATGATTGGGCGCGATCGAGCGCGTTTTTTCGAACCAGAAAGCGGCGAGCTGGTTAAGCACCTGGCCCTTGAACGGAATCGTGCCGACGATCACGTCGAAGCAGCTGATGCGATCGCTGCAGACGATCGTGCGCTGGTCGCCGTCCACGTAACTCTCCCGGACCTTGCCCGAGATTCGCTCTCCCAGCGCGTCGAAGTGTGTCTCCAGGAGCGTGCTCGAACACTGCTCCTGCAACAACGCGATGTCGACTCCCATTCTTCTCACTCCCCCCGCTGACTTTCCCGGCGGCGCACGACCGCGTCGAGGACCTGTCCCTCGATGCGAACGCCGTCGAGAGCGTTGATTTCACGCACTCCGGTCGGACTGGTCACATTGACTTCGATCAGCCAGTCGCCGATCACGTCGATGCCCGCGAAGACGATCCCGCGCGCGCGCAGATCGGGTCCGATGCGGGCGCAGATCTCGCGCTCGCGCGCGCTGATTTCGGTCTTGGCCGCGCTCCCCCCGACGTGGAAGTTGGAGCGGGACTCCGTGGCCCGCGGAACCCTCAGCACCGCCCCGACCGGTTCCCCCTCGACCAGCACGATGCGCTTGTCTCCCCGCCGGACCTCGGGCACGTAGGCCTGCGCGATCTGGTAGCGGGTGCCGTGCGCGGTGGCCATCTCCAGGATGGCGTGCGCGTTGCGGTCTTCGCGCGTCAGGTGGAAGACCCCCTCGCCCCCGCAGCCGTCCAGCGGCTTGATCACCATCTCGCCGCCCAGCTTTTCGCGGAACGCCAGCAGTTCCGCCTGGCTGCGGCTGACCAGCGTGCGCGGCGTGAGTTCCGGAAAGCGCAGCACGTACAGCTTCTCGGTGACCTCGCGCAGCGCCGACGGATCGTTGGTCACCAGCGCCGGCGGCGGGACCAGGCTGAGCAGGTGCGTGGCGAAGAAATAGTCGAGATCGTAGGGCGGGTCCTTGCGCATCCAGACGACGTCGAACTCGGACAGCGCGCCGCGCCCCGCGCCCGCGGCCGTGTACCAGGGGTTTCCGACGGCCCGACCGGCCGCGGGCGCGTCTCCCGAGACGGCGGCGGCCACGACCGCGTCGACCCTGTTCCAGTAGTCCGGGCCGGCGAGCCGGAGCTCGACGAAATCCGCCACCGGCCGGCCCGAGGCGTCGATGTGGAGCTGGGCGACTTCGCAGGCGAACACGCCCTGGCCGCGCCGCGCGGCCTCGCGCATGAAAGCGATCGTGGTGTCCGCCCAGATGTCGAACGAGGCCGGCGGATCGACGACGAACAAGTGCCTCATGGGCGGATGCTACGAGCGCGCAAGAACCCCTGTCAAACGCCCAAATCGGCGTTCGAAAAGCGGTTTTCGTCCCCGGCGGGAACCCGGACCGCGATTGAATCGCGAGCGCGTCTCGGCTAGGCTCGCGCGTCGCGCTCCCCCCCGGCGAGGACCCTCGCTTGAGACGTCTGCTTCGATTCGCGCTCGCGCTCGCCGCGGCGCTGCTCCTGGCCGCCGCCCTCGGCGTCGGGCTTTTCTACGCGCTCGTCCTGCGCGCCCTGCCCGAGATCGAATCGCTGGCCGACTACCGCCCCAACATCATCACCAAGGTGTACGCGAGCGACGGCAGCGAGATCGGCTCGATCGCCGAGGAGCGCCGGATCGTCGTTCCGATCGAAGACGTCCCGCTCCACGTCAAGCAGGCCTTCATCGCCGCCGAGGACGCCGCCTTCTACGAGCACGAGGGCCTCGACTACGCCGGCATCATGCGCGCCCTGCTCAAGAACCTGCACGCGGGAAGCGTGAGGCAGGGCGGCAGCACGATCACCCAGCAGGTCGCCAAGACCTTCCTGCTCAGCGCGGAGCGCAGCTATGTCCGCAAGCTCCAGGACATGGTCCTGGCCCGGCGGATCGAGAAGCACTTCGACAAGGAAGAGATTCTCTTCCTGTATCTCAACCAGATCTACCTGGGTTCGGGCGCGTACGGGATCGAGTCGGCGGCGAACATCTACTTCGGCAAGAGCGCCGGCGAGCTGACGCTGGCCGAGGGCGCGCTGATCGCAGGCATCGTGCCGAGGCCGTCGCGCTGGACGCCCCACAAGAACCTGCCGCTGGCGCAGCAGCGCAAGCGCGAAGTCCTGCGGCGGATGCGCATCAACCGATTCATCAGCGATGACCAGCGGCTCGAGGCGCTGGAGCAGCCGCTGGAGTTCAAGGCGGAGAGCGGGAGCGAACGGCGCTCCGCGGCGGCCTACTTCGTCGAGGAAGTGCGCCGCTACCTGGTCGGGCGCTACGGCGAACGGCGCGTCAAGACCGACGGTCTCCAGGTCTACACCACGCTTCATCCCCAGCGGCAGCTCGCCGCCTACCGCGCCGTGCGCCGGGGCCTGCGCGACCACGATCGGCGCCAGGGCTACCGCGGTCCGATCCGCCGCGTGGCCGAGGACGACTGGGCCGCGACGCTGGAGGAGATCGGCGGGCAGGACGCGGACCGGTCCGCCGCCGAGCTGCAGCTTCGCCAGGCACTGGTCACCGAAGTCGACGACGGGCGGCAGCGAATCCGGCTGGCGCTCGGACCGGAGCGGGAGGCGATTCTCACGCTCGGCCAGGTCGCCTGGGCGCGCGAGCCGAACCCCGAGGTCGACGGGCTGTACTCCAGGCTCGACAAGGTCAGCCGGGCCCTGCAGCCGGGAGATCTCGTCTGGCTCGAGGCCACGCCCCGCGGCAACCCCTCGGATCCGGATCCGGAAACCGGGCCCGAGTACGACTACGCGCTGTACCAGGAGCCGGAAGCGGAAAGCGCCCTGATCTCGATCGATCTGGCCGAGGGCACGCTGGACGCGCTCATCGGCGGCTACAGCTTCGGGCGCAGCCAGTTCAACCGCGCGCTGCAGTCGCGGCGGCAGCCGGGCTCGGCGTTCAAGCCGCTGATCTACGCCGCCGCCCTCGGACAGGGCTACACGCCCGCCAGCATCATCTACGACACGCCGATCACCTATGTCGACGAAATCTCCGGCTTTCAGTGGAAGCCCGAGAACTACTCGCAGACTTTCTACGGCCCGATCACGCTGCGCCGGGCGCTGGCCAGCTCCCGCAACATCGCGACGGTCAAGCTGCTGCGCAGCGTCGGCATCGAACCGGTGCTCGACACCGCCAGGCGGCTGGGGATCGATTCGCCGCTGGAGCAGAACCTGGGCCTGGCGCTGGGCAACAGCTCGGTCACGCTGACGGAACTGGTGCGGGCCTATACGGCCTTCGCCAGCGGGGGTCGCCTGATCGACCCCGTGTTCATCACCGAGCTGCGGGACCGCCACGGCGAACTGCTCGAGGAGAGCGTGACGCTGATCGAGGGTCAGCTCGAGGCAACCGAGCCGGATACGGGCGAAGATCCCGAGCCGGCCGACGACGAACCGGACGCACGGACGGAGCAGCGCCCCGAAGCGTCCGCCGGAGAGAGCGGCGACGAGACCGACGGCGAGCCCCGCATCCCCGAGGGCTACGCTCTCGACCCGGCGACGGCCTTCCTGATGTCCGACATGCTCGAAGCCGTGGTCAAGGAGGGAACGGGCCGGCGGCTGCGGGCGCTGAGACGGCCCGTCGCGGGCAAGACGGGCACGACCAACGACCTGGTCGACGCCTGGTTCATCGGCTTCACGCCAACCCTGGCCGCGGGCGCCTGGGTTGGCTTCGACGAACCGCGGAACCTGGGCCGCTCGGAGACCGGCTCGCGCGCCGCCAGTCCGATCATCCTGGAATACCTGCGGCGCTCGCTCGACGGCGAACCCGTCCGGAGCTTCGACCCGCCGCCGGGCGTGGCGTTCGTCCGGATCGACAAGGCCAGCGGCCTGTTGCCCTGCGGCTTCGAGACCCGCTTCCAGCCGTTCCGCGAGGGAACCGCTCCCCAGGAGGCCTGCACGGCGAGCGGCCAGCGCGGGCCGGAGGATTCCCGCCCCAGTCGGCCTCTGCGACTGGACTGACCGTCTCGAACCGTTCTCCCCGCCCGCCGCCGCGGTGAGCCGTGTGCGGCCGCCGGCTACGCTGGACGCATGAGCCCGCGGATCGCGATCGTCGGAGGAGGCCACAACGGCCTGGTCTGCGCCGCCTATCTGGCCCGCGCGGGTTTCCAGGTGACGCTGTTCGAGCGCCGCGATCGGGTCGGCGGGGCCTGCGTGACCGAACAGCTCTGGCCCGGCTACCACGTCTCGCGCGCCGCCTACCTGCTGTCCCTGTTCCGGCCCCGCATCGTCGCGGAGCTGGGGCTGCTCGGACGGGGCCTGGAGCTATTGCCGCGCAGCCCTTCGTCCTGCACTCCGCTGCCGGACGGGCGCTCGCTGGTGCTGGGATCGGGGGCGGCCGACAGCGACGAGATCCGGCGCTTCTCGCCGCGCGACGCGGAGGCCTACCCCCGCTACCAGGCGCAGCTCGGGCGGATCGCGGACGCGCTCGAGCCTCTGCTGGACGAGGCGCCTCCCCCTGCCCGCCCGCGCCGGCCGAGCGATCTGCGCGCCTGGTGGAGCGCCGCCCGCGCCGGCTGGGCGCTCGGCTCGGAAATCCCGCGCGCGCTGCCTCTCCTTTTCGGTTCGGCGCGCTCGGTTCTCGAAGAGCACTTCGAGGGGGACGCGCTCAAGGCGACCCTGGCGACCGACGCCGTGATCGGCGCTTTCGCGGGTCCGTCGACACCCGGCACCGGCTATGTCCTGTTCCATCACGCGCTGGGAGCGCCGGGCGGGCGCCGGGGGGCCTGGGCCTATGTGCGCGGCGGGATGGGCGCGCTGTCGGATGCGCTCGCCGATGCGTGCCGGAGCTTCGGGGTCAGCATCCGGACCGGCTGCGCGGTGCACGCCATCCGCACGCGCGGCGGGCGCGCCACCGGCGTCGTGCTGGAGCGCGGGCGCGAGGTCGAAGCGGACGCGGTGGTCTCCGGGCTCACCCCGCACGCCACTCTGGAGGCGATCGACGATCCGCGGGCGGTCCCGGAAGGCGATCGGCGCGCCCTGGAGGCGATCGACTACCGCAGCCCGGTGGTCAAGCTGAACCTGGCGCTGGCCGAGCTGCCCCGATTTCGCTGCGGCGACCGCGATCGGCTGCCCCTGTCCGGCACGATCCACGTCGGCCCCCCGGATCTGGACGGGCTGGACGAGGCCTTCGCCGAGGCCGCCGCCGGCCGCCCTTCGAGCCGACCGATGATCGAACTGACCCTGCCCTCGACCGTGGACGACTCGCTGGCCCCGCCGGGCCGGCACGTGGCGTCGATCTTCGCCCAGTACGCGCCGCTGCGGCCCGCCGGCGCCGAGGACTGGAGCGCGCTGAAGGAGCGGATCGCGAGCCGGGTCCTGGGGGCGCTCGACGAAGCCGCCCCGGGCTTTTCCGAGCGGATCGAGCAGATGGAGGTGCTGGCCGCGCCCGACCTGGAAAGAGAGTTCGGGCTCACCGGGGGAAACATCTTCCACGGCGCCATGACGCCCCGGAGCCTGCTCTTCGCGCGCCCGATCGCCGGCTGGGCCGGCTACCGCACTTCGGTCGAGGCTCTGTATCTGTGCGGCGCGGGGACGCACCCCGGCGGAGGAGTGATGGGCGCGCCGGGGCGAAACGCCGCGGCGCGCGTCCGAACGGACCTGGGACGGCGGGCGGGCTGACTCAGGCGATCCCCGAAAGCGCCGGGTCGCCGTCCAGGTGGGCCGTGCAGGCGACGGGATCGGCGATCCACGGCGGGCCGCCTTCGATCCGGGTGAGGCAGGCGTTCGGCCACACCGCGACTTCCCGCTCCAGCTCCAGTCGGCGCTCGGCCAGGGAGCGGCAGACCAGTCCGTGGCTGACCACGACCAGATCGCCGCCGGTTCGGGCGGCGTGCAGTTCGACGCGCTCCCAGGCGCGGTCGACGCGCTGGTGGAAAGTCTCCCAGGACTCGCCGCCCGGCGGCTCGCATCCGGGGGCGAAGATGTCGACCTCCAGATCGGAGTACGCCGTGCCTCGGAACTCGCCGAAGCTGCGCTCCTGGAGCAGCGGGTCGATCCGCAGCGGCGCGCCGGTCGCGCCCAAGATTTCGTCCGCGGTCATCCGCGCTCGGGTCTGGTCGCTGCACAGGATCAGGCCGACGGGATGATCCTTCAGGCGCCGCGCGAGCCGGCGGGCCTGCTCCACGCCGCGCGAATTCAGCGGCGTGTCCGGCATCTGGACCACCCGCGCGGCGTTCAGCGCGGTCTCGCCGTGCCGTACCAGCAGAATCGACATGCGCGCTCCCAGAATACCAGAGCGTCCGGCCCGGCCGCGTCGACCGTCTTGCGTTCCGGCCGCGCTGCGAAGGATTCTTCGCGGCCGGCCGCCGCTTGGCTTGCGGCGCCCGGGCGACCCTGTGGTAGTTTTGCGACGGGGGAGAGCGCGACGTGAAAGCCTATCTCGAGCTTCTCCGGGAAGTTCGCGACACGGGGGCGCACAAGGGGGACCGGACGGGCACGGGGACGCGCAGCCTGTTCGGCCGCCAGCTCCGCTTCCGCCTCGCCGACGGCTTTCCGCTGCTGACCACCAAGCGCATCCACCTGCGTTCGGTGGTGGCCGAGCTGCTCTGGTTTCTGCGCGGCGACACCAATCTGAGTTACCTGCACCGCCACGGGGTCAGCATCTGGGACGAGTGGGCCGACGCCGAGGGCGAGCTGGGACCGATCTACGGCTCGCAGTGGCGCGCCTGGAAAGGCCCCGACGGCCGCCCGATCGATCAGCTCGCCGACGTGCTGAGCCGGATCGAGAGCGATCCGGACTCGCGGCGCCTGATCGTCAGCGCCTGGAACGCGGGCGAACTGGAGCGGATGGCGCTGCCGCCCTGCCACCTGCTGTTTCAGTTCTACGTCGCCGGCGGCCGGCTCTCCTGCCAGATGTACCAGCGCAGCGCCGACATCTTCCTGGGACTTCCGTTCAACATCGCCTCGTACGCCCTGCTGACGCAGATGGTCGCGCAGGTCGCCGGACTCGAAGCCCACGAACTGGTGGTCAGCCTGGGCGACGTGCACCTGTACGCGAACCACCTGGAGCAGGCGAACCTGCAGCTCGAGCGCGAGCCCTACCCGCCGCCGAGGCTGGAGCTGAACCCCGCGGTCCGGTCGATCGACGGATTCGAATACGGGGACGTCCGCATCGTCGATTACCGCCACCACGCCGCCATTCCCGCCCCCGTCGCGGTCTGAACGGGTGCTGTCTCTGATCTGCGCCGTGGCGCGCAACGGGGTGATCGGCCGCGCCGGGGAACTGCCCTGGCACCTGCCGGCGGACCTGGCGCACTTCAAGCGGGTCACCTGGGGCAAGCCGATCGCGATGGGCCGCCGCACGCACGAGTCGATCGGACGGGCGCTGCCGGGCCGCCGCAACATCGTGGTCACGCGGCGCCGGAGCTACCGCCCCGAGGGCTGCGAGACCGCCCCCGGCCTGGACGCCGCGCGCGCCCTGTGCGAGGGCAAGGACGAACTGATCGTGATCGGCGGGGCCATGCTGTACGCCGAGGCGCTGCCCCACGCGAGTCGGATCTATCTGACCCGCGTGCGCGCCGAGGTCGAGGGCGACGTGCGCTTTCCGGACTTCGACCCGGATGAGTGGGTCGAGGTCGAGCGCGCCGACCACCCCCGGGACGAGCGCCACGCGCACGCCTTCAGCATCGCGATGCTGGAGCGCCGCCACGGACCGGTCCGGTAGCATGGCGGAGATGGCCGTGCGTCAGGAACAGGAACGCGCCAGCGACGAGGTGAGCGAGATCGCTCCCAACGTCCTGCGCATGCAGCTTCCGGTGTGGATTCCCGGTCTCGGGCACGTGAACTGCTACGCGCTGGTCGACGACCGCGGCGCGGCCCTGGTCGATCCCGGCCTGCCGGGAACCTCCACTTGGGACGCGCTCGTCGGGCGGCTCTCCCAGGCCGGCTTGGCTCCGCGGGACATCCACACCGTCGTGGTCACCCACTCGCATCCCGACCATTTCGGGGGCGCCGCGCGCCTGGCGCGCGAGTCGGGGGCGCAGGTGGTCGCCCACCGCGCCTTCGCGTTCGGACCGTTTCACGCGCGGCACCACCATCCGGAGGCGTCTGCGGAAGACGTGAGCGCCCACGCGCAGGCGGTGGAGAATCAGCGCCTCCACCCGCCCCGCCGGGTCGACGGCCTGTGGGCGACGCTGCGCCGGGTATCCACGCCCGCCCCCTGGAAGGCTCCCGGGGAGCGGCCCACGCTGCGGCGGCGTCTGATGGGAGTCGGCCTGCGGCTGTTCGGGCGCGGGCGCTTCTTTCCGGAGGTGACCCGGCACGTCGAGCACGGAGACTCCCTGCAGCTGGCGGGGCGCGAGTGGTTCGCGCTGCACACCCCGGGACACACCGCGGACCACATCTGCCTGCACGACCCCGATACGGGCGTGCTGCTCTCGGGCGACCACGTCCTGCCCAGCATCACCCCGCACATCGGGGGCCTGGCCGAGGGCCGGGATCCTCTGAAGTCTTTCTTCTACTCGCTGGACCGCATCGGCGAGATCCGGGACGTCGAGCGCGTCCTGCCCGCTCACGGGCACCCGTTCGGCGACCTGGCGGGCCGCGCCGAGGCGATCAAGCGGCACCATGTCGAGCGGCTGGAGGAGGTGCGGAAGATCGCGCGCGAGATCGGCCCCGCCGACGTGGAGCAGTTCATGCAGCGCCTGTTCCGGCGGCGGAGCTGGGGTGACATGGCCGAGAGCGAGACCTACGCGCACCTCGAACACCTGCGGCTCGGCGGTCAGGCCGTGGCGCACCGGAAGCCCGGCGGGCGCCTGATCTACGAGCTCTGAGTTGGACGGGGGCGACGCCGTCCGACTGCGCCCGGGAGCGGCGCACTTCCGGGTGGTCGAAGTGCCGGCCTACGAGCCCTGCGGGACGGGCGAGCACCTGTACGTCGAGGTGGAGAAGGAGAACCTGACCACCGAGGCGCTGGCTTCCGCGCTGGCGCGCGCCTGCGGACGCCGGCCGGGCGACGTGGGCTTCGCCGGGCGCAAGGACCGGCACGCGGTCGCGCGCCAGTGGTTCAGCATCCACTTCGGAGACGAGTAGCGGCTGGAGGAGGTGGATCCGCCTCGCGGGGCGCGGCTGGAGATCCTGCGCGCCTCCCGCCACCGCAACAAGCTGCGGCTGGGCCACCTGCGCGGCAACCGCTTCGAACTCGGCCTGGCCGGGCTGGACGACGCGCCGGCGGCGCACACCTTTCGCGCACGGATCGACAAGCGTCTGGCGGCGGGGGTTCCGAACCGCTTCGGCGCCCAGCGCTTCGGGATCGGCGGGGTGAACCTGCGGGTCGCGCGCGCCTGGGCCGGGGGCGATCCGCTCCGGGCCGTCGAGTGGGCGCTCGACCCGCGCGGGCGCTGGCGGCGGGGGATGCAGGGGCCGCCCGGGAGCGGTTCCGGTCCCCAGCGCCGCCTGCGCGAGGCCCTCGCGCGCCGGCCCGACGACGCCGCGGGCGCCCTGCGCGCGGGCGGCGCCCGCTTTCGCCGGCTGCTGGCGAGCGCCGCGCAGAGCGCCGTGTTCAACGCGGTACTGGACGCGCGCGAGCGCCTGGGTCTGCTGCGGACGCCGCGCGCGGGCGACGTGGCCCTGACTCCCCGCGGGGGGCCCTATGTGTTTCCCGGCCGCAGTCCCCGCGAACTGGCCCGCACCAGCGGACCCCTGCCGGGCCGCAAGAAGCTGCGGCCCGAGCCCGCCGTCCTGGCCCAGCAGCGCGAATGGTCGGCGCCGGCCGGGATCGCC
>JAGWBS010000082.1 GCA_021295775.1 Pseudomonadota bacterium | reverse complement strand
TCACCCGTCGATCGCCTTCTACGTCAAGGTCGCGGTGATCCTGGCGATCATCACAGCGGTCGAGATCGTGATCATCCTGCCCGAGGTCAAGGAGTGGTACCGCGAGGTGCTTCCCTGGTTCGTCCCGCTGGTGCTGCCGGTCCTGTTCGTGCTGTCGATCGTCAAGTTCGTCGCGGTGGTCGGCTTCTTCATGCACCTGGCGCA
The DNA here is from genome assembly GCA_021295775.1 of Pseudomonadota bacterium. GTDB lineage: Bacteria > Myxococcota_A > UBA9160 > SZUA-336 > SZUA-336 > JAGWBS01. The sequence continues at coordinate 9,697 of JAGWBS010000082.1, read as the reverse complement.
GGACCGGGGCGCGCCGCGGCGGGTTTTCGTCGCGCCGCTGATTCTGGCGCTGCTGATGGTCCTGGTTCTGATGCTGCTGTACGGGACCCTCGTCTGAGTCCCGACGTGGCGCACGGGTCTTCGATTTCGACCCGGGCCCTGGGGCTCGGCCTGCTCGGTCTGGCGGGCGCCGTCTTCGCGCTGATCACGCTCGGGGCGCTGGTGCGCGCCAACGGCGCGGGCCTGGCCTGCCCCGACTGGCCGCTCTGCCACGGACAGCTCGTTCCGAACTTCGACCTGCGCATCGCCCTGGAGTGGGGCCACCGCGCCCTGGCGGGCCTGGTCAGCCTGGGTCTGGCGGTGATCAGCCTGGGGGCGCTGCGCGACGCCCGGCTGCGGAGCCGGTTGCGCGGCCGCCTGCTGCTGGCCTGGACGCTGCTGGTCGCCCAGGCGCTGCTGGGCGCGCTGACCGTCTGGCTGCTGCTGGCGCCGTGGACGGTGACCGCCCACCTGCTGCTCGGCAACGCCTTCTGCGCGCTGCTCGTCTGGATGGGCCTGGATCTGATCGAGAGCTCGGCGGGCGCGCCGCTGCGTTCCTCGACCGCTTCGGCCGGACACGCGGCGCTGGCCGCGGCGGCCGTGCTGCTGGTCGTCCAGATGCTGCTCGGAGGCATGGTGGCGAGTCACGCCGCCGGTCTGGCGTGCGCCTTCTTCCCGACCTGCGACGGCGTCTCGATCGCCCCGACTTTCCAGGGGCTGATCGGCCTCCACGTGCTTCACCGCCTGGTCGGCTTCGGACTGCTCGCCGCGCTCGCCGCGCTGGCGTGGTTCGCGCGGGGCAACCCGCGCCTGAGCCGGCTGGCGCGCACGGCGTTGCGGCTGACGCTGGTGCAGATCGCGCTGGGGATCGCCAACGTGCTGGGACGCCTGCCGGTGGAGATCACGGCCCTGCACTCGGCCACGGCCGCGGCGATCGCGCTGACCTGCGCCCTGATGGTCCGCGAGGCGCTCTACGCCGCCACCGCGCGGGTGCCGCTCGCGCGCGGCTTCGCCGCGCTGGAGCCGCGATGACCGCCGCCCTCCGCTACGCCGCCCTGACCAAGCCCCGTCTCTTGCCGCTGGTGCTGTTTTCGGGCCTGCCCGCGCTGACGATCGCCGCGGGGGAGTGGCCGTCCGCGGCCACGGTCGGAATCGTGCTGCTGGGGATCTCCCTGGCGGCGGGCGCGGCCAACGCGCTCAACAGCTACCTCGAGCGGGACCTGGACGCGCGCATGGAGCGCACGCGCCTGCGCCCGCTGCCGGCCGGCCGCATCACGGCTCCCGGCGCGCTGGTGTTCGGCCTGTCGCTCTCCGGGCTGGGCACGGGCCTGCTGTGGTGGGCGAGCGGGCCGCTGGCCGCGGGGATCGCGCTGGCCGCGATCCTGTTCTACGTCTTCGTCTACACGCTGTGGCTGAAGCCGCGCACGCCGTTCGCGGTCGTCGTGGGCGGCGTGTCGGGCGCGATCGCGCCGCTGATCGCCGACGCTGCGATCGACGGCGCCGTCGGCGCGGGCGGCTGGACTCTGTTCGCGATCGTCTTCGTCTGGCAGCCGCCGCACTTCTACGCCATCGCCCTGGACCGCCGCTCCGAGTACGCCAGCGCCGGCTTCCCCATGCTGCACGACCGGATCGGCGAGGACGCCACCCGACGCCGCATCGTGCTGTGGATCCTGGCGCTGCTGCCGGTCACCGGCCTGCCGCTGGCGCTGGGGATTCTGGGCGCGCCGTACGGCCTGGCCGCGGGCGGGCTCGGCGCGTGGTTCCTGGTCGAGGCCCTGCGCCTGTGGCGCCGGCCGGCCGACAGCTCGCCCCGGCGTTTATTCCGGGTGTCTCTGATCTACCTTGTAGCGGTCTTTGCGGCGATGATCGCCGACTTGGCTTGGAGGGTTTCCCCATGATTCGCGTGCTTTCGGCCCTGGTCCTGTTGGTCGGCCTCGCCTGCGGCGGCGCCGAGGAGTCGACTCCGGCCGCTCCCGAAGCCTCGGCCGAGGAAGCTGCTGTGGCGGAAGAGCCCGCGACGGAGGCGGAAGCCCCCGCGCTCGAGATGGAAGCTCCGGCACTGGAGATGGATGCGCCGGCGCTGGAGATGGAAGCTCCGGCCATGGAGGCGCCCGCCATGGAGTCGGCCCCGGCCGAAGACACGGAAGCTTCGGATGAAGGCTCGGACTCCGGCGGCATGGGTGGAATGGGCGGCATGGACGACACGTTCTCGCCGGCCGCCCCCCTGGCCGATTCGGACGGCTCCCTGCGCGGCGACGCCGCGAACGGCGGCCAGCTCTACGCCCTTTACTGCGCGACCTGTCATGGCCAGGGCGGCAAGGGCGACGGTCCCGCCGCGCCCAAGAACCCGCCCCCGGCCGACCACACCGATCCCGTGCGCATGGGCGGCATGACCGACGAAGAGATGTACACGGTGATCGACAAGGGCGGCGCCGCGATCGGCAAGTCGCCGCTGATGGCCTCCTGGGGCCCGATCGTCCAGGACCAGGGCGTCAAGGACCTGATCGCCTTCATCCGGCAGCTCTCCGGGACCTGATCGCATGGCCGCTCGAGCCCCGGCCGGACGGACGGGAGCTCGGCCGTGAGCGCGGACTGGCTCGGGGCGCAGCTCAGCGTCGCGGGAGTGCTCGCGCCGACCGCGGTGGCGGTCGGCCTGGGCTCGGCCTGGGCGCGCTGGGGCACGCCGCTCGACCGGCGCCCGGTCACCGAGCTGATCACCAAGATCGGCGCGCCGTGCCTGGTGTTCTCGGGCCTGGTCTCGGTCGATCTGGAGCTGGACCGGGTGCTGAAGATGGCCGGCGCGACGCTGACGGCGCTGGCCCTGTTCGGGCTGATCGGCGCCGCGGGGCTGTGGCTGGCGGGCCTGCCGCGCTCCACGTTTCTCAACCCGCTGATCTTCGGCAACGTGGGCAACATGGGTCTGCCGCTGTGCCTGTTCGCGTTCGGGCCCGAGGGCCTGGCGCTGGCGCTGTGCGTGTTCGCGGTGGTCTCGATCGTGCACTACACGCTGGGCGTCGCGATCTGGAGCGGCGAGTGGTCCCTGGCCGGCCTGGTCCGGGAGCCGCTGAGCTGGGCCGCGCTGCTGGCCGCGGGGGTGCTGGCGCTCGACCTGACCCCGCCGCGCTGGATCATGAACACGACGCAGCTCCTGGGCGGCTTCACGGTCCCGCTGATGCTTTTGACGCTGGGCATGGCGATCTCCGAGCTACGCGTGCGGGACCTGCGCCGCCACACGGCGCTGGCGGTCGGGCGCCTGTCGATGGGCACGGCCGTCGGCTTCGGACTGGCCGCCGCGCTCGGCCTGGAGGGCCTGTCCCGCGGGGTGTTCGTGCTGGAGTGCTCGATGCCGGTGGCGGTGTTCAACTACCTGATGGCGCAGCGCTACGGGCGCGAGCCCGAGGAGGTCGCGGGCGTGGTGGTGGTCTCGACGCTGCTGGCGTTCGCGGGGCTGCCCTTCCTGCTCGCGGGCCTGCTGTGAGCGCAGAGAAAGAACCGAGCACGGGCGCGACGTGAGCGAGCTTGCCCGCACGCCCTACCAGCCCTACGGCAGCGCCGTCTACCACCGGCGGATCCGGGTGGAAGTCTGGTCCGACGGGGCCCGCACCGATCTGGAGGACGACTTCCACCACTTCAGGGCCCGAATCCGTCACCGCGAAGGCGTGCTGACCGAAGTGGAGGGCGAGGCCGTGCGCTATCCGTGGTCGACCTGCGCGGGCGCGACCGAAGCGCTGCGGCGCCTGCTGGGAATGCCGCTGGGTGCGTCGTCCCGCGCCGCGGCCCGCCACACCGCTTCCAACGCGCAGTGCACGCACTTGTTCGACGCCGCCAGCCTGGCGATCGCGCGCGCCGCGCGAAGCGCGGGCGGCGTCGAATACCTGATCCGCGTCCCCGACCGGGTCGAGGGCCGCGCCAGCGTGAGCCTGGAACGCGACGGCGAAGAGCTGCTGCGCTGGGAACTGGCCGACCAGACGATCGAATCGCCCGCCCCGTACGCGGGCCGCGCGCTGCGCGGCGGCGGACTGGCGGACTGGGCCGAGCGCGAGTTCGACCCGGAGACCGCCGAGGCGGTGCTGGCGCTGCAGCGCGCCTGCGTCATCTCCGGCGGCCGGATCATGGACCTGGAGCAGATCGACCGGGCCGACCGCGTCTGGCCCAACCCGATGGGCGCCTGCCACACCTACACGCCCGGAACGGTCGAGCGCGGCTGGCGCATGCTCGGATCGATCCGCAACTCGACCCGAAGCGGCCGGCACGACTGAGCTACGCGAGCAGCGCCAGCAGGCCCAGGGGCAGGAGCAGCGGAGAGAGCAGGATGCCCAGGCCGAGCGCCGTCCAGCCCGCGAAGCGCCACAGCTCGCCGGGGCGCGGCGGCGGGTCGCCCGGGTCCAGTCCGATTTCCCGGCGCACCTCTCCCACGCGGCGCGCGAGCAGCGCGTCGTCGAAGCGCCGCCCGTAGAGGTTCCGGCTGCGCCGGCCGCGCACGTAGGCCCGGAAGGTCGCGCGCGGCGCGACCAGCAGGCCCGGCACCAGGCTGAGCAGGTCGGCGAACCAGGCGAAGCTCTCGCGGCCGCAGCCGGCGCCGATCTCCCAGGCGCCGATCTCGCCCTCGCCCCGCCAGTCGGTGGCGTAGCCGGTCAGCACGTGGTGCAGGTCGTGAAAGCGCACCGCCCGCAGGCGCGAAGGAAGGTTGGGGAAGAACACCGGTACCAGGCCGATCTGCAGCCTCACCCAGCGCTTGGCGTAGCCGCCGTCGGAGCCGAAATCGTTGGCGGCGAAGTAGATCGAGCGCGCTTCGCGGAGCGTGAGATCGGGGTCGTAGGCGGTCCGGTGCGGATCGTCGGACATCGCCGGCAGTCTAGCCCGGATCGTCTATGATCCCGGCATGTCCGACCCCGCCGTGCTCTACGAGCTGCGCGACTCCGTCGCCGAGATCACGCTCAACCGCCCCGAGAACCGCAACAGCATGACCGACGACGTGTTGGAAGGCCTGCGCGAGTGCGGGCGGCGCGCGCGCGACTCCGAGGCCCGCTGCGTGATCGTGACTGGGAACGGCCGGAGCTTCTGCGCCGGCGCCGACCTGCGCTCCGGGCTGCAGCGCGACGGCTCCGAGGACGCGTCGCACCGCACCCCCAACGAGCGCTCGTTCGCGATGTACTCGCCGTTTCTCTCGCTGCTGCAGATCGAGGTGCCGGTGATCGCGGCCATGCAGGGCCACGCCATCGGCGGAGGCCTGGGACTGGCGCTGGTCTGCGACCTGCGCGTGGCCAATCGCGACGCGCGCTACGGCGCAAACTTCACCCGCCTGGGCCTGCACCCGGGCATGGCCACGACCCACATCCTGCCGCGCCTGATCGGCCTGCCCCGCGCCGCGGAGCTGCTCTTCACCGGCCGCATCATCTCGGGGGCCGAGGCGGAGACGATCGGGCTGGCGAACTACGCGGTGGAGGCCGAGCAGGTGCTGCCGCGCGCGCGAGAGATCGCGAGCGAGATCGCCACGGCCGCGCCGATCGCGGTGCGCTGGACCAAGCGCTCGCTGTACCGGAACATCGACTGGGATCCCGTGGCCGCGGCGGAGGTCGAAGCACACGCCCAGTCGCGCACGCTGGAGACCGACGACGCGCAGGAAGGCGTCCGCGCCCTGCTGGAGAAGCGCGAGCCGGCGTTCCAGGGCCGCTGACCGGGATGGCCGACCCCAAGCCCAAGCCACGCAAGGCGCGGGTTCCCGCGACGCGCATCGAGCGCGCCGGCAAGGTCGGGGCGCTGCTGGCGCAGGTCGCCGGCAACGTGGCCTGGAGCGTGGCGCGCGGCGGCTCGCCGGGCGACCTGGCGAACTCGGCCAACGCCGAACGCCTCGCCAACGCCCTGGCCGACCTGCGCGGCGCGGCGATGAAGCTGGGCCAGATGCTCTCGATGCAGGGCGAGGATCTGCTGCCCGCGCCGCTGGGCGAGATCCTGGCCACGCTGCGCAACCGGGCGACCTACATGCCCCGCGGCCAGGTGCACGGCGTGCTGCGGCGGGAGCTCGGCCGCGACTGGCGCGAGCGCCTGAGCGAGTTCGAGGACGAGCCGCTGGCGGCAGCTTCCATCGGCCAAGTGCACGCCGCGGTGGCCAGCGACGGGCGCGATCTGGCGCTCAAGCTGCAGTACCCGCGGATCGAGCGCAGCATCGACGGCGACGTCGACGGCCTGGTGCTGATCTTGCGCACCCTGCGCGTCCTGCCCCCCGGCCTCGACCTGGACGAACTGGTGCCGGAACTCAAGCGCGAGCTGCACCGCGAGGCCGACTACCGCCGCGAGGCCGACAACGCCGAACGCTACTTCAAGCTGATCGGCGAAAGCGAGGATCTGTTCGCGCCGCGGGTGCACCGCGATCTGAGCACCCGCCGCCTGCTCGCGCTCGACCGCGTGCGCGGCCTGCCGGTCGAGGACCTGCGCTCCCCCGCGCACCCGCCCGAGCGCCGCGACCGCCTGGGCGGGGCGATCCTGCGTCTGACCTTCCGGGAGCTGTTCGAGTTCCGCTACGTGCAGACGGACGCGAACTTCGCCAACTACCTGTACGACCCCGCGCGGGAGCGGATCGCGCTGCTCGACTTCGGCTCGGTGCGGCGCGTGACGCAGCCCTTCATGCGCTCCTACGCCCGCCTGGTCCGGTCCTCGATCGAGGGCAGCCGCGAAAAGCTGCTGGAGTGCGGGCGCGAGATGGGACTGCTGAAGGGAGACGAGGAGCGGGAAGTGCTGGAGCGCTTCGCCGGGCTGTGCGAGGCGGCCGCGGAGCCGCTCTCGCGCGAGGGCCCGTACGCGTTCGCCGACTCCGATCTGCCGCTGCGGGCGCGCGACCTGGGCCTGCGCGCCTACGAGAGCTCCTCGCTGCCCTCCTTTCCGCCGGCGCTGCTCTTCATCCACCGCAAGCTGGCCGGGACCTATCTGCTGCTGCAGCACATAGGCGCCCGCGTCGACGCCCGGGCGATCTTCGAATCGGTCGCCCCCTGACCCCGGGAGCCGAAATGGACGTTTTCGAGACCATGCACACCCAGAAGGCGATGCGCCGGCTCAAGCCGGACCCGGTTCCGGACGAGCTGATCTGGAAGATCCTGGACGCGGCGATCTGCGCCCCCAACGGCAGCAACATGCAGCCCTGGAACTTCCTGGTGGTGCGCGACCCCGAACTCAAGCTCCGGCTCCAGGAGCTGTACACGCAGGGCATCGCCACCGTGACCCGCCGCAGCGGCCGGGCGGTCGACGAGAGCATGGGCCGCTCCGTGGGCTACCTGATCCAGCACCTGGCGGAGGCGCCGGTCCTGATCCTGGCGACCGTCAAGCTGGAGGACGTGGCGTCGGTCACGCCGCCGGGAGCCTGCATCTATCCGGCGCTGCAGAACCTGATGCTGGCGGCGCGCGCCCTGGGCCTGGGCACGACCCTGACCACCGCCCACCGCGGAGTCGAGGACAAGGTCAAGGCGCTGTTCGGGATCCCCGAGGGGATCGAGACCATGGCGCTGATCCCGCTGGGCTGGCCGCTGGGGCGCTTCGGACCGCCGCCGCGCCGTCCGGCCGCCGAAGTCGCCTACTGGGACGACTGGGAGCGGACCCGGCCCAGGGACTGAATCAGGGCAGATCGCGGATCGGGTCGGAGCCGTCCCAGTTCTCCGCCGCCTGCCGGGTCAGGGCGAAGAACCCCAGGTTGCCCTCGGTCGGCTCCATGATCTGCACGGTGAGCGCGGGGGCCCGGGTCGCGCCGACCGGCGCCAGGTAGAGTTCGTTGGGCCTTTCGGGGTCCGGCCCCAGGACGTTCTGCTGCACGACTTCGAAGCGCTTTTCGGGCGTGTTGAGCTGGTCCACTTTTTCCCAGACGTCGTCCGCCCACATCGCCAGGTGGTGCAGCCCGCCCCGCGGGGTGCGCTCCAGAAAGTCGCGGTAGATCGACGGCGCGTCGTTGTCCTGGTGGAGCAGCTCAATCTGCTGGCTGCCGGCGAAGGAGAACGCCGCCGAGAGCACCAGGTCGTGGCGCACGTCGCCGTAGTAGCTGACGAGCGTCGTGGGAGCCATGCGGAAGAACGGACCGAAGCCGGCCGCGAGATAGTTGTCAAGGGCTTCTTCGACGTCCGGCAGGACGTAGCCGAGTTGCACGACCGGTCCGAAGAGTCGGTTCATTTCGAAGAGTCCTCCGTTTTTCAGGACTCGAGCAGCTCCCCGAGCGCCTCCACGTGGGTGCGGTACGTAGAGGCGTCCCCGTAGCGGCCCGCGAAGTGGATGATCCCGGTCGCGCCCGCTTCTCCCATCTCGGAGACCGCGTCCTCCAGGCGCGCGCGCTCGCCGACGGGAAGGCCGGTGTAGACCTCGACCCGCGGCTCGGGCTTGCCGGCCTCGGCGAAGCGCTGCCTCAGCTCGGACACGCCCGCGCGCAGCCTGTCCGGCTCGCGCTCCATCGGCAGCCAGCCGTCGCCGTAGCGCGCGGCCCGCTCCAGCGCGTGGGGCGCCCCGCCGCCGACCAGGATCGGCGGCCGCGGCGGTCGGGGCAGGAAGAGCCAGGGCTGGCCGTGGGTCTCGCCCACATCCTCGGCGAACGACCGGTTCAGAAATTCCAGGGTCTCGTCGGTGATCGCCCCGCGCCTGGCGTAGTCCACGCCGACCGCGCGGAACTCGGGTTTCATCCAGCCCGCTCCGACCCCGAGCTGGAGCCGCCCGCCCGAGAGTTCCTGCAGGGTCGCGATCAGCTTGGCGGTCGGCACGATCGGGCGGTAGGGCAGGATCAGCGCGCCGGTCGCCAGACCGATCCGCCGAGTGTGCCCGGTCAGGAAGAGCAGCATGCCCAGCGGGTCCAGGTAGCGCCCGCCCGAGCCCTCCGCTTCGTCCGGGGGGATGGCGATGTGGTCCGGCACCCAGAGCGCGTCGAGCCCCGCGTCCTCGGCGGCGCGGGCGCACTCGACGATGGTCTCGCGCGTGGACTCCGGTCCCTGGGTTCGGAGCGCCATCCCCAGGCTGGGTCGCGAAGCGGTCATGCGCCCAGCATATCGCGAATCGCCGCGTCCGAGCCGCGGCCCGGCGTAGCGCCTGGAAAGGGACGGCCGCTGCGTGTAGGGTCGGCCGGCGCGACCCAAAGCCGAGCGGAGTCCCCATGATCGATTACCACCCCCTGGCTGACGTGATGCGCAGCGATCCGCTGCCGGTCTACGAGCGCCTGCGGGCGCAGAGCCCGGTGCACTACGTCGAGGATCTCGACGCCTGGGCGCTGGCACTCTTCGACGACGTCTGGGAGGCCAGCCAGAACCCGGATCTCTACCCCTCGCCGGGCCCCTCCTTCCTGAGCGCCGAGCCCGAGGACCCGGACCAGCTCTCGACCGCCGCCTCGATCTTCGCGCTCAATCCCCCCCTCCACACCGAGCTGCGCACGAGCCTGATCCACCTGTTCTCGCCCGCCGGGGTGCGCAAGCTCGAGCCCGAGATCCGGGGCTGGGTGCGGGATTGCATCCAGCGGGGCCGCGAGCGGGGAAGCCTGGACGTGATCGCGGACCTCGGACTCTACGTATCGGTGCGGGTGGCCTGCAGTCTGATCGGCCTGCCGCTGGCCGACGCGGATTCGCTTTCGGGCATCGTGCGGCGCTACTTCAGCCGCGAGCCGGGCGTGGAGGGCATGTCGCCGGACGCGCACGCCGCGGCGGCGGAGCTGCAGGCCTACCTG
>JAGWBS010000013.1:3580-44926 GCA_021295775.1 Pseudomonadota bacterium | reverse complement strand
GGTTCGGTGTTCGAGGGCCGCAGGTTGAACCACCATTCCGGAAACGAGACCGTGAGGCCGTCGAGTTCGTCCGCTTCGCTCCGACTCGACCGCCCGGCGAGAAGCGCCCGGCCCGCGTCGCGCCGCCGAATCGAACTCGAAACTCTGCGGACCCGGAGCCGGCGAACGGAGCACTTCAGTGGGTCAGGCGCGCCCGCAGGAACGCGGCCACTTCGTCGAGCCAGGCGCGTCCGGGGGGCTCTTCGGGCGTTTCGAACACCCGCGCCAGCCCCTCGGGCAGGCCCGCGAAGACGGAGCGCGGGAGAGTTCCGCTCCCGGCCGCCAGCGCCAGCGCGCCCAGAGGCGCGGCCCGGGGGGCCGGGCCCAGCCGGACGCCCAGGAACGCGCCGGGGCGCGGCTCGAGCCGCGCGCACCGGAGCAGCGAGGCCATGCTCAGAGACAGATCGCTGGCGACCTGAGCCTCCAGCTCCGCGCGCAGGCGCGCCGTTGCCGGCGAACCGGAATCCAGCGCTTCCGCGGCGAGCTTGTCGCTGCGGCGCGACCCGCACAGCGGCAGGTCCAGGCCGGCCACGCACAGCCAGCTAGAAAACTCGCCCTGGAGACGCTCGACCAGGGGCGAGTCGGCGCATCCGTCCGCGGCGGCCAGCAGCAGGAGCGCGCGCTCCGGCGAGGGTTCGGAAGCGCAGCGCCCGCGCACGCGGTCGCCCCGCGACAGCAGCGTGAACTCGATCCTCCCGCGGGAAGCGAACCAGGTCGCGCCCGGCGGCTCTTGGGAGGCGGGGTCTTCGGGCATGGCGCGCCGGGAGTCTAGCCCGATCGGCGAGTCCGGCGGGGCCGCTCGCGGATCGCGGCGGATAGGAGTGGGCAAAACGCCCGGCTGTCGGATACTTTGGATACGTGGCCAGGCAAAAGCTCGTCGTCGTTGGGCCCGACGGGCCGCGATCGTTCATGCGCGGGATCCTCGTGCAGTCGCTGGTCTCCCGCGGGATCCCCTTCGAAGTGGCTCGCCGCACCGCCACCAGCGTGCGTGACGAGCTGCTCGAGCGGGGCGAGGTCGAAGCCGGAGAGGTGTCGAAGCTCGTCGCCGAGCTCCTGCCCGATGGCTACAGCCTGGAAGCCGCCCTGCGGCGGGCGATCGAGGAGCCCCCGACGGTCCGCAGCGGCAGCGGGAGCGCGCCGTTCTCCAAGGGCATTCTGGCCGTCTCCCTGGAGGGCTCGGGGCTCGACCGGAGCGACGCCTTCGAAGTCGCCCTGCAGGTCGAGGCGCGCCTGTTCGAGGACGGCAGGGACGAGATCGAGCGCGGCGATCTGCGCCGCACCGTGGTGCGCACGATCGAAGCCGCGTACGGCGCCTCGGCCGCAACCCGTTACCGCGTGTGGCGGGCGGCGGACGCGGATCCCCGCCCCCTGTTCCTGCTTGTGGGCGGCCCCACGGGGGTGGGCAAGACTTCGATCAGCGTCGAGGTGGCGCGGCGGCTGGAGATCGCGCACGTGATCGGGACCGACTCGATTCGCCAGATCATGCGCCTGATGTTCTCCCAGGATCTGATGCCCGAGATCTACGGCTCCAGCTTCGACGCGCACCTCGGGCTGCCCGCGCCCGAGCCCCAATCGGACGTGATCTCGGGCATGCTCGGCCAGGCGCGCAAGATCGCCGTCGGGGTGCACGCCCTGCTCGACCGCGCGCTGGAGGAGAACACCAGCCTGATCGTCGAAGGAGCCAGTCTGGTGCCGGGCACGCTCGACCTGGATCGCTACCAGAGCAGCGCGCACGTCATCTTCCTGACGGTCGGCATGATCGAGGCCGAGGGCCTGCGGCGCCGCTTCGAGACGCGCGCCGCCAAGGCCCGCGACCGCAGCGCCGAGCGCTACCGGAACCACTTGGCCGAGATCCTGGAGATCCAGGAATACGTCATGGCCGAAGCCGACCAGCACGGGCTGCCGATCATCGACAACGTCCACTTCGACGACGCCGTGCTGTCGGTGATCCGCTCCGTGATCTCGACATTGAAGAAGTCGATCCAATTGCCCGTCGAAGAGACGGAAGGTCCGAGAGACTTCGCGGAATAGGGGACACAAATGTCGACACGCATCTTCCGGCCCGCGATCGTGCTCGCCAGCGCCCTGGCGCTGGTGGCCTGCGGAACGCTGACGCCCCAGGAGGAGAAGAGCCTGGGCAGGCAGGTCCAGAGTCAGGTACGGCGCCAGCTCACGCTGGTCCGCGACGCCGACGTCGTGAACTACATCCGCGACATGGGCGAAGAGCTGGCCCGCTCGGCCGGCCCCTCGGCGTTCGATATCAAGTTCTACGTGGTGGAAGACGAGAACCTCAACGCCTTCGCGGTGCCGGGCGGCGCGATCTACATCCACACCGGCCTGATCGAGGCGGTCAACAGCGCCGACGAGCTGGCCGGCGTGGTGGCGCATGAGATCGGGCACGTCACCGCGCGTCACACCGCCCAGCTCTACCGCCGGCAGCGCAACACCGCCATCGCCAGCCAGTTGGCCGGCGCCGTGGTCGGGGCCGCGACCGGCAGCCGCTCCGCCGCCGACGCCGGGGGGATGGCGGCGGCGATGGCCGGGCAAGGCTACATCACCGGCTACACGCGCGAGTTCGAACGCGAGTCCGACCGTCTGGCGGTCGCGACCCTGATCGAGGCCGGCTGGGACCCGACGGGCATGCTGCGCATGTTCCAAACGCTCCAGAAAGAGTCCAAGGGCGGGACCCTGCTGACCTTCCTGTCCAGCCATCCCGCCACCGACGAGCGAATCGCGAACGTCAAGGCCCAGATCGCGGCGCACGGAACGCTCGGCGAACTGCGCCAGAACGACCGCAAGCTCGAGCTGATCCAGCGCAAGCTCGAACTCACCATCGGAGCCGATTCCGGGGCGGATCCCCTCGACGAAGAGGATCTGGAGGACGCGGACCTCGAGGACTGGGATCTGGAGGACGAGGATCTGGAGGACGCCGAGGATCCGGAAGCCTCCTCGCCCTGAAGCGCGCGGCCGTGATGTCCGGGCAGGAATCCGCCGGCCCCGCGTCGGTCGTGGAGGCCGAGCGGCTGGCGCGCGACGGCCTGGCCGCGGTGCTCGGCCGTCCGAAGGTGGTGCTCGACATCGGCTTCGGCCGCGCCGAGCTGCTGATGGATCTGGCTCACGAGCGGCCGGAGCGGTGCTTTCTGGGGGTTGAGGTTTCGCGCAAGAGGGTGGCCAAGGCGGCGCGGCGCGTTCACCGGCGCGGCCTGACCAACTGCTTCCTGCTGCACGCCACCGCCGAGTACGCCGTGGAGCGCGTCCTGCCCGAGCGCAGCGTCAGCGAGTGCTGGATCTGCTGTCCGGACCCGTGGCCCAAGAAGCGCCACCACAAACGCCGCCTGATCCAGGCGCCCTTCGTGGATCACCTGGTGCGCTTGCTGGAGCCGGATGCCCCGCTGCACATCGCGACCGACGACCCGGCCTACGCCGACTGGATCGCCGAGGTGATGCGGACCGACCGCGGGTTGACGAACCTGCACGCGCCCCGACCCTACTCCCGCGTGCGGCCCGAACGGCGCGCCACGGCTTACGAGCAGGAGTGGCTCGACGAGGGCCGGCGCATGGCGTACTTCGACTACCGGAGGCGGGCGTGAAGTCGCTGCTCTCCCACACGACCGACGAGTTGCGCGAGGCCTTCGGCAGCGCCGGGCTGCCCGCCTACCGCGCCGGCCTCGCCCGCGGCGAGCGCTACTTCGCGCGCATGACCGATCTGCCCGAACGCCTGCGCGGCGAGCTGGCCGAGCTCTGGTCCACGCGCTCGCTCTCCACCCGGGCGGTGCACACCGCCGCCGACGGCACGCGCAAGCTCGAACTGTCCACCGCCGACGGCGGGGTGCTGGAGGCCGTGCTGATCCCCGAACGGGGCCGCCGCACGCTCTGCGTCTCCTCGCAGATCGGCTGCAGCCTCGACTGCGCGTTCTGCGCCACCGGACGCCTGGGCCTGGGGCGCAACCTGGACGCGGCCGAGATCGTCGATCAGGTGCTGGTCGCTTGCGATCTGCTGCGGGCGGCGGGGGAGAGCGTCACCCACGTGGTCTACATGGGCATGGGCGAGCCGCTTCTCAACTGGCCGCAGGTGATGCGGTCCATTCGCGTGCTGGTGGATCCCGACGGGCCGGCCCTGTCTCCGCGCCGCATCACGGTCTCGACCGCGGGCGTCGTTTCGCGCCTGCCCAAGCTGGCCGAGGCCCCGCCCGTGGGGCTGGCGGTTTCGCTGCACGCGACCACCGACGAAGTGCGCGACGAACTGGTCCCGCTCAACCGCCGCTTTCCCATCGCCCGCCTGCTCGAGGCCTGCGCCGAACTGGACCGCCTGCGGAGCGGGCGGCTGACGTTCGAGTACACCCTGATCCGCGACGTGAACGACTCGGACGAGGACGCGCGGCGACTCGCCCGGCTGATCCGTCCCCTGCGCGCCGGGATCAACCTGATCGCTATGAACGAGCACCCGGGCGCGGACTATCGCCGTCCGGACGAAGCCCGGCTGAACCGCTTCGCTTTGTTGGCCTCTTCCGCGGGGGCACGCGTCACCGTGCGGCGCTCCCGCGGCGACGACATCTACGCGGCCTGCGGTCAGCTTGCGCGCCTGACGCCCGCTCCCGCCGTTGCCCCGCTCTCCGGAGCCGGCGCCGGCTGATCGGGCGGGGGACGGCTACGAGAGCTTTTCCGCCAGCGGGATGCGCAGCCGGGTCCCGGGGACCAGGCGCCTCAGGTCGACATCGGGGTTGTAGCGGCGGATCAGCCAGGTGGGCACCTCGTAGACCCGGTGGGAGAGCGCCCACAGGTTCTCTCCCCGCTCGATCCGGTGCTCGACGGTTCCGGTGATCCTGAACGAGCCGAAGAAGTCTTCTTCGATGCCCTTGTGGTATTCGAGACGGCGCTGAAGGAAGCGGTCGGGGCTCACCCGGGAGAAGTCCAGCTCGATCGTCTGCCCGATGTGGAGCGGCCGCCCTCGGTTCAGCCCGTTCAGGCGCCGCAGGCGCTGCGGCGACAGCCCGAGCCATTCGGCGTAGTCGCCCAGCGTCTCGTCCGCGTCGACCAGGATGCGGTTGCCCCGCACGCGGCGGAAAGGCGAGTCCGGGCCCAGGGCCGGGGGACGCGCCTCCGGGCTCGCCCGCTTCGCCGCCGCGGGCTCGGAGCCCGGGGCCCGCTTGGGAACGGGCGGCTTCGGCGCGGATTCCGCGCCGCCCGGGGGCCGGGCCGCGGCGGCTTGCGCGCTGCGGACCAGGCCGCGCGGGGAGGTGCGGGCCGCGCCCTCGAGGTCGGGGAGCTGCAGAACCTGTCCGGGGTAGATCAAGTGCCGGCTCGGCAGATTGTTGAGGGCGACCAGGGTGGAGGTTCGGGTGCGGTGGCGCTGCGCGATCCGGCTGAGGGTTTCGCCGCGCTGCACCACGTGATAGCTGCTGCGGTGCTGCTCGGAGTAGCGCTTGTTCGCCGGAATCTTCGCCAGCCAGGCCTGCCCGTCGGCCCCGACGGTGCCCGCGGGCAGCCGCAGCGTGTAGCCGCGGGGAATCCGCTTGCCGGCGCGGAACACCGAGGGACGCAGTCCCGGGTTAAGCGCGCGGATGGTCTCCGGGGAGACCCCCAGGTGCCGGTGCAGATCGGGCACGGCAACGAAGAACGGAAGCCGCAACTCATCGACCGCCAGCGGCGGGTCGCGCTGCAGAGGACCGAAGTGCGTCTCGGCCGAGCGCGCGATGCGCCGCGCGGCCAGGAACTGGGCGTAGAAGTTGCGCGAGGCGAAGCCGAAGGTGCGGCTCTTGTACTTGGCCACGATGGTTTCGATCCGGTCGGTGCCCAGGCGCCGCTTGGCGCGGCGCATCCCCGCGGCGCCGTGGTTGTAGGCCGTCAGCGCGAGTGGCCAGGTGCCGAGCGATTGGTAGTTGTCCTCGAGCAGCTCCGCGGCGGCCCGGGTCGCGCGCATCGGGTCCAGACGCTCGTCGATCACGTAGTCGATGGTGAGATAGCGCCGGCCCGTGCTGCGCACGAATTGCCACACCCCCGCCGCCCCGTACTTGGAGTAGGCGTGCACGTCGAACGACGACTCCACGTGCGGCAGATAGGCCAGGTCCTCCGGCAGCCCCTTGTCCCGGAACACGGCGCGCATCTCGGGCTCGTAGGCGCCCGAGCGGATCAGGCCCGCCCGGAAGCGGTCGCGCTGTCCGAGCTGGAAGCGCAGGCGCTGGGCGGCCCGGCCGAAGTCGCCCGCGGTCGGCTTGCGGTCCAGCTCCCGCGCCAGCAGCTCCGCGGCCAGACGCTCTTCCCGGGTGGTGGCCGCCCCGCCTCGCGCCAGCCTTCGCAGCACGCTCCTCCAGTGGCGCTTGCGCGCGTCGACGTGGCGCTGCCGCGCGCGCCGGCTTTCGATCCCTTCGAAGTCCAGCTTTTCGTACACGACGCCCAGATGGAGCGAATCGTGGAGCAGGCCTCCTCGGGTGGTGGCGTCGAGGTAGACCCGCGTCCAGAACGAGACCGCGGAGGACAGTTCCCGGGGCTCGGGAAAGTCCTCGCCTGCGGCCGCGGAAGCCGCGGTCGGGCCCAGCAGGCACAGACTGCCGCAGAGGGCGGCCCACGCCGCGAAACGCCTGGATTTGGAAGCGGAGATCAACGTTTTCTCGCTCAGCGGCCGGATCGCGGGGGACGGGGCAACGAACGCCCGGGAGCTTAGCAGTCATTTTCCGAGATCGCGGGTGCTATGCTGAATGCCGCTCTGCCGCCGCGGCGGCCGGGGCGTTCGCGGGCGGGTCCACCGGAGGGAATCTTCCGAATGGCGGCGCCGCTTTCGGCGGCCCAGATCGAGGCGAGTCTGCAGTGCGAACTGCGGCTGTGGAAGCGGCTCGACGGCCGCGAGCCGCCGTCCGACCCGGTCGCTTCCGCCGAGCTCGATCGCCTGCGCGCGGGCTTGCGCGCCCTGTACCCCGAAGCGCCGGATGCGCCGGCGTCCGGATCCGCCCTCCCGCTGCCGGAGGCCGGGACCCCCGCAGCGGTCCTGGGAGCGCAGCTCTCGGTCGCTGGAGTTTCGGTGCGCCTCGACCTGCTGGAGCGCCGGGAAGACGGCCGCCTGGTTCTGGGGCTGGTGGACAGCGAGACGCGGGTCCGCGATCCGCTGGTCGACCGCGCAGCCCTGCAGTTTTACCTGCTCGAGTACGCGGGTTTCGAGGTCGGCTCGGTGGAGGCGCTGCTGCCCGATCCGAAATATGTGCGGGACGAGGAGCTGGACTGGCAGAGTCTGTTCCGGAGGATCGACATCACCCGCCAGGCGCGTCTGATCGCCGGCGACGTTCCCGGCGACCTGGCCAGGGCCGCGGCCGTGGCGGCGGCGGAGAGTCCGCCGGCGGTCGAGCCTTCCCCGCACTGCCGGCGCCCGAGCCCGTGCGAGTTCTGGACGGAGTGCACGGCGGCTCGAAAGGACGACTGGATCGGTCACTTGCCGCGGCTGCGCCCGCCCCGGTACCAGGCCCTGCGGGAGCTCGGTGTGGAGTCCATCGCCCAACTCGACGAGGCCGAACTCCAGGTCGCCTCGCAGCGCAACGCGCGCCGGGCGCTGCTGGCGGGGGCGACGTTCGCGCGCGACGATCTCGGGCGCCGGCTGGCGGGATTCGGCCCGCCGGCGCACTTTCTGGACTTCGAGGCTGTCTCGCCGGCGGTGCCGGTGTTCGAGGCCACGCGGCCGTTCGAAGTCGTGCCCTTTCTCTGGTCGGCCCACTCCCTCGACCGCCGAGGCGAGCTGAGGCACCGCGACTGGATCGGGCCCGAAGACCGCGACCCGCGCCCGGGGCTGGCCCGCACCCTGCTCGATGCGCTGGGCGGGGACGACGCCCCGATCGTGGTCTACTCCGGCTTCGAGGCCGAGACGATCGAAGGCCTGGCGACGGCGCTGCCCGATCTGGCGGGTGAGCTGCGACGTCTCGCCGGCCGCCTGCGCGATCTGCTGGCGCTGGTGCGCGAGACCGTCTACGCGCCCGGCTTTCGCGGCTCGTTCTCGCTCAAGCGCGTGGCGCCCGCGCTGGTTGCGGGTTTCGACTACGCCGGTCTCGAGGTCGCGGACGGAGGAACGGCGGCGAGCTCCTTTCTGGAGCTGGCGCGCGCAGAGAAACGCCCGGAAGGGGCACCCGAACTGTGCGCGGCGCTGCGCGCCTACTGCGCGCGCGACACGCTCGCCCTGGTCGAACTGCTGGGCGCGCTGCGGCGCCTGGCGGATTCCGGCGCCTCGCGTCCCGGTCCCCCTTGACGCTCCTGCACGATTGACGAATCTGCGCCGGAGGGGTGAGCTTGAATGACGATGCCCGCGAGGCGTAGAGCGGCGCCTTCGCGCAAGACGGCGGCGACCCGCCCCGGCGCGTCTGGGCGCGCGGAGACCCCCGCGCAGTTGAGCCTGGACGAGGGCGTCGCGGATAAGGGCGTCTACGACGAGAACGCCATCCAGACACTGGACGCGCTCGAGCACATCCGCCTGCGCACCGGCATGTACATCGGCCGGATCGGCGACGGAAGCCACCCCCAGGACGGCATCTACGTGATGCTCAAAGAGGTCATCGACAACTCCGTCGACGAGTTCATCATGGGCGAGGGCCGCCGGATCCGGATCGAGCGCGACGGCGGGGCGATCCGCGTGCGGGATTTCGGGCGCGGGATTCCGCTGGGCAAGCTGATCGAGTGCGTCAGCCGGATCAACACCGGCGGCAAGTACAACGACGAGGTCTTCCAGTTCTCGGTCGGTCTCAACGGAGTCGGGACCAAGGCGGTCAACGCCCTGTCGTCGGAGTTCGAGGTGGCCAGCTTTCGCGACGGCCGCTACCGGCGGGCGCGTTTCTGCCGGGGACAGCTGGAGAGCGACCGGAAAGGGCGGGATGCGGGAGCGGAGAACGGCACCGAGGTGCGCTTCCGTCCCGATCCGGAGATCTTCGGCCGCTACGACTGGCACGAGGAGTTCATCGCCCACCGCCTGCAGGACTACGCCTTTCTCAACGCCGGCCTGACCCTGAACTACAACGGCAACAGCTTCCGCAGCCGGGCGGGGCTCGCCGACCTGCTGCAGCGCGAGATCGGCGACGAGCCGCCCGTCTACGAGGCGGTGCACTGCCGCGCCCCGCGCATCGAGTTCGCCTTCACCCACACCCACAACTACGGCGAGACCTGCTTCAGCTTCGTCAACGGGCAGTACACCAACGACGGCGGCACCCACCAGGCGGCGTTCCGCGAGGGCATGCTCAAGGCCGTCAACGAGTTCGCCAAGAAGAATTTCGCCGGCGAGGACGTGCGCGACGGGATCGTCGGGGCGGTGGCGGTCAAGGTCCAGGACCCGGTCTTCGAGAGCCAGACCAAGAACAAGCTGGGCTCGACCGACGTGCGCCCCTGGATCCTCAAGCAGGTCAAGGACGAGGTCCTGCTGTGGCTTCACCGCAATCCGCTGCCGGCCCAGGCCCTGCTGGAGAAGGTCAAGAGCAACGAGAAGGTCCGCAAGGAACTGGCGTCGATCAAGAAAGAGGCTCGGGAGCGCGCCCGCAAAGTCGCGATCCGCATCCCCAAGCTGATCGACTGCAAGGTCCACTACGACGACGCCCGGGCGCTGAGCCGCGACCAGACCACGATCTTCCTGACCGAGGGGGACTCCGCGGGCGGCGCCATGATCCAGTCGCGCGACGTCGAGACTCAGGCGATCTTCAGCCTGCGGGGCAAGCCGCTCAACACCCACGGGCTCAAGCGCGACGTGGTCTACAAGAACGAAGAGCTCTACAACATCATGCGCGCGCTCGGGATCGAGAACGGCATCGAGGGGCTGCGCTACAACCGCGTGGTGATCGCCACCGACGCCGACGTCGACGGCATGCACATCCGCAATCTGCTGATCGCCTTCTTCCTGCGCTACTTCCGCGAGCTGGTGCATCACGATCACCTGTACATCCTGGAAACGCCGCTCTTTCG
This sequence comes from Pseudomonadota bacterium, assembly GCA_021295775.1. Lineage (GTDB taxonomy): Bacteria > Myxococcota_A > UBA9160 > SZUA-336 > SZUA-336 > JAGWBS01. Next base: position 34,969 of record JAGWBS010000013.1, on the reverse strand, counting down.
CGTGCGCAACCGCAAGCAGACCCGTTACTGCTACACCGAGGCCGAGCGCGACGAGGCCCTGGACCAGATCGCCTCTCCCGAGGTCACGCGCTTCAAGGGCCTGGGCGAGATCAGCCCGCGTGAATTCGGTCAGTTCATCCAGGATTCCGACATGCGGCTGGTCCCGGTCTCGCTGGGCAGCCAGGACAAGATCGACGACTGCCTGGACTTCTTCATGGGCAAGAACACTCCCGAGAGGCGCGATTTCATCGTCGAGCACCTGATCCACGAAGTCCTGTAGAGCGTGGCGAATCTCGAGCCGCTGATGCGCCGCAACTTCCTGGAGTACGCCAGCTACTCCATCCTGGACCGCGCCATCCCGGAGCTGCGCGACGGTTGCAAGCCGGTCCAGCGGCGCATCCTGCAGACCCTGTTCGACATGAACGATGGCCACTTTCACAAGGTGGCCAACGTGATCGGCGAGGCGATGAAGCTCCACCCGCACGGGGACGCCTCGATCGCCGACGCGCTGGTGGTGCTGGCCAACAAGGACTACTTCATCGAGCGCCAGGGCAACTTCGGCAACCTGCTCACGGGCCACCCGCCGGCCGCCGCGCGCTACATCGAGTGCCGCCTGACGCCGCTGGCGCTGGAGACGCTCTTCCAGCCCGATCTGACCGAGTTCCAGCCGTCCTACGACGGGCGCCGGCGCGAGCCGGTCTTCCTGCCCGCCAAGCTGCCGGTGGCGCTGATGCTGGGCGTCGACGGGATCGCGGTCGGCATGGCCACGCGCATCCTGCCGCACAACCTGATCGAGCTGCTGCGAGCTCAAGTCAGGATCCTGCGCGGCGAGTCCTTCGAGCTGGTGCCCGACTTTCCGCAGGGCGGCCAGATCGACGTTTCCGAATACGACCTGGGCCGCGGCCGGGTGCGGGTGCGCGCGCGCATCGAGGCGCGAGGGGACAAGAAGGTCGTGATCACCGAGATCCCCTACGGCACCACCACCGAGAGCCTGATCGCCTCGCTCGAAGGGGCGGCGCAGAAGGGCCGCGTGAAGATCTCCGGAATCGACGACTTCACCACCGACCGGGTCGAGATCGAGCTGGCCCTGGCGCGCGGCGTTTACGCCGACGAGGTCATTCCTCAGCTCTACGCCTACACCGACTGCGAAGTCTCGCTGACGTCGAACGTGGTCGTGATCCGGGACGGGCGCCCGGCCGAGCTGACGGTGCCGGTGATTCTGGAGCATCTGACCGCACAGCTCCGCGAGCTGATCGAGCGCGAACTCGACCTGGAACTGGAGCGCCTGCGCGACCGGCGGCACTGGCTGACCCTGGAGCAGATCTTCATCGAGAACCGCGTCTACAAGCGCATCGAGAAGGCCCGCACGGAGGAGGGCGTCCGCAAAGCGGTCTGGAAGGGCATGGAACCCTTCGCCGAGGACTTCGAGCGCGAGATGACCGACGAGGACGTGCGGCGCCTGCTCGAGATCCGCATCCGGCGCATCTCGGCCTACGACATCGACCGCAACCGCCGGGACCTCGAAGCGCTGGCCGAGGACATTCTTGGCGTCCAGGCCAAGCTGGCCGACCTGACCGGAACCGCCGTGGCGTATCTCGAGGATCTGATCGAGCGCTACGCCGAACGCTACCCGCGCCGCAGTCAGGTCACGACCTTCGACGAGGTCGACAAGAAGGCGGTGGCGCGGCAGAACCTCAAGCTGTCCTACGACCCGCAGTCGAGCTTCTTCGGCAGCGATGTGCGCGGCAAGGACTTCGGCATGACGGTCAGCGAGTACGACCGCATCCTGGCGATCTCCAGCGACGGCAGCTACCGCATCCTGGCCCCGCCCGAGAAGCAGTTCCTGCCCAAGAAGCTGCTGTACTGCGCGCCCTTCGACACCGAGCGCGGGATCGTGCTGACCGTCGTCTACCGCGACGGGAAGAAGATCGCCTTCGGCAAGAAGGTCCACATCCACAAGTTCGTCACCAACAGGGAGTACCGCCTGGTCAAGGATCCCAAGGGCCGGATCGACGCCCTGATCCCGGACGGCCAGGAGGGACGCCTGCACCTCTCCTTCGTGCCGGCCAAGCGCCAGCGCGTCAAAGAGGCGCAGTTCGACCTGCGCGAGATCCCGCTCAGCGGCACGGTCGGCGCGCGCGGCACGCGCCTGGCGCCCAAGCCCGTGTCGCGCCTGAAGCGCCTGCCGCGCGATACTTCCTCATGATGCTCCGGGGGCACTCCTGGACCGGGCCGGCGTGAGGATCTGGGCCCCGGAGCCCGGGCCTCGAACGCTGGTCGAGGCGCGCTGGGCGGGCCGCCGCCTGGCGGAGATGCGCGGAGCGCAGGGCCGGCCGATCGGAGAGTCGTGGGAGTTCTCCACCCTGCCGGAGCGCGAGAGCTTCGCGTCGGGCCGGCCGCTTTCCCAGGCGCTCGGCCGGCCGCTGGATTTGCTCGCCAAGCTGATCGACACCGGCCGGCCGCTGAGCGTGCAGGTCCACCCGGGCGACGATCCCCGCAGCGGCCGCCTGGGCAAGGAAGAGGCCTGGGTGGTGCTGCGGGCGGACCCGGACGCGGCCGTGCGGGTCGGCGTGCGAGACGGGGTCGACGCCACCGCCTTCGCCGACCGCTTGAGGGCGGCTCCCGAGGGACGAGAACGAGAACGGGAGCTGCTCGACTCCCTCTGCCGCCTGCCGGTCCGGACGGGCAGCGTCGTGCTGGTTCCGGCGGGGGCCGTGCACGCCATCGGCGGCGGGATCCTGCTGGCCGAGATCCAGCAGCCGACCGACCGGACCTATCGTCTCTACGACTACGGCAGCGGCCGCGAGCTGCACGTCCGGGCCGGGCTCGAGGCCATGGATCCGGATGCGCGCGCCCAGGTCTGGGAACCGGGGGCGCCCGCGCGCACGCTGCGCGGCCGGAACGTCGAGCTGCGGGTGCTGCCGCCGGGAGAGCACTCCCTGGAAGCCGACTCGAAGGACCGGCTGGTGATCCCCGTGGGCGGCGGGGTGGAGATCGAAGCGGACGACGCGCGCGAAAGTCTGCCGCCCGCCGCCCTGCGACTGGTCACGCCGGGCGATCTGAGCGTGAGTGTCCCCCCGGAGAGCCTGGCCGTCGTCGGCGCGGCGTGCCGGCCGTAAGTCCCCGCCGCCCGGCGGGAGCCGCCCAGCCCGCGACCCACGATCTCGATCGGTCATCTCCCCCGCGCCCGACGTCCCGGACCGGCGGGCAGGCGCGGGCTCAGCGGGACGCGGAGCCGGTCCGGAAGCCGCAATCGTCGGCCAGGAAGTCGAGCATCGCCGGGTAGAACTCCATCAGATGCTCGTAGCCCAGCGTATCCACCGTGTGCGCCGCGTCGATCAGCCGAACGTAGCGGTACGGCTTGCCGTGCTTTTTCAGTTCCGCCGCGAACAGGTCGCTGTGCTTGATGTCCACGATCAGGTCGCGGTCGCCGTGAACCAGCAGGACCGGCACGTTGACCCGGTCCACCAGCTCGATCGGCGACACCCCGCCCCGGGAGCGCTGCAGCACTTCGCTGAAGCGATGCCTCCACTCCTCCTTGCGGATCAGGTCCATGCTGCTGACTCCGGCGCCAGGGATCGAGCAGCGGTAGATGTTCGGTTCGCGCAGCGAGCCGACCATGGCGGCGTAGCCCCCGTAGCTCCAGCCGAAGATCGCCATGCGCTCCGGGTCGGCGATCCCCTCGCGCACCAGGTGCAGCATTCCGTCGTCCATGTCGTCCTGCATGGCGAGTCCCCACTCCCCGGCGCCGGCGCGGAAGTGCTCGGTTCCGTACCCCGTGGAGCCGCGGAAGTTGGGCTGCAGGACCGCGTAGCCGCGTGTGGCCAGGAGTTGGGGCCATTCGTCCCACCAGGCGCCGTTCCAGAACAGGCCGTCGCGCGAACTCGGTCCGCCGTGCGGGTTGACCACGGCCGGATACGGGGGCTCGCCGAACGGCGGCAGGGTCAGAATCGCGTGGATCCTGCGGCCGTCGCGGGCCGTGTACCAGATGGCCCTCTTCTCGCCGAGTTGTTCCGGCTCCACGGCCGCCGCGTGTCCGATCGCCTCGATCGAAGTCTTGTCCTTCAGCAGGTAGTAGCGGCCCGGCTCGCGCGGCCCCTTGGAGCGGATGACGATGTACTTGTCCTCGTCCGCCCGGTCCACGATCCGGTTCAGGTTGCCCGGCGGCAGCCCCGCGTCGATCGACTTCTGCAGCGCCGCCTCTTCCTCGTCGACGTAATAGATCCGGGGCCGATCGGACTCGTAGGTGAACCCGACCACCTTGTCCCAGGGTTAGTCGTCGTCGCCGGTCCCTTTTTTCAGAATGTTCTGTGCGTCGAAGCCGTCCAGGGCGAAATACAGCTCGCCGGGCTGGTCGGGGCGCTCCAGGTCGTGGAGATAGATTCCGGCCGTATCGCGCCCGATCGAAGACCGGACGTAGGCGAAGTTGGTGCTCTCCTCGCCCCCCTCGCGCGCGATCTTGGCGAAGTCCAGGAACGCGCGCTCGGGCGCGCGATTCTCCCACTCGTAGCTGTAGAAATCTCGCCACTCCGACTCGCCCGCCAGGCGGTACTGGACCGTGATCGTGTCCTCGCCGCGGTCGATCTTGGAGCGCAGCCGCACCTGCTTGTCGCCGTCCAGATCGTAGCCGAAGTAGTTCTCGGACTGGCGGAAGACCGGCTCCATCCGCCCGTCGTGGACGTTCACCCGCAACAGGTCCGAGCGGTCCGCGAAGTCGGAGGCCCACTCGACCAGGATCCAGTCGTCCTCTTTCGCCAAGCGGTCGACGACGCGGGGGCTGGCCAGCCGATTGGTGAACGTCTCGGAGAGAGAGCGCGCGATACCGCCCTTGCGCGGCAACTCCACGAACTTGCCTCCCTCGAGCCCCACCGAAAGCAGCTTGTAGGCGTAGGTCTTCACCCGTCCGGGCGCACCGATGCTGGTGCTCGCATAGCCGGCACGCCGGCCGGGGATCTCCACCGGCTGCCGAACGGTCAGCAGCAGCCGCTCGTCGTTGGCCCAGCGCACACGCATGATGTCCATGTGCTCCGAGCCGATGGTGTACGGCTTGGCCTGCAGGTCTTCCGTCTCGTAGACGAAGACCGCGTAATGCTGCCCGCGCCCCAGGAGCCGGCGGATGGCCAGGTGGGCGCCGTCCGGGGAGAGGTCGGCCTCGCCGATGATCGGGCGCATGGCGAAGGCCTCGATCGGGGGCGGCTCGTAGGCCGCCGCGCTCCCCGCGAGTAGCCAGAACGCCGCCAGCATCCGAGCGCCTCTGCCTATTCGCGGTCGGCTTGAGGGCCGGTCGGGTTCGGGTGAACTCCGCTGCACTAGAACTCGTACGCGAACGTGGAGTGGATGCGCCGCCCGCTCAGGTCGAATCCCGCTCCGAGCGGGACGTTGAAATACACGTTGGTGGTCAGGGACGAGGTGCTGCCGCTCTGCGAGACGACCGGCGGATCTTTGTCGAACAGGTTGCGCACGCCCACGGTCCACGACCAGCCGTTGTCGTCGTCCCGGTAACGGACCGAAAGGCTGTGGTAGAAGATCGCGTCCACGCTGGTGATCCAGTTCGGGTCGTTGACGTAGTCGGTCTCCCGGGTGTGCCCGATGTAGCGCACGTACCACTGGACCATCCACTTATCGCGCTGGAAGCGGATGTCCGCCTCGCCGGTCCACTTGGGGAACGTGTAGTGACCGACGTACTGGGTCAGGTCGCTGGACGAGAGTCCGAACTGGTTCGAGAGCAGCCGGGCCGCCAGCAGGTCCACGCTCAGGTCGCCGAAGCCGAACTCCCGGCCGGTCCGCAAGGTGATGTCGTAGCCTCGCACCCGCTCCGTCGCGACGTTGACGTAGGAGGAGTTGACGGAGGACAGATAACCCTGGTCGTTGCGGTCCCCGACCAGGCCGCAGTACGTACTCGTCAAGCCGGGGCTTCCGTAGCATCGGGCCAGGATGCCCCCCGCCGACAGGCGGCTGATCGAGTCGCTCAGGTCGATGTCGTAGTAGTCGACCGCCAGGCTCACGTCCACGCCGAGGCTCGGGAAGCGGGTTTCGAGGTCGGGGGTCAGGACCAGCCCCAGGGTCCACGAGTCCGCCGTTTCGGCCTCGAGGTCCTGGTTGCCGCCCGTCAGCGTGAGGATGCTGGGAGCGCCCACGCTCTCGTCGGACCACCCGGTCGGCAGGAGCCCGTCTGCGTCCTGCGCCAGGCAGTTCTGGTAGATGGTGCTGGTCGTGTCGGGATTGACGTTATAGCCGTAGCAGGGGTCGAGGCTGCCGTTGCTGAAGCCGGTCTGGTTGGCCAGGAAAAGCTCGAAAAGCGCCGGCGCGCGGAACGAGGTGCCGTAGCTGCCGCGCATCCGGACGGCCCGGTTGGGCGCCCAGTTGACGACCGCGCGGTACACCGTGTCGCTGCCGTACGAGGAGTAGTCGGTCCAGCGGTACGAGTAGTTGAAGGTGAGTTCCTCGGCCAGGCTGACGCCGCCTAGTTCGAATCCGGCCAGCAGCGGGATCTCCAGCTCGGCGTAGAGTTCCGTCACGGTGTCGTCGCCCCGGGTGCGGCCGGCACTGGTGAAGCCCCAGTAGTTGTCGTTGACGGAGTCGAGGGGCGGGCGGTCGTCGATCGCGCGGTCGCGGAATTCGAAGCCGAAGGCGCCCTGCACATCGCCGGCCGGGAGGCCGAAGAGCGCCCCGTTGATCCCGAAGTCCGCCGTCGTCAGGTCGTAGTCGGTCTTGACCTGGTCCCGCACCGTGATGTAGGCCACGGCGGCGGCCGGGAGTTGGCGGTCGAGCATCGCCTCGCGCGTGAACAGGTCCAGAGGCACGCAGCTCGGGTCGGGCCCCGCGGCCAGGATCTCGCCGACCAGCGCCTGGTCGAACCCCGACGACCAGAGCAACTGTCCGGGGTCGAGAGTGCAGCTCAGTTGGCCATTCGCGTCCCGCGTCGCGGACAGCGCCCGCGCCGTCTGGCGTTTGAGGATTCCCGAGTTCTTCCAGTTCGCCCGGTTCCAGCCGTGGCCCAGGTTGAACTCCCACTCGAAGCGCCCCAGGTTGCCCTCCAGACCGGCCCGCAGGTTCCAGGTCTCCACCTCGACCGTGGACTCGGGGTCGAGCCAGCCGCTGGTGAGCAGCACGGGGCGCGCCCAGGAGCCGAAGGCGCCGAATGGATTGGTCGGATTGCCGGAGGCGACGTAGGGGAAGAACTGCCGGAAGCCTCCCTGGCGGCTGTTTTCCCGCCGCGTGAAATACGCTTCGAAGTCGGCGGTCACCCCGCCGAGCACGGGCAGCGTGAAGTCGTAGGCGCCGTCGCCATAGAACGAGAACGTGTTCTCGCGGCTGTAGATATCCTCGAAGTCGGGCTCCAGCGTGTCGCGGTAAAACGGGACCTCCTCGTTGAAGGGCAGGCCGGTCCCCCGGAAGTCCGCGTCCTCGTCGTAGCCGAGCCAGCCTCCTGCTTCCGTGGTGAACGGCGTGATCGCGAAGCCGTTGACGGTGCCGAAGCAGCGCCCGTCGAGGCTGCCGTCCTTGCGCGGCCGGCGCGGGCACTCGGCCCAGTCGCGGTCCGTCCAGCGGACCGGCGCCTGGTAGGTCAGCTGGGCGGCGAGGTCGAAGAAGCCGCGGTCGAAAACCTCTCCCCAGCCGAAGCTGGCCCGGCCGCTGTCGGTCACGTCCTGGTAATAGGCCTCCGCGAGCACGGAATCGAACTGCTTGCGGGTGATGACGTTGACCACGCCCGCCACCGCGTCCGCGCCGTACACCGCGGAGGCGCCGTCCTTCAGGATCTCGATGCGGTCGATCAGTACGTCGGGGATCGTGTTCAGGTCCACGTTGGACACCTGGCCGCGCACGCCGGCGGGCGAGAAGCGCCGGCCGTTGACCAGGATGAGCGTCCGCTTGGGGTCAAGACCGCGCAGGCCGAATGTGTTGATCCCGGCACCGCCCGAGATCACGAAGCCGCCGAAGCTGTTGTCGATCTGGGTTCCCTGCGCCAGCGGGCTCGACTGCAGGATCTCGGCCGTGTCGGCCATGCCCGCGAGCGTGGCGCGTTCGGGGGTGATGACCGTGACCGGCAGGCTGGCGGTGAACTCCTTGCGTCGGATGCGGGAGCCGGTCACCACGATCTCTTCGATCGCCGTCTCCGGTTGGCGGACCGCGTCCGGACCCGCCGGCGCAGCCGCTTCGGCCTCCTGGGTTTCCTCGCCCGCCGTCGCCTGCTCCTCCGGGTCAGCCGCCTCCTGTTCCTGCGCCTCGACACCGAGCGGAGCGGACAGCAGCGCGAGGCTCAACAGGACGAGGACCCCGAGCGGGGCAAGGGGTAGCGCCCCGCTCTCCGAACGACTTCGATGAGTGTAGATCATGAGTCGCAGTATGCCGAAAAATAGAGCCAGGAAAAAGAAATAGTTTCTCAAGATTTACGACTCTGTAACCGGCGGTTCAGGCAGGTGCTTCTCGTGGCATCCCTCCCGTCCGAGTCAATCGCCGAGCGCGTCGAGCATCAGCGCGCCGAGCTGCTCGGCCAGACCCGCGGGGTCTGGCGGGGTCTGCCCCTCGATCAGCAGCGCCTGGGCGTAGAGCAGCCGGGCGCAGCGCGCGAGCGTCTCGGAAGCCGGCTCGCGCTCGAACAGCCCTTGGAGCCCGCCGATCAGCGGGTGGTCCGGATTCAGCTCCAGGATGCGCTTGGTCGCGGGAACGTCCTGCCCGCTCTGGCGCAACATCTCCTCGAGCCGGGGCGAGAGGTCGCCCTCGTCCCCGACCAGACAGACCGGCGAGTCTGTGAGCCGGGTGGAGAAGCGCACCTGCTTGACTTCCTCCTGGAGCAGCGAGCGCAGCCGCTGCAGCAGGTCGCGATGCAGGCTCTGCTTGGCTTCCAGCGCCTCTTTCTGGCTCTCGTCGCTTGGCGCCAGCTCTCCCTGGCCGACCGGCGCCAGGCGGCGGCCTTCGAATTCCGGCTGCTGCTGAGGCCAGACCTCGTCGATGCGGTCGCTCAGCAGCAGCACTTCCCGGCCGCGGGCGCGGAAGGCCTCCAGCTGGGGCGAGCGCCGCAGCATCTCGGGCGAACCGCCGGTGAGGTAGTGGATCTCCTCCTGGCCCTCGCCCATGCGCTCCACGTACTCGGCTAGGGTCGTGAGTCCGCCCGCCGATTCCGAGGTCTCGCACAGCAGCAGCTTCAATACCCGCTCGCGCTCGGGCTCGAGCGAGTACAGCGCCTCTTTGAGGACCGGTCCGAACTCCGCCCAGAAGCGGGCGTACTTCTCGCGCTCCTCGCGCAGCATCCGCTCCAGGCTGTCGAGCAGCTTCTTGACCAGGCGCTTGCGGATCGCCCGCACCTGGCGGTCGTTCTGCAGCAGCTCGCGCGAGACGTTGAGCGCGGCGTCCTCCGCGTCGACCACGCCGCGCACGAAGCGCAGCCATTCGGGCAGCATTTCGCGGCAGTCGTCCATGATGAATACGCGTTTGACGTAGAGCTGCACGCCGCGCTGCGCCGAGTCGGCGTGGTACAGGTCCAATGGCGCCTGGGAGGGCAGAAAGAGCAGGGCGCGCGCCTCGTAGTTGCCCTCGATGTGCACGGAGACGCGTTCGAGCGGCTCGTTCCAGTCGTGCGAGACGTGCTTGTAGAACTCGGCGTACTCCTCGTCGCCGACCTCCGCGGCGGGTCGCGTCCAGATGGCCTGGCGCGAGTTCAAAGGCTCCGTGCGCTCCCCGGCATCGATCTGCAGGCGGATCGGATAGGCCACGAAATCCGAGTAGCGCCGCACGATCCGGCGCAGCTCGGGCTCCGCGGCGTAGTCGCGCAGGCCGTCCTCCTCGTCGGGCTCGCGCAGCTTCAGCCGGACGCTGGTGCCGCATTCGTCGCGCTGGGCGTCCTCGACCTGGAACGTCCCGTCCCCGCGCGAGCGCCAGCGCGTGGCGCCCTCCTCGCCGGCGCGCCGCGTCAGCACCTCGACCTCGTCGGCGACCATGAAGCTGGCGTAGAAGCCCACGCCGAACTGGCCGATCAGGTCGCGGGATACCTCCGCGTCGGCCTCGCCGAGCCGCTCCAGGAACTGTCGGGTGCCCGAGCGGGCGATCGTTCCCAGGTTCTCGACCGCCTCGGCGCGGGTCATCCCCACGCCGTTGTCGGCGACCTCCAGACTGCGGCTCTCCGAATCCAGCTTCAGCTCGATCTCGAGTTCGCCGGCGGGCAGCAGCTCGGGCCGCGTCAGGCCCTCGAAGCGCAGCTTGTCCAGCGCGTCGGAGGCGTTGGAGATAAGCTCGCGCAGAAAGATGTCCTTGTGGGTGTAGAGCGAGTGGATCACCAGGTCGAGAAGCCGCTGGGTCTCGGCCTGGAAGGCGTGCTCGTGGGTGGGTTCGGAATCCCGCTCGGAGCCGGTGTCGGGCGAATCGGATTCGGGGGTCACATCGATCTCCCTGGCGTGGCTTCGCGGGCCGCAGTTTAGCGGCAGCTCCGCCCCCCGCACCCCCGCCTTCGGGCTGGTCGACCGACGGCGCGTGTGTCAACCTCCCGCCCGCCCGTCGGGGAGACGCCGTGCCGCTCGCAGTCCTGCCGGCCGCGCTGGCCGCCTTCTGGATCATGGCCGGTTTCGGGGTGCTCTTCCCCGTGCTGCCGTACTTCAGCCAGCAACTCGGGCTCTCCATGTGGGAGTACGCCTGGCTGCTCGGCGTCTATCCCGCGGTGGGCGTGCTGGCCGGTCCGCTCTGGGGACGCTTTTCGGACCGCTTCGGCCGCCGTCCGGCGATCGCGCTGGGCCTGGCCGGCTTCGGGCTCAGCTTCGTGCTCTTCGGACTAGGGCAGGGCTTCGCCGAGCTTTTCGGCGCGCGCGTGCTGGGCGGCGCGCTGGGCGCCGCGGCCCTGCCGGCGGTGTTCGCCTACGCCGCCGACGTCAGCCCGCCCGAGCGACGCAGCGCGGCGATGGGCGTCGTCGGTGCGGCGTTGGGGCTGGGCCTGGCGTTCGGTCCCGCCCTGGGCGGCGCGCTTTCGGGCTACGGCCTGCGGGTGCCCTTCTTCGCGGCCGGGGGAATCGCCGTGCTCGGCGGGCTGGCCGTCTGGGCGCTGCTGCCGGAGAGCCTCACGTCAGCGGTCCGGGAGAGCCAGGCCGCGCACCGCGGCCGGCTCGAAAGCCGAGGGCTGACGGGCCCGCGGATCGCGCGCGCTCTGTTTCCCTATCTGCTGGTCGGCTTCCTGCTCTCGATGGCCCGCCTGGCGATCGACGTGACCGTGGCGTTCCTGGTCGCGGACCGGCTGGGGCGCGGGCCCGCGTCGGTCGGCGCGCTGCTTTTCGGGCTGGGTCTGCTGGCGTTCGCGCTGCAGGGAGGCGCGATCCGCCCGCTGGTCGCCCGGCTGGGCGACGCGAGGGTGTACGCGGCGGGCGTGGTGCTGATGGGCGCCGGTCTGCTGTCGGTGATCTGGGTGCAGAGCTGGGCGGCGGTGATCGTCTCCGGCTGCCTGGTGGTGAGCGGGTTCGCGCTGCACACCCCCACGCTCACGGCTCTGCTGAGCCGGGCCGCGGAAGGCGTGCAGGGCGAGGCCCAGGGACTGAACGCCAGCGTACAGTCGCTGGCGCGCTTCGCCGGGCCGATCGTCTTCGCGCCGCTCTACGACTGGGCGCCGTGGGCGCCGTTCGCGCTGGCGGCCGGCCTGTGCGCGCTGGCGCTGGCGGCCGGCGCGGGGCGGATCTCGCCGGTCCGCCCGGCGCTGCCGTCAGCTCGCTGACGCCGCCCGAGGCCAGCGGCTAGAATCCCCGCAGCGCGAGGAGGCCCCGTGGAGACGTCCGAGGCGATCACGAACGGCTTGCGCGTGTTCGTTCGCTCGCGCTACGTGCCCGAGCGTTCCCGCCCCGCGCGCTCCGAGTACTTCTTCGCCTACACCATCAAGATCGAGAACCTCGGTTCCGAGACGGTCAAACTGATCAGCCGGCACTGGATCATCACCGATGCCGAGGGCCAGCAGGAAGAGGTGCAGGGACCCGGCGTGGTCGGAGAACAGCCCACGCTGAGGCCCGGAGAGTCGTTCGAATACACCTCGGCCTGCCCGCTGTCCACGCCCTTCGGCTCGATGCGCGGCAGCTACCAGATGGCGACCGAGGGCGGGGGCCGGTTCGACGCCGAGGTCGCGGCCTTCCGCCTCGCCCAGCCCTTCGCGATCAACTAGGTGCGCCTGCCCGGCGAGTCCGTCGAATACCTCCTCGACCACTGGCCGGTCGCGCGCCTGGCCACGCTGCGGCGCGACGGGATGCCGCATCAGGTTCCGATCGTCTTCGCCCGCCACGCCGGCAGGCTGTGGTCGCCCATAGACGGCAAGCCCAAGTCCGAGCGGGAGCTGGCGCGCGTCCGCCACCTGGCCGGCGACCCGCGCGCCGGACTGCTCCTGGACGACTACGCCGAGGACTGGACGGCGCTGTGGTGGCTGCGCCTGGACGGCCGCGCCCGGGCGCTGCGCCCGCGGGGCGCCGAGCTGGACGCCGTCGCCGCCGCGCTTCGCGCCAAGTACCCGCAGTACGCCCGCGTGCCGCTGTTCCAGGACGAGCCGACCCTGATCGAATTCCGCATCGAAACCCGGCGCAGCTGGTGCGCTTCGGGGAACGCAGCCCCGCGGCCCTGAAGCGCCCGCGGACGGCTAGAAGCTGTATTTCAGGCGCAGGAAGAGGCGGTCGTGGCGGTGCAGGAAGGAGAAGGGCGGGAGGTCGCCCTTCCGGAAGAGCACGACTCCGAACGTCACGGCGAGGGCGTCGCGCAGGTCGTACTCGAGCTGGGCGCGCAGGATGGCGCCGTCGCGGGCGCGGGAGCCGAAGGCCAGCCCGACCAGGGTCGCGTGCAGGGTGTCGTGCAGGAAGTCGCGCGTGACCAGCAGCGACGCCTCGAGGGTGTCGCGCCGCACGAAGACCGGCTCCGTCTCGAGCCGCCGGTCGAATCCGCCCAGGCGGCGGTTGACCAGCTCCAGCGCGATCATGGTGTCTTCGAAGCCGGAGTACTCCACGCCGAGCATCGCGTCGACCCTCGACCGCCGCCGCGGGCGCGGCTCGAAGAAGCGCAGACCGCGCAGGTACGCCAGTTCGCCCTTGAGCAGCCAGTTGCCCCTCGCGACCTGGCCGGAGACGCCCCACAGGGTCAGCCGGGCGTGCGCGGACTCCAGCGAGACGGCGGGCACGCTCGCTTCGCCGTCGGCGGACGGGTCCGGCCGCCGCTCTCTCACGTGAACCGGGTCGTCGAAGAAACGCGCCCAGTGCAGGGAGAGATCCCAGCCGGGGAAGATCCCGCGCGCCCGCAGCGCGTACTCGGTGTCGCGGCCGCCGTTGGACGGGCGCCGCTCGGGCAGCGCCGGCACGCCCGCGGGCCAGAACTCGCTGCCCGGCACGGGGCCGGTGTCGAAACGCGACTCGTGGATCGCCACGGCCGTGAGGCTCCAGGCGCCGCGGTACCAGTCCAGGCGCGTCATCGTCAGCGGCAGCTTCAGGTCCTCGACGTCGACCAGCCCGGGCTCGCGCGAATCGATCGGATTGAGCAGGTCGAGCACGCGCAGATTGTCCGAGCGGCCCCAGCTCAGCACCTGGCGCCCGAACTGCAGGTCGATGTCCGGCCGCGGGCTGCCCCGGATCCACAGCTCCTGGAACTCCAGCTCGCGCTGGTGGCGTTCGAGCACGCCCCGCGGGAAGGTTTCCCGCCCCTCGATGGCGTAGAAGTAGTCGCGGAAGCCCCGACCGGCGACGCGCGCCTGCCAGCTTCCGCCGAGCTTCAGGTCGAACTGCAGCGAGAGCTCCGCCCGCAGGCTGGGCCAGCCGCGGTAGTCCGGCCGGCCGGGCGGGGGCTTCCGGTGGGCGTAGGCGTGCGATCCTCCAAGCTGCAGCGCGCCGCTCAGATCCCAGCGGCGTGCGGCGGCGGGCGGGGCCGGAGCCGCGCTCGGGGGCGGGGGCTCGGAATCCTCGAACCCCTCCAGGATGGATTCCAGATCCTCCTGGGCTCGGGCCGCGCCGGCGAGCGCGGACAGACCGAGCAGAATCAGCAGCGCGCCCCGGCGCACGGGAGGGGCTAGAGTCCCTTTTCGAGTCGCCGCACGCTGAAGAGCGCCTCGTCGAGATCCTGGTTGAACTTGACGTTGTGGTTGCGCAGCACGGTGCGGTGCAGGGTCCGCTTGGCCTTCCGGGTGGTCATGGTCATCTCGGTCGCGACCCAGATGCCGTCGATCAACTCGAGTTTGTGGACCTCGAAGTAGCGTTGGCGGTTCCCCTTCTGGAGCCAGTGCACCGAACGGATCACGATGTCGTTGTCCTGGCGCACGAAGAGCACCGACTGCTTGTAGCCGGTCTCGCGTATCTCCTTGCGCGTGCGCGGCACCGATTTGATCTGCCAGCAGGGGTGGCCTTCGATCTCGACCTCGCCCATCAGCTCGAAGTCGTAGCGTTCCAGCTCGCGGTCGGTCATGTCCGAGTAGTTGAAGTCCGAGCCCATGAAGCTGCCGCTCTTGTCCCGCGAGGCGATGCGCTTGGGCTTCTTGAGCGCGGGCAGGTAGAGCCACTGGTCGTCGTCGCGCTCGGGATCGTCGTAGTCGTAGGTCAGAAAGCCCGTGTCCTCGACGTCGGCCGGGCTCAGGAAGAACATGATCGACTGCTTGTCCTCGCCGACGTCGCGGCCGAACGAGCGCAGCTGCCGGACGCGCTGGTAGCCGCTCTTGTCGATCAGGATCATCTCCAGGTCGGACGTCTGCAGGTCGCCGTCGTCCCGGTCCTCGACGCGCTGCATGATCTCCCGGGCGCTGGGCGAGGAAACTCCGCCCGCCTCGGCGGCCAGCAGCAGCGCCGCCCCAAGAAACGCGAAGAGGGTGGTTCGGGCTGGCATGCGTATCTCCCGATCCCGGCGGCGGCGCGCGGGATCGACGCCAGCCTAGCGGGAACGGACGCAGCGATCACCCCCGGCCTGCCTCCCGCCGGCGCGAAAAGAAAATCTCGCTTTCCGGGCGAGAGGTCGCCCGCGCAGCGGACATCTGTCCTAGAATCGGGCTGTCGCGAATCCCGGGAGGAGCCGAAACCTAAATGGACCCCGCCTTAGCGGTCGCCGTCGTCGTGCTTTGCCTGGCGTTGGCGGCCTTCTTCTCCGGGAGCGAGACCGCACTCCTGCGGCTCCGGTCACACGATCTTGAAGAAGACGTCAAGGCGGCGCGCGGTCCCGCGGCCGTCGCCGTGCGGGATCTGATCGGCTCCACATCGCGCTTGTTGATCACGGTGCTGCTCGGCAACAACGTCGTCAACATCCTGGCCGCCTCGGTGGCCTCGGCCCTGGCGGTCGCCTTTCTGGGTGCCCAGAACGGGATCCTGGTGGCGACCGTCATCATGACTCTGTTGGTGCTGATCTTCGCCGAGATCGTCCCCAAGGCGGTGGCGGCCAGGCATCCGCGCGGGATCGCCTACGCGGTCGCGCTGCCGCTGTATCTGATCCACTGGGCCCTGCGGCCGCTGCACAGCCTGGTCGACCGGGTGATCGAGCCGCTGGTGCAGCGTATGGTCGGGCGCTCCGAGGGCGAACCTCCCGCGTCGGTCGAGGACGTGCTGCGCCTGGCGCGGCGCGTTCACAACGGCCAGCCCGACGCCACCCCGCTGTCGATCATGGGGATGGCGGCGGGCGCGGCGCAGATGACGGTCTCCGAGATCATGGTGCCGCGCACCGAGATCGTGGCCTTCCCCAGCGACACCAAGCCCTCCGACCTGCTGGAACACGTGCTGGGGGAGCGCTACACGCGCGTGCTGATCTTTCAGGACAGCATCGACCAGATCCTGGGCGTCGTGCATCTCAAGGACCTGATCCAGTTGGTGCGCAAGGGCAGCGGCGACGTGCAGTCCATCCTCAAACCGGTGCTGCGCGTGCCCGAGCGCAAACCGATCCTGCGGCTGCTGGGCGACATGCAGCGCGCGTTCGTGCACGTGGCGGTGGTCAAGGACGAGTTCGGCGTGACCGAGGGTCTGGTCACCCAGGAGGACATTCTGGAAGAGATCGTCGGCGAGATACGCGACGAGTTCGACCACGAGGAGCTGCTGACGATCCGCGGCTTGCCGGACGGCAGCTACCAGGCGCTGGGCCGCGTCAAGGTGCTGGACTTCAACCGCGAGACCGACTGGGACGTGCCCGCCGAACGCGGCGACACCCTCAGCGGGCTGGTCTTCAACCACCTAGGCCGCGCCCCGCTCAAGGGCGATTCGGTCCGGGTTCCGGGCTACGAGTTCGGCGTCGCGGACATCTCCGGGACGCGCATCACGCGGGTGCGGGTGGCGAAGCTCGAGGAGGAAACCGGCGAGGCCGAGGAGAGCGCCTGATCCGCGCGGGGCGTCCGCGGCCGCCGCCGGGCGGGTCGGGAAGGTTCAGTACTCGACCGGCTCGTCGTCCGGGACCGCCGTCGAGGCCACGGGATGCGGGGCGAAGTCGGGCCCCGCACTCCAGCCCGGAATCCGCTCCGCCTGCGCCAGCCAGGACGCCGCGATGGAGTCTTCCACCACCACCCGGGGGGCGTCGGATTCCCCGGCCAGCCCCTCCCAGAGCTCCTGGCCTCCACTGTTCCACCAGCTCCTGGAGGTGTGCTCGAAGTCGATCGAGAGACGGGTCGGCATGGGATCCGCGGGCGCTGGCCGCGGGGTCGAGCATACGGCATCCTGGGCGAACCGCCGTCGGGAAACGGCCCTTCCCGGCGATCCGCGAGGAAATTTCTGGAATCCCGGCGTGTCGCCGCTGCTGAAATACAGCCTGATGCAGCTCCCCGGCATGGCGCTGGCCGCGGGGATCGTCTGGGCGGTGTGGTCCTGGGCGGGACTGCCGGACTGGATGGCCTGGGGCGCGCTGGGCGCGTGGATCGCCAAGGACATCGCGGTCTATCCGCTGGTGCGCAGTTCGCTGGTCGACGGAGCGGACCGCGTCGGCGCCGGCCGGCTGATCGGGGAGCGCGGCGTGGCCCACGAGGAGATTGCCCCCACGGGCTACGTCCGGGTGCGCGGCGAGCTGTGGCGCGCGCGCAGTTCGGCGCCGGTCGCTGCCGGCGCTGCGGTCCGAGTGCGCGGCGTCCGGCGCCTGACGCTGCTGGTCGAGCCCGACTGAAGCCGAAAGCGGAAACCCCGCGCCGCCGCTTCGCGGGCGGTGGCTCCCGCGCGGCCCGTCCGGCGTCGCCGCGCGCGCGCCGGCCATCCCCGCACGCGGGAAATCCGGCCCGCGGGACGGCTCCGGCGTCGCTTGGAGGGGTCGGGTCCCGGAACTCTCTACCGGGCCGCTGGGCTCAGCGGTGGGTCAGGTCGAGATCGGGGGGCGGGTAGTCGGGCAGCTTCCACTTGATGTAGCCCTTGTCCTTCTGCTCGTGCCAGGCGTTGGCGGAGTCGATGGCTTCCGCGAAGTGCTTGTCGAAGCTGGCGAAGTCCTGGTCCCGCAGCGGTCCCTCCAGCTTGGACCAGTCGTCCCGCAGATACTCTTCGATCGCCTCTTCGTGCTTGGGCCGGACCAGCGCGCCCAGTTCGAAGAGCTTCTTGGCCTCTTTCCACTGGTAGATGGCGTAGTCCCAGCAACCCTCCTTGGCCGTGTAGTACAGCTTCCAGGTGCGGTCGGCGATCTCGGGCATGATGCGCGCCAGGCCGGGCTGAATCAGGGCGATCTCGTCGATCGACACGTCCTTCTTCCCGTTGAAGAAGAGCATGTTGGAAACGATCTCTTTGACCTTCTCTTCGTCCATCTTCGTCTCCCTCGGCTGAAAACGGGCCGCAGGATAGCACCGTTGCAGGTTAAGCGACTGTATGGATAACAGCCGCCGCCGGGCCAACGGCAGCCCGACTTGCAGCAGCGCCCCGAAGCCCATCGGACCGGGAAGAAGACTTCCCGGCAGGGCCCTCGCGGGCCCCCGGCTTCTTGTTGGCCTCACGCCGACCACCCGTACGCCATGCGAAGGGTAGCCACTGCACGAGCATGCTCTCCCAGCCCCGCGTACCCCGGCGCTTCACTTCGGCGCGCACGGGGGGCGAGGCCGTCTTCGGCACACGCTCGGCAAATCCGAGGCCACGGCGTCCGATGACGAACGCCGCGGCGTGATGAATCCCTATCCGGTACCGGTTCACGTTGGCGAGCTTCGTGGTGAAACTCGGGTCCACGTAGATGACCTCGACGCCGCGTCTTCGGCACTGGCGCTCGAGTGCCGTCAAGAGCCGCTTGGTGCGAAACAGCGAGAGCACGGTCCCGAACTTCTTTCCGTACTGCCGAAGCCACGCTTTTTTCTTGCGGAAGTCGAGGTCCTCGGCGATGACCGGCACGCCTTTGGCCGCGGCGAAGAGCGCAAAGTCACGCATCGCGTTCTGGACCGAGTCGTTGCTCGGGCGCAAGTCCCAGCGCCGGGTCTCCTGCAATCGTCCGTCGCCCGAGACAAACGTCGCCGCAATGTGGTCGGCGTTGAGGTCGAGGGCAAGAGCGGCGTTCGCGGCATCGGTGCAAACGGCGGGCTCCCACTCCTCGTAGGTCACGCAGAGCTCCACCTTTCCCCGGGGCAGCAGCTTCATGCGCCACGACACAGGGGTGCGCGCTTCAATGCAGGCCCGGAGGTCCTGTTCGACCTTCGGTGCGAACCGTACGTCGTCGAGCACGACAGGGCGAAGCCCTCCAGGGAGCTTGACTTCGAGCCGACCCGTCTCCGGGTCCCATCTGGCGACCTCGTTGCCGTACTTCTTCCCGGACTCGCCGGCAAACAGAGCGTTCCCGTCACGCCTCGCGCGCCATTGCCCGAGTCGGCCTTGGCGAAGAAGTTTCCGGCCCCCGAAGCAATGCCTTGGGGCGCCGACGAGTTCCGCCTCGACACTTGCGAGGCGAGTCTCGGCCTTGCGCGTCGCGACCGCGTTTCGTCGCCTTGTCTCGGGCTTCTCCCAGTCTTTCTCGCGCTTCGCTTCCAGCGCCGCAAGTCGTGTCCGCAGATGAATGCGCTGCTCCTTCAGCCGCTCACGCCAGCCCCGCACTGCACCGATGGCATCGGCACGGCAGCCCGAGTAGTGCCGGGCGAGAAGCCCCATCGTCGCGCAAACCTCGCGCTTGGTGCGGGCGGCATCCTCGCCCCGCTGGTACACCCGCGAGAAGACCATCCGTGTCGCGCGAGAAAGGATCGAGATGCCCCGATCGAGGACGGCCAGATCCTCCTTCGGCGGTCGCACCACGCGAACCGCAGTCGAGATCACTGCCCTGCCTCGGCGATCACCTGGTCCACCTGGATGCGTTGGCGTTGTGCATGTTCGAGCAAACGGAGCTTCTGTCGCTCCAGATCGGCACGCTGGTCGTGGGACGAGACGCGTGCATACGCGATGGTAAGGAGTCTGGCGTCGTCGATGACCCGCACGTACCAGAACTTGCCGATGCGAACCGGGTCGATCTCTGCTGGGAGAGTCCCGAAGTCGATCATCTGCCGAGCGGCGCGGGCAGTGATCCCATGCAGCTCTGCCCAGCGGGAAAGACGGATACGCCGTAGAGTATCTGTCACGTTCCTAAAGTTTCATATACTGGTAACAGCTCCAACCCCCGGCGTTCCTCCGGGCTCAGGCTCCGGCGGACCGGAACAGGGCGAAGGCGCTGGTGTAGGCGTGCAGGAAGCTGCGCCCGCCGACCGGGCCGATCTCGCCGTTGCCGAAGAAGCCCGCGACCGGCAGCGGGCCGAAGTGCCGCGCCAGCGCCCGGCTGTCGTGGTCGGGCGCCCCGTAGAGGCCGGAGCCGCGGCCCACGCAGGAAAACATCAGTCCGCCGCTGGCGGAGCGGCCGGCGCGGGCGTGGCGCTCGAGCTGCCGCTCGAGGTCCTCCGCGGAGGTTTCGCGGTCGCGCAGGTGGAACTGCGCGACCTGGTGGACGCGCAGCGGACCGCCGACGACCAGCGCGCCCGATTCCGGATCCAGGCCGGCGATGTTGCGCACCAGGAAATCGCCGGCGCCATACTCGCTCTGTCCTTCGCGCATCTCGAGTCCGATGAACAGCGAGTGGGTGAACAGCGAACGGTCGCGCTGGGAGGCCTGGGCGAAGAGCTCCTGGAGGACCTGCGCGGGCGGACGCCCGTCCAGCTCGATTAGCGCGTTGTTCTGGGCCCGCGTGACGAACATTGGCGAGCCGACCGGACGGCAGCCCTGCGCGACGATCGAGTCGATCTCCAGGTCTCCGGCCAGCAGCAGGCCCGCCGCTCCGCCGGAAAGCGCGTGGGGACCGGCCCGGAGCCGGTGCTCCCCGGGAGCCTGCCCGCCGCTCGCCAGGCCGCCGGTCAGGACGGCCTCCGGGTAGGCGGCGTGCGCGCCCGCGATCAGGGCCTCGACGTCGCAGGTGAGCGGATCCGCGAGCAGGACGATCCCGCTCGGCTCGCCGTCGGGGAGCAGGGCTCGCCAGGGCCCGGGTCCGTCGGGTTGTTCTCCGGGGGCGAACGCGAAGGGGTGCAGGCGGACTCCGGGGAGCCGGGCCGCGGCCAGGGCCAGGCCGTCCGCCCCCTCGATCTCCCGCCCCGCGGCGATCACGCCGTGGGCGCTGCAGCCGATGGGCCGGGCGCGGGGCCAGGTCTCGCTCAATTCGGCGCAGGCCTCCTCGAAGCCGCGCGCGGTGCGTCCCGACGCGAACACTGCGATCAGGTCCGGATCCCCGTCGGGGATCTGCCCGCGCAGCGCCGCGACCGCTTCGCGCGCCGCGGCGCGGGGCTCGGAGTTCTCGGAGAGCGCGCTGGCCCACTTCACGGCCGGGTCCACCGCGGCGCCGGGGATCGAATCACGTCCCGGATCTTACCGGGACACTTCGGCAGCATCTGAGAAATTGTACTTGACTGCACCGGTGTTGCTTCGGTCGTCTTGAAGCGATAAAATCACGAAACTCTGTCCAGGTTCATCCTGGTTCGGGCGGGAATTTCCCCGAGGCGTCGGCAGGGACGGTCTTTCAGGCCGGTCAAACGGAAAGGCTCGAGCGCCGTTCGACGCAGAACAGTGGACTGCGCAGTCAGCTCCATAATTCCCCTAAAATGGCGGCATGGGCCAGCGGCGGGAAAGCGAGCCGCGCCCCGCGGGCCCGCCCCTCGGGGTGGGCACCAAGCTGCTGCTGGGAACGGGCGACCACGCGGTCAACGTCACGCTCTCGGCTCTCTCGCTGGTCTACGTCTGGTACCTGGCCAAGGTGGTCGGGATCGCGCCCGGGCTGGCCGCGGCGGTGCCGCTGGTGGGCCGCTTCGTCGACGCCTTCACCGATCCGCTGATGGGCCGTCTGTCGGACCGGACGCGCAGCCGATTCGGCCGCCGCCGGCCGTATTTCGCGCTCGGGGCGATTCCCTTCGGGCTGAGCTTCGCGCTGCTCTGGGTCGACCCCGGGCTGAGCGGCCAGTGGACCCTGTTCGCCTTCTACTGCGGCGTCTACGTGTTCTACTCGCTGGCCTCGACCGTCGTTTCGGTGCCCTACGTCGCGGTCCTGCCGGAGATCGTGCCCGACTTCGACGAGCGCACCTCGGTCAACGCTTACCGCTCCGCGCTCACCCTGCTGGGCACGTTGCTCGCGGCGACCGGAACGCGCCCGCTGGCCCAGTGGCTGGGCGGCCCCGAACCGGACTTCTTCCTGATGGGCTGCGCTTTCGGCGTCTGGGTGACGCTGCCGTGGCTGGCGCTCTTCGCCGCCGTGCGCGAGCGCGGCGACTGGACCGCGCCCGCCCGCCGCGGCTGGTTCGACGGTCTGCGCCTGCTGTGGACGCACCCCGACTACCTGCGCCTGTCGGGCATGTACCTGAGCGGGCGGATTTCGATGGACCTGGTCGGGATGATGCTGCTGTTCTTCGTGGGCGACTGGCTGGGACGGCCGGGCGACTTCGAGGCGGTCGCGGGGGTCTTCATCCTGTCCGCGGTGGTGGTCCTGCCGCTCTGGGTACGCCTGGCCGAGCGCACCGACAAGCGGCGCGCGTTCGGCTACGGCTGCCTGTGGTGGGGCGGGACGATGCTGCTGTTCCTGATCGCGGACTCCGACTTTCCGCCCCGCTGGGCCGCGTTCGCGCTGGTGGCCGTGTCCGCCGGAGGCTACGCGGTGGTCGACATGATGCCGTGGTCGATGCTCGCCGACGTCGTCGACGAGGACGAGCTGCGCTCCGGAGAGCGGCGGGAGGGAATCTACTCGGGCTTCTTCACCTTCACCCGCAAGCTGGGCGGGGCCACCGGCGTGTTCCTGGCCGGCTCCGTGCTGCAGCTCGCGGGCTATCACGACGGCCCGCACCCCCAGCCCGAGTCCGCCCTGCAGGCCGTGCGCTGGCTGACCGCCGTGGCCCCGGCCGTCTTCCTGGGGATCGCCGTGTGGAGCTCCCGCTCCTACCGGCTGACGCGCGCCCGCCACGCCGAGATCGTGGCGGAACTCGAAAGCCGCCGCACCGCCGCCGCGGAGCCGGCATAGCGCGCGCTCCAGGCGCGCGGAGCCCGCTTACAGACAGTCGGAAGCGCCGCCGTCGATGCGGAGGTGGCTGCCGTTGATGTAGCCGGCGTGCCGGCCGGACAGGAAGGCGACCAACTGGCCGATCTCTTCCACCTCGGCGATGCGGCCGCAGAGGTTGGGCATGAAGTCCGAGGCGGCGCGGCTCTGGATCGCGTCCCAGTCGACGTCCTCGCCGCGCTCGCGGGCGCGGCGCTCCAGGCTGGCGCGGACCTCGGCGGTGGCGATGATGCCCGGGCTGACGGTGTTCACGGTGATCCCGCTGCGGGCCAGCTCCTTGGCCAGGCTGAGGCCCATGTTGAGCAGCGCCGTCTTGGCGGCGTAGTAGCCCGGCGTCTGGGCCCGCGGGCGCAGGCTGCCGACGGTCGAGACGAAGAGCACCCGCCCCCAGCCGCGCTCGCGCATTCCGGGCACCAGCAGCCGCACCAGGCGCACGCCGGACAGAACGTTGACCTGGTACATGTCGAGCCAGTCGTCGTCGCCGCCATCGAGCCAGCCGCCGCCGGCGGCCAGCCCGTAGTTGTTGACCAGCACGTCGACCCGGCCCGCGGCCTCCAGCGCCTCCCGCGCCACCCGCTCGGCGCCCGCCCCGTTGCGGATGTCTCCGCTCACGGCCACGGCCTCGCCGCCTTCCGCCCGGATCTGCGCGGCGACTTCGTCGGCCTGGCCGCTCTCCAGGCCGTGCACGATCACCCGTGCGCCCTCGCGCGCCAGCACGCGCGCGATGCCGGATCCGGTGCCCCGGTAGCTTCCGGTCACCAGCGCCGTTTTGTCGTCGAGTCCCAGGTCCATGCTTCGCTCCCCGGCGCTCGGCCGGACTATCGCATGCGGGCGATGACGTCGTCCGCGAAGCGGCGCACGCCGTCGAGCTTCTGCTCGAGATCCTGGGTGGGGCCGTGATAGGCCATCCAGGGGATGGTGAGCAGGTGGGTGACCCCGTTCTCCTCCAGGCGCCGGAAGTCGTCGAGGCCGGCCGCGTCGCTGGGACTGGCCATCACGTCGAACCCGGTCTCGTCGCGGCCGAGCCGGACGCGGTGGGCGCGCACCCGCTGGATGCACTCGACGATCTCGGCGCCGGTCTGAAGGTCGCTCAGCCAGCCGTCGTTGCGCGCCGCGCGCCGCAGCGCCGGCTCGGAGAATCCGCCCACCCAGATGGGGATGCGCTCCGGAGGAGGGGGCGTCATCTCCAGCGCGTCGAAGCGGTAGAACTCGCCCGCGTGCTCGACCATCTCGCCGCTCCAGAGCTTGCGCAGCACCTCGATCATCTCGTCGCAGCGCCGGCCCCGGTCGCGGAAGTTCTGTCCCAGCAGCTCGAACTCCAGGTTCGACCAGCCCACTCCGATCACCAGCGTCACCCGCCCTTGCGACAGCAGCGCCGCGGTGGAGACCGCCTTGGCGACCAGGAAGGGGTTTCGCATCGGCAGCACGAAGACGTTGGTCGAGAAGCGCAGCCGGCGCGTGACCGCGGCCAGGTGTCCGATCGTGACCCAGGGATCGGGCCAGGGCGTGAACGCCGGCCAGCGCCGCGAACCGTCCTCGGTGTAGGGGTAGGGCGTGTCCAGCTTCTCGGGGTGGACGACGTGGTCCGACAGGCTCAGCGCCTCCCAGCCCGACTCGTCCGCGGCCCGGGCGATCGCGGGCAGGTGCCCAGGGTCGTTGAAGGCCGCGGAGAGGACGAACTTCATGCCGACCCTCCGGCCGAGGACGGGCGCTCGGGCGGCCGGATCCGACGCCGGGACGGATTGGGATGCGGCAGGAAGAGCAGGGCGGTGTGGCCCGTGCGGCCGACCACCTCGCTGCCGGTCTCGCTCGCGAGCCGGTCGGCCAGGGCTCTGCGCTCGGCCTTGAACTCGGCGAAGCGGATCTTGATCAGCTCGTGGGCGTCCAGCTCGAGCCGGGCTTTGTCGAACAGGCCCGTGCTCAGGCCGGCCTTGCCCACCACGACCACCGGCCTGAGGCCGTGGCCGAGGCCGCGCAGATAGCGGCGCTGGAATCCCGCGAGTGGTTGCACGGCCCCTTTATAGCCCAACCGCCGGCCCCGGCCCGGAGCGGGAGCGAGGCGGGTCGCCCTCGGCGCCCCTTGCCGGAATTCGCCCGCGCGTGTGCGGGCCGGGGATCGTCCGCTGGCCGGCGGAATGCGCCGCGTTACCCTGTGCGTCGCCTGGAGGCCAGGCTCCGCCGGGCCAGTCCGCGTTTTCGACGAGTTGGAGAAGAAGTGAATGCGTCTGAAGTTCGGGGTTCTCGCGCTGTGTCCGATGCTCGCGCTCGCGGGAGCCGCCTTGGCTGAGGAAAACGGGACCGCGTCGGATCCGGCGATCGCGGCGATCGACGCCTTCATCGAGCAGCAGAACGTCGACACCAGCCGCGACGGATGGAAGCTGCGCCTGGCCCGTCCGCCCCAGCAGAGCTTCGACCCGGAGCGGGAGTACTTCTGGACGCTGCGCACCAACAAGGGCGCGATCAAGATCGAGTTGATGCCTCAGGTCGCGCCGATGCACGTCACCAGCACGATCTACCTGACGCGGCTGGGTTTCTACGACGACTGCGTCTTCCACCGCGTGATCCCCGGCTTCATGGCCCAGGGAGGCGATCCGACCGGAACCGGAATGTCGGGTCCCGGCTACGAGTACGACGGCGAGTTCAGCCCGGACGTGCGCCACGACCGGGGGGGACTGCTGAGCATGGCCAACGCCGGTCCCGGCACGGACGGCTCGCAGTTTTTCCTGACCTTCGTGCCCACGCCTCACCTCGACGGGGCGCACACCATCTTCGGGCGGGTGATGGCCGGCCGGCGGGTGCTGGACAAGCTCGAAGAGGCCGGCACCCGCAGCGGCCGGCCGCTCGAGCGCCTGGTCATCCTCGACGCGAAGATCACGCTCGAATAGAGCGGGCCCGGAGTGGCGGGAGCGCGGCGGGGCCGTTCAGGTCCGCCCCGCGACCCGTTCCCTCAGCTCCCCCACCTCCGCCTGCATCTCGGCGAAGAGATTCGCCGGGATTCGGCCCCGCAGCAGCTCCAGCACGCTTTCGAAGTACCAGAGCTGCCGCTCGGGTCCGGCGTTGAAGCGCGCGAAGACTTCGATCCCGCCCGCGCGCAGGTCCCTCAGCAGAGCGCGCAGATTGTTGTGCTTGTCGCAGGCCGCGACCAGCAGGCTGCGCTCTCCCGCCGACGCGAGCTTCGCCAGCAGGGCGCGCTTGCGCTCCTCCCACGGCTGCTCCGCGCGCGGCGCTTCTCCCGGCAGGGTGTCGGTGCAGTCGAGCACGATCCGCGCCACCCCGGGGCCGAAGCGCTCTTCGAGCTGCGCCTGGTCGACCCCGGGACAGTCTTCGAGGGTGTCGTGGAGCAGGCCGGCGATCGCCTGTTCCACGTCCCCGCCGCACTCCAGCACCAGTCCCGCCACCTGCAGCAGGTGGCTGGCGTAGGGAGCGTCCGTTCCCTTGCGCGTCTGCCCGGCGTGCGCGTCGAGCGCGAACGCCAACGCCTCGCCGAGTCGCCGCCGCTCGCCCTCTTCCACGCCCGCAGTCTATCCGAAGCGGAGCGTCCGCAGGCCGCCCGGGGATCAGCCGCCCGCCGGGGCCAGGATCTCCAGGATGCGCTCGTCCGGCCCCGGCCCGCCCGCGGGGTTGAGCGGCTGGATGCAGATGTGGCTGGCGCCCGCGTCGAGGTGCGCCTGAATGCGCCCGCGGACGATGTCCTCGCCCCCGCAGGCCACGATCCCGTCGATGAAACGGTCGGAGTCGCTCTCGATCTCCTCTTCGGAATAACCCAGCCGCTTCCAGTTGTTGCGGTAGTTCGGCAGCGGCTTGTACATCTGCAGCCCGGCGATCGCGACTTGGCGCGCCTGGGCGACGTCCGGCTCGAAGACCACCTTCTGCTCCACGCACAGCCAGGCGTCCGGACCCATGATCTCGCGCGCCCGGCGGGTGTGCTCCGGGTCCGTGTTGTAGGGGTGGGCGCCCTGCGTCTGCTCCGCCGACAGCGCGAGCATCCTGGGGCCGAGCGCGGCCAGCACGATCGGCAGGTCGTCGGGCGGCGGGGCCCCGGCATAGGGCGCCTGACCCATGCGCTCCAGGTAGGCGCGCATGGTGGCGACCGGCTTGCCGTAGGCGTGACCGCGCAGACCCTCGACCATCGGCGCGTGCGAGACGCCCAGGCCCAGCAGGAAACGCCCGCCCGACTGCTCGGCGACGGTCTTCTGCGCCGCCGCCATGGCGTTGGGGTCGCGCGCGTAGATGTTGGCGATGCCGGTGGCCAGCACCAGGCTCTCGGTTTGCGCCAGGACGGCTGCCGATAGAGCGAAGGGATCGCGTCCCACCGCCTCCGGCACCCACAGCGCTCCGTAGCCCCAGCGCTCGATCCGCCGGCTCAGCGCGACCAGTTCGGGGGCCGGCATTTGATCCGTGAAGTACCAGACTCCCAGCTTGCCCAGATCCATTATTCCTCCGCGTTCGGCCGCCCAGCATACCCGGCGGCCCCCGGTCGGCAAGGCTCTCGCCCGACCCTCCGACCCGCGCTCAGACCCGGCCGCCGAGCAGGTCGCTGAGCGGGCGGGTGATCTCCAGCCGCCCGAGCAGAATCTTTAGCACGGCCGTGATCGGCGTCGCCAGCAGCATGCCGGCGATCCCCCACAGCATTCCCCAGAAGATCAGCGCCATCAGGATGACCAGCGGATGCAGGTCGAGCGAGTCGCCCATGATGCGGGGCTCGAGGAAGTTGCCGATCCCGACTTGGACCGCTCCGGGCAGAACGATGGCCAGCACCGCGGTGGCGGGGCCGATGTCGGGGCTCGCGATCACGACCGGAAGCGGCAGGAGGGTGGCGATCACGGAGCCCACGCTGGGGATGAAGTTGAGCAGAAACGCGAACAGACCGAAGACCAGCGCCAGCTCCACGCCCAGCGCCCCCAGCACCGACCCGACCAGCACGCCGGTGGCGAGCGAGACCGCCAGTTTGACGGCCAGGTAGCGCTCGACCCGCACCTCGATCTCGCGCCAGACCCCGCTCCCTCCGGCGCCCCGCGAGCCCAGGCCGAGCAGCAGATAGACCACGAAGATCAGCACCAGGAAAGACCGGGACAGGAGATCCAGGATGGTGTTGGCGGTGAGGGCCAGCAGCGTTCCGATCGATCCGACCGGCAGCGCCGCCAGCGGCTCCGCCGCGTCCTCCGGCGAGAGCCCCAGGCGCTCCAGGGGCAGCGCGGCCGAAATCCGCTGCAGGAGATCGGTCAGGCGGGCCTGGTAGGTTTCGGCGTTGTCCACGAGCTGTCCGACCGAGGCCGCGATCAGCCCCGCGACCAGACCGGAGGCGAGCAGCGCCAAGAGCAGCGTGGTGGCGAAGGCGACGGCCCGCGGCAGGCGCAGGTAGCGCACCTGGGCGTCCGCGGCGGCGGCCAGGCCCAGCGCCACGAACACCGCCAGCACGAACGGGATCATCAGCGGCTTGAGCCAGTACAGGGCCACCGCGGTGGCCACGGCGCTCAGCAGCAGCAGGCTGACCGTCTGAATGCGCTGTTCGATCTCGCTGGGCACGGACGGTCAGGATGCGGGCGTCAGCCGGGCCTGTCGAGCCGGACCCGCGCCACCACCGGCAGGTGGTCGGAGCCGTGGCGCGCCGCCTCGCTGGAGTGCGGGCGGATACGGGTGACGGAGGCGCCGCGCGCGTAGACCCGGTCCAGCGCCATCACCGGCCGCGCCGACGGAAAACTGGCCGGCCACTGGTCGTTGTGGTGGCGCGTGTCGAACTCTTCGTCCAACTGCCGGGTGGCCTCGCAGCGGCGCCAGGCGTTCATGTCGCCCAGCAGCAGCACCGGGCCCTGGAGCTGCGGGTGGCCCAGGATCGACTGGACCTGCCGCTTGCGCTTGCGGTCGACCAGCGACAGGTGCGTGGCCACGATCGCCACCGAGTCGTGCCGGTCGTGAAACAGCACCGCGACGGCCGAACGCCGCTCCATGCGGCCGACGCTCAGGTCGATGGTGAACACGCCGGTCAACGGCCAGCGCGACAGGATGGCGTTGCCCAGTTCGCCGCGCCGGTGGACGCGCGTCGAAACGAACGCCAGGTGCAGGTTCAGGTCGTCGGCGACTCGCTCGAGCGGGCTGGAGCGGCCGAACGGGTGCAGCACCTCCTGCAGCGCGATCACGTCGGCGTCCAGCTCGCGCACCACCTGGCACGCCAGCTCCGGATTCCAGCTCCGTCCGCCGCTGGCTCCCGCCCAGCGGTGCACGTTGTAGGTAGCCACGTCGAGAACCCGGCCGGGTCCCGCCGGGGGCGAAGGGCGCTGCGGCGCGCGCACGCTGGACAGGTAGGGCACCTGCCGCTCGAGCAGCGAGCGGGTGCGCGCGTACGGGTCCCGCGCTCGTCTGCGCGCCGTCGCGCGCCTCGGGGCCGGGTCGCTGCTTTGCATCTCGTTCGGTCTCGGTCGCGCGCTGCGGGCCGGGAGTGTAGCCGCGCCCTCCGTCAGGCCAAGAACCCGGGTCCGGAAGCGCTCAGACGCCGGAACGGCCGTCGGGCTCGCGCGCCAGCTCCGCGAGGGTGCGCGGTCCAGCTCGGACAGCAGCGCGCGCACGGGCCCGCCCGGCGGGTCGAGCGCGGCGAGGTCGCCGCGCGCCCCGCGCTGGGCGTCCAGCCCCTGGGTCACGCGCTCCCGTGCGGCCGAGCGGGCGAGCGGGTAGCGCGCCCGCCCGCGGTCGTCCTGGAGCGAGACCAGGCCCGCCGCCTGCAGGTCGCCCAGGATCGAGCGCACGCTGCGCAGGGGGATCTCCAGCCGGTCCGCCAGCTCCTCGGCGTCGACCGGGTCGCCGCCGCGGTCGAAGCGGCGCGCGATGCGCGCCGCGATCGCCAGGCCGATGGCCTCGCGCGCGGCCGGGCTCGGCTCGGAGCCTCGCCGGGCGCGCCGCAGGTGCACCAGGTTCTCCCAGGTGGCCGCGATCTCGGCGCCCAGCAGCACGATCGTCCAGGAGGTGTAGATCCAGACCAGCAGCAGCGGCAGCGCGGCCAGCCCGCCGTAGAGCGCGTTGGAGCGCGCGAATCCGATGCTGAAGCCCACGTAGACCCGCTGCGCCAGAACGAAGAGACCCGCCGCGACCAGGCCCCCGATCAGCGCCGGCGCCACGCGCACGCGCGTGTTGGGCAAGAACCAGTACAGGAACGCGAACCCCGCCCACAGGAAGAAAAGCGGCGCCAGCTCCAGGCCGGTGTCGTAGGCGGCCTGGAACAGCTCCACCGAGCGCAGCGACTGGAAGGCTGCGGTCGTCCCGACCGAGAGCGCCACCCCGACCAGCAGCGGAGCGACGATCAGCACGGCCAAGTAGTCCGCGATGCGGCGTTCCCAGCGCCGGTCGCGGGTCAGCCCCCAGATGGTGTTCAGCGTGCTCTCGATGCTGCGGATGCTGAGCACCGTGGTGGCGAATAGGATCGTGGCGCCGAGCGTGCCCAGCGAGGCGAAGTCGATTTCGCGCACGGTCGCGGCGATGCGGGCGGCGGCCTCGGGGTTGCCGGGCGCCAGCTGGCCGATCACCAGGGCGGTCAGATTCTCCCCGACCTCGACCCCCACGCCCTCGGCGATGGAGAGCGCGAACGCCAGCAGCGGCACGATCGACAGCAGCGAATAGGAGGTCAGCGCGCTGGCCCGCAGCAGCAGAGTGTCCCGCGCCACGCCCTGGGCGACCGCCACGGAGAACTGCAGGAAGCCCTGGAAGCGCTCCAGGCCGTGACGCGCCATGGCCTCGGCGCTCCACAGGTCCTGCTGCACGAAGCGCCTCAGCCGCCGCCGCCAGTCCGAGATGCCTCCGCCCGCCGGATCGCCGCTCACGCCGCCTCCACCCGAACCCATCACAGTCTAGTGGATGGTCCCGGGGGCGCGGCGATCAGTGCGCGAAGGCCGTCGCCTCGCCGCCGCCGGCCGGTTCGGCGCGGAACACTTCCAGGATCGAGTGCTCTCCGGGCACGCCCACCCGCAGCGGAAAGCCGTAGAAGCCGGTGCCGCGGTGGACGTAGAGGCGGCCGGCGCCGCGGGCGAAGAGTCCGTGGTCCGGCCAGCGCGTGCGCGACAGCACCGTCCACGGCAGGCCCAGGCTCAGCAGGCCGAGCTGTCCGCCGTGGGTGTGGCCGGAGAGCGTCAGGTCGACCTCGCCGGGCGCCACGTGGGCGAAGGCCGACGGGTCGTGCAGCAGCAGCAGGCGCAGATGGCTGGGGACGCGCGGGAAGCGGGCAAGCAGCTCCCCGAGGTGCCGCTCCCGGTCGCGCCAGACGTGATTCGCCCCCACGACCTGCACCGCCCCGGCTTCGGTCCGCACGCGCTTCTCGGCGTCGATCAGCAGCTCGACGTGGTTGGCGCGCAGCGCGTCGGAGATGGCGTCGGGCGCCTCCAGGTCGTGATTGCCGAAGACGGCGAAGCAGCGGCCCCGCAGCTCGCGCAGCGGCTCGAGCGCGCGCGCCAGCGCCTCGGCCGCGTCGTGGCTCTCCATGGTCAGGAAGTCGCCGGTGAGCGCCACCAGATCGGGCTCCTGCGCGACCAGCGAGGCCGCGCGGCGCCTCAGCTTTTCGACCGTCTGCCAGGGACCCAGGTGCGGGTCGGCGATCTGCGCGATGCGCAGCGGACGCGGCCCCGACAGGTCGGGCGCGCGGCCCCGGTAGCGGGCGTGCGGCACGCGCTCGACCCGCTCCGGCCCGGCGTCGCCCAGCCGGATGCGGACGGTCTCCAGGCGCTGCCTCAGCGAGGTCACCAGCGCGGCCGCCCCGATCCCCAGCGGGACCCAGTCCAGCCAGCGCAGGGCGGCCAGCCCGGCGTCCCAGCCCGTCAGCGCCAGGACCGCACGCGGCAGCGCCAGCGCCAGGAACCAGGCGCCGCAAAGGAAGCCGGTCGCCAGGAAAGTCTGCGCGGGCAGGCTGACCGCCAACTGGAAGCCGCGTCCGCGCACGCGCGGCCGGGCGCGCGCCGAGGTGTGCGCCGCCGCCGCCAGCAGGCCGTAGCCGAAGAGAGCGTGGCCGAACCCCGCGCCGAT
>JAGWBS010000013.1:0-3469 GCA_021295775.1 Pseudomonadota bacterium | reverse complement strand
GCCGCCAGCTGCAGCGCTTCGGCGCTCAAGGCTGGACGCGGACCGGCGCGCGGAGCCGGCAGGTGAACGGCCGCGGGCGGCGATCGCCCCTCGGGCGTTCGATCGCGACGCGGCCGGATAGGTCGCGCGCTGGCTCTTGGATAGGTGGATCGGAAATCATCGCTCGGTGGATCGGATGGCTCAGGGCCGTCGAGTGGCGGACCGGGATTCTACGCCAGCGGAAGCGAGTCGGCGGCCACCGGTTTTTAGCCGCCGGGACGGACCCAGATCGGGGAGGTCCAGGCGCGCTCCCGGATGGAGACCGGGACGCTGGGATCGCTGCAGAACGCGGGCCGCTCGGCCTCCGGCGTCTGCCGGCAGAGCCGCGCCGACCAGCGGCAGCTCGGCGCCTCCAGCACCCGCGCGTAGTAGACGCTCGGCTTGGAGGCGTCGAAGTCCGGATCCTCCCACTGGCCGCAGAGCGTGTCGTGGCCGGCATCCACGACGCCACAACCGTCCATGGAGAGCGCCTCATCGGGGATGCGTTCGCCCGCCACGTCGAAGACCCGGGTCTCGAACACGCCGTCCTCTCCCAGCCAGCCCTTCACGATCTGGATGCGCTCGAGCGGGTTGGAGATCAGGTCCTCGGCCCCCGGGTCGCGCTCCGCCGCGACGAAGAACCGCGGCGCCTCGCCCGTCTCCAGCGGGAGTTCGCCGCCCATCGGAACGCCACCGGCGTAGGCCTGTTCGACCGCGTCCGCCCGCTGGCAGAGGTCGCCCGGGAGTCCGGCCCCGGCGAAGAAGCGCGGCCGGATTCGCGGCCCGCTGGTCCCGAAGGTCTCGCGCCGGCGCAGGGCGTCGAAGATCGCGTCGCGGGAGTTTTCCTCCGCCCAGACCCCGGCCAGGCCCCCGGGGTTGGTATCCGGGCGGCCCGAGCCTAGGCCGCCCCGCGACATCATTCCGTCCTCCCGCACGTCTCCCATGGTGCCGTTGTGGATGTCGGTCGAGGCGATGAAGCCGAACTCGAACGGGTTGGCGCCGATGCGCTCCTCCTCGGCAAGGCCGGCCACCAGCGCCGTGCGGACGAAGTCGTTGCGGTCGACGCAGCCGCCGCCGAAGAGCGCCCCCCGGCCCGCTTCGCCCTCGCAGTCGGGCACCTCCGGGACGGTGATCGAGCGCATCTTCTCGAACCCGCAGAGTTCGTCGACCGGACCCCCGACGCCCATCAGCCCGTTGCGGCACTCCGAGTCGCCCTTGACCTGCATCATCTCCACGACGGGCTCCATCGACGAGCGCAGGCGCGCGGCCTGAGCTTCCCTCGCCGGGTTCGGCGCGCCCGGGTACTCCGCGCGGAACATCTTTCCGTCCGACAGGTTCGAGTTGTGGGGGATCGAGAGCGCCTCGCAGCCGGGCAGGCCCTCGTTGCACTCGGCGCGCAGCATTCGGAGCATCGACAGAGGCTCCGAGACGTACTCCCAGTGGATCGGCCGCTCGAGCACGATCTCGTTTCGGAAGATCACGTTGCGGTGCACCTTCGAGAACTCCGGCGTGTAGGAATACTCGTAGGCGACGAAGGTCGTGAAGTCGCAGCTCGGGCTGCGGTCGTAGTGCCGTTCGGCCGCCCGCTGGGTCTCGACCCAGTAGTCGGCCTGGGCGTTCCGGCAGCGGAACCCGTCGGGCCCGCAGACTTCGTCCGAAGCTCCCGCCTGGATCCTCTCCACGATGAGCCGCACCGTCGACAGGAAGTCGCCCTCCGACTCGCCCGCGTGCTCCCCGCGAAACACCGCGCAACTGCGGGTGCCGTAGACCTCGGAGTCCGGCCGGGTGCACAGCGACACCGGACCGAAGTTCTCCGCGTGGTCGGTCACGGCGGCGAAGTCGAGCGGGCGGTCGATCCGCTGCAGATTCGTGCCGCGGCCGGCGGCGTCGAGCGGCGCCAGCCGAATCGTCTCGCCCTTCGCGTAGCGGTAGGCCTCCTCGGGCGTCGTCCGGGTCTGGAAGACGTACGCGTCCATCGAAAACACGGAGTGGACGTGCAGGTCGCCGAAGAGCGCCCGCCGAGTCTCCGTCCTGTCGCTGCAGGGAGCCCGCTGGAGTTCCTGCGCGGCGCTCGGGCTGCCGGATCCGCCCGACGGCCCGTCGGGCTCCGCCGCTTCGTCTTCGACCTGGCCGCAGCCGATCGTCATGAGGGCGAGCCCGAAGGCCAGCAGGACTCGGAACTGACTGCTTGACCCGTAGCGATTCGTCACGGTTTTCTCCCGGCTTTCTCCCGGACTCTCGCTCGCTGCCGCTGCCGCATGGGGGAGAGATCAGGGTTCGATGACCACTTTCATGGAGGCCTGTGGACCGCGCACCAGGTCGAAGGCCTCGGGGGCGGCCTCCAGCGGAAAACGGTGGGTGATCAGGCTGCGCGCGATCTCCGGACGGCGGGCGAGCAGGGCGGCGGCCGCCTCCGCGTCGCGGCCGCCGGCGTGATGGCCGTAGTAGGTCCCCCAGATCATCGTCAGTTCCTTGACCATGCAGGCGGGCGAGGGGAAGCTCTTGTCCGAGTAGTAGCCGGCCACCAGCAGCAGCTTGCCGCCCGGCCGGCAGACTTCGATCGCGCGGGCGATCGAGGCCTCGGAGCCGTCGCCTTCGATCACCAGGTCGTAGCGCTGTCCGATGTCGCGGGTCGCGGCCCGGCGCGCGCCGAGTTTCAGCGCGGGTTCGAGCTGGTGCTCGTAGCCGCTTTCGAAATCGACCGGACAGCCGCGCTGGGCGGCGCCGGCGACCGCCAGCAGGCCGAAGCCGGTCAGGTTGCCGCCGATCACCGCCACGCTCTGGCCCGAACTCAGCCCGGCGAGGTCCAGGCTGTGCAGGTTGACCGCCAGCGGCTCGACCAGGCACGCGTCCCGGGGCCGCACGCCGGCCGGCAGGGGCACGAGGGCGCGCTCGGGCACGATCAGCTCCTCGGCCATGCCGCCGTCCAGACCGATCCCGAAGATCATGCCGGTGCCGCGCTCGCAGAACAGGTAGTCGCCCGCGGCGCAGTCGGTGCAGACGCCGCAGGCACCGGAGTGCCGTGCTCGGTCGCGCGCGCCAGGTCGTGCCCCAGGATCTTCGGCATGGGCCCCAGGGCCGTCAGATTGATGTCGGTCTGGCAGATCCCGGCCGAGCGGATGCGCACCCGCACCCCCTCGCCCCGCGGCCGGGGCGCGTCCACGACCTCGATGCCTCGTGCCGTCCGTCGAACCGCTCTCACCCGCCCCTCCTCGCCGCCGGTTGCTGAGACTGTTCTCGATTTGGAAACAATCATAAATCTAACTTATATTATTTTAAGAATTTAGAATCCGTTTAGGAATATAATAGCTTAGAGAGTGAATTTGAAAAATATTGACAGTAATAAGAAAAGTAGTTGACAAGAGAAGATGGGGGGAGCGTAGACTACTTATAGACCGATCCAGGGTATGGGGCTCGGTAGGTCGAAAGGAGTCGAAAGATAACACATACC
>JAGWBS010000081.1 GCA_021295775.1 Pseudomonadota bacterium | reverse complement strand
AGGCCCTGCCGCATGATGCGGTCGGCGTTGGGGTAGCCGCCGGGCGCGGCCCGGTGCGGCGTGTTCCTGAAGGCGGGCTGACGCAGGATGTTTCCCGACCAGACCATTCGAGTCGCGATGCCGCGCGATTCCAGGAAGCGCTGCAGCTCCTGCCGGCTGAAGCCCGCCTGCTCGCGGACCATCACCGGATAGGAAATCCAGCTCGTCTTCAGCCCCTCGAGCTGCCGCGGCGGAATGAAGCGCTCCAGGATGTGCCGCTGGTTGAAGAAGGCCGTGTGAAGTTCGAAGCGGCGCTTCCGCGCCTGGTAGAACTGCTCCAGCTTGCCGAGCTGATCCAGGCCGAAGGCGGCGTGCATCTCCGAGGGCTCGAAGTTCCAGCCGACCTCGTCGAAGATGAACATGGTGTCGTAGGGGATCCCGTCGATCTCCGCCTCGAAACGCTCGCCGAAGCCCTGGCCCGCGCCGGACTCGGAGGAGGACCCGCTGGCGTCGGACCGCTTCGCCGCGGAGCCGAACATCTGCACTTCGGAGCTGCGGCCCCAGCGGCGCAGCAGCAGGGCCCGGTCCCATTCCTCCTGGGTGTTCACCGCGACCAGACCGCCGCTGCCGCCGCTGGTGATGATGTGGGAGGCCGCGAAGCTCGTCATGCTGATGTCGGTCCAGGTGCCGGTGGTCTTCCCGCGCAGCTCGGCGCCCAGGGTGTCCGCGGAGTCCTCGATCACTTTGAGGCCGTGGCGGTCGGCGATCTCGCGGATGCGTTCCCAGTCGGGCGCGTTGCCGATCAGATTCGGGATCAGCATGGCCCGGGTGTCGGGAGTGACCATCTCCTCGATCCTGTCCACGTCGATGTTGTAGGTGTCGTACTCGACGTCGACGTAGGCGGCGACGTGGCCGCCGCGGACGATGGGCGCGAACGTGGCCGAGAAACTGACCACCGACGTGAGGATCTCGCTGCCCTTGGGAAGGTCCAGCAACTCCACGGCCAGATACAGCGCCGAGGTGCCGGAGTTGGTCATCACGCCGTACTTCTTGTCGAACAAGGCGGCGACGCGGCGCTCCATCTCCCGCACCCGGGGGCCGACCTGGAGCTGGTCCGTGGTGCGCAGCGCATCGACCACGGCTTCGATCTCCTCGTCGCCGTAGAGCGGGTTCGCGTACTGGATCGTGGTCTTCGGATCGCCCATGCCGGGGTACCTCCTGCGCTCGGGGAGCGCGTCGAGCGCCGGCGACGGCTCCGGGACCGCGCCCACCCTATCCCCCGGGCGCGGGGAAGTACAAGCTAGCATCGGCGCGAGGCCGCTCTCCGGGCGCACTCGCGCTTCGGAGTCGAGCCAGGGTGGCGGAAACGCCGGGACTTGGACAGAAATCGGCGAGAAATTCTGATTTCGGGCCGGAAAATGTCCCGGATCAGAGGTCCGTCAGGTAGGACACGCCCGTCAGTTCGACGCTGAGGTCCCAGAGCCGGCGGCCGACCCGTTCGTCGCGGACGTGGGGCGCGATGTCGGCGCGGCCCGCGGACGGGGATCGATCCCCACGCCTGATCGGTCCGTAGTAGTCCGTCGGCTCCGCCTCCGGCGAGGTGGCGGCGCGCAGCGTCGGCAGGGCGCCCGCCTCGGGGGTGTTGAAGAAGGGGCGCGCCAAGGGCGTCAGGGCCTGAATCCAGCGAGGGAGGGTCCGAATGAGTTCGGTGTTCGTGACTCCCGGGTGGCAGGCCAGACTCGTCACGTCCAACCCCCGCGCCGCGCAGCGTCTCGCCAGCTCGAGCATGAAGTACAGGTTGGCGGCCTTGCTCATCCCGTAGCGGCGCATCGCGCCGTAGGAGCGTTCCGCGTGCGGGTCGTCGAAGTCGATCCGGCCCGTGCGATGTGTCACGCTGCTGACGTGCACCACCCGCGATCCCGGGGTGGCTGCGAGTCGGTCCAGCAGGTGGCCGGTCAGCGCGAAGTGGCCGAGGTGGTTCACGCCGAACTGGAGCTCGAAGCCGTCCTGAGTGAGTGTCTTGGGCGGGAGCATGACCCCGGCGTTGTTGACCAGCACGTCCAGCCGGGGTTCGAGGGCGACGGTCCGGGCCGCGGCCTCGACGGATGGCAGGCGGGCCAAGTCGAGCGGCACCCAGACCAGGTCGGCCGCGGGATGCAGAGCGCGGATCCGCTCCAGCGCCTGGCGCGCGCGGGTCTCCGAGCGGCAGCCCAGCAGTATCCGGGCGCCCCGGCCGGCGAGCACCCGCGCGGCCTCGAATCCGATGCCGGTGTTGGCGCCCGTGATCAGGCAGGTCTTCCCGCTCTGGTCGGGTACGGAAGCTTCTGAATAGGCGCTCATGGGAAGGCCTTCGTCGAGGCTGGAGCAGCCGGGCGGATCCACCGGATCCATGAACTCGCGCTGCGGAGGGCCGCTTGATTACGGCGGAGGAATTCGATCGTCAAGGGTCCGACGCCGCGGCGGCCCGTTCCGGGGTTGCGGGGGCGGAAGCGAGGAAGCGACGCAGCCAGGCGGCGGCGGGCTCGGGGTGCGAGAGGAAGAAGTGGTGCGCGCCGGGGAATTCCTGGATCACGGCTTCCGGGACGACTCGGACCAGGCGCTCCAGGTCCGCGGGGCGCATGGGCCGGCTCTCCCGGCCGAAGCCGATCCAGAGCGGGCAGCGCAGCCGGCCCAGCAGGGGGATCAGATTGCCGTGGCCGTCTCCGAGCAGCACGGCGCGGTCGAAGTGCACCTGCCAGCCGCCGGGCCCGCGCTCGCTCACGGCGTGCTCCGCCAGCAGGCTCAGCACGTCCGCCGGCACTCCCGGTTCTTCCGGAACCAGCCGGAACGCCCCCAGCGCAGCCCGGCGCGAGGGGTAGGGCCTGCCGTCGCGCCGGCCGCGGATCTTCTTGCGGAACCCGTCCTCGCCGATCTCGTCCAGCGCGGCCAGGCTGGTGTCGAGCACCGCCAGCGCCGAGACCTTCTCGGGCTGCCGGGCGGCGAAGTACACCGCCGCGCGCCCTCCCATAGAGTGGGCGATCACCGGCAGCGGGCCCAGGCCGAGCTGGTCGACCACCGCCGCGAAGTCTTTGGCGAAGTCCTGCACCCGGAAGTCCGGCTCGAGCGGCCGGTCGCTCCGGCCGTGCCCGCGCTGGTCGAGCGAGACCAGCAGCCGCTCGCGCGCCAGGGCCGGCACCAGCGGCGCCCACCAGTGCGCGTGGGCGCCGTTGCCGTGGATCAGCAGCACGGGAGGACGGGCGCGGTCTCCCCAGAGCACACAGCGCAGGCGCAGATCGCCGTTGGCGACGAAGACCGACTCGGTCGGGATCTCCGCCAGGGGTCCCAGGCGACCCGCACTCACTCTTCGGGTCCCGCGATGACGCCGCGCTGATGCAGACCGCGCAGTTCGTTCGGGTCGAGGCCGAGCAGCTCGCCCAGCACGGCGTCGGTGCTCGTGCCCAGCGGTTCCGCCGGCCGGATTCCGCGCTCGGCGCGGGAGAACCGGATCGGCAGCCCGGGTCCCAGGAAGGGCGCCGGCTCGTCCGTGTCCGGATGCACGAGCCGCTCCAGCATGCCGCGGTGCGCCACCTGCGGGTGCTCGCGGGCCGACCAGGCCGAGCCGACGGCGCCGCAGGGGACCCCGATGCGGGTCAGTTCGCCAATCAACTCGGTCGTCGGGCGGAGGCGCGTCCACTCGGCCACGATGCGGTTGATCTCCCGGCGGAGCAGCGGGTCGCCCGACGTGCGGTCCGCGGTCTCGAAGCGTTCGCCCAGCCCCATGTGCTCGCGCAGCTTCTCCCACTGCGCGTCGCTGGTGACGACGATCGCGGCCCAGCCGTCGGCGGTGGGGAAGACGTCCAGAGGGGCGCCGCGCGGGTCGGTGTTGCCGGAGCGCTCGGGCAGACCCAGGGCCTGGAACTCGTCGAGGGGTTCGTCCCAGATCAGCGCCACCAGCGCGTCGAGCATCGCCACGTCGACCCACTGGCCTCGCCCGTCCCGCTCGCGCTGGCGCAGCGCCGCCAGGATGCCCAGCGCCGCGTAGATCCCGGGCACCTGGTCGCCGATCGTCACGCCCACCTTGGTGGGCGGGCCGTCGGGGAACCCCGTCTTGGCCAACAGCCCCGACTCCGACTGGACCACCAGGTCCATGCTGGGCCGGTCGCGGTAGGGCCCGTCGTGCCCGTAGCCCGAGATGCTGGCGTAGACCAGCCGGTCGTTGACGCCGGACAGCGCCGCGTAGTCGAGACCCAGCCTCTCCATCACCCCGGGCCGGGCGTTCTCCACCAGCACGTCCGAGAGCCCGGCCAGCCGCTTGAACAGCGCCTGGCCCTCGTCTTGCTTGAGGTCGATCACCAGGCTGCGCTTGCCGCGCTGTCGGCGCAGAGGGCTCAGCGGCAGGTCGCGCGGCCCCCGCGGCCCGCGGTTGACGCCGCCGGGTCCGTAGGACGGAGGC
The DNA here is from genome assembly GCA_021295775.1 of Pseudomonadota bacterium. Taxonomy (GTDB): domain Bacteria; phylum Myxococcota_A; class UBA9160; order SZUA-336; family SZUA-336; genus JAGWBS01. The sequence continues at coordinate 5,613 of JAGWBS010000081.1, read as the reverse complement.
GGCTTCCAGGTCACGTCGCCGCCGGGCGGCTCGACGCGGATCACCTCGGCGCCGAGCGCGGCCAGCAGGAAGGTGCAGGTCGGACCCGACACGATCTGTGTGACGTCGAGAACCCGGATTCCGTCGAGCGGCTTCACCCGCACAGCATGCCCCAGCGGCCCGGCCCGGCTCCACCCGGGCCGCCTGCGGCTCGCCGGGGGCGACGATCCAACTCGGTTCCCCACCGAAGTCCGGGAGCTTGGGCCGGAGAGCGCCGCCGCTGGGTTCAGCGGGGGGCGTCCCGGGGGGCGGGAATGCGGTTGGCTTCAGGCGCTCCGGTGGAGAATCACGGGTCGGTCGGGGTCGGGACCCGCTCCTTCAGCACCCAGGCCGTATCCTCCTGTCGGCTGGCGAAAGTCCATTTTTCGCCCCGCTTGCGGAAGTGGTCCTTGTACAGGGCCAGTCGAAAGATCTCGGCCTGCCCGCCCGGTTGCGCGTCGATCGTCGTCAGGAAACTCTCGGCCTGCGCGGTCTGGCCGTCGTCCGCGATGTCGATGCGCGTGTTGGTGACCAGATGGCGAGTGACCGTCTCGCGATTGCCGCCCAGGAAGCTGCGGACCAGGGATTCGATCTGCTCCGCTCCGCTGGCGATCACCTGGCCGTCCGGTCCCAGAAAAGCGCCCTCGGAAAACAGCGCGCCGTAGGCTTCGAAGTCCCTCGCGGCCAGATAGGCGCTGTAATCGGCGATCAGACGCTCGATCTGCTGCTGATCGGCCACCCGCTGCAGACGGGCATCCGGGAGGGTCGGGGACCCGGCGCCCGCGGCTCCTGCGATCGAGACCGCCACCAGCGTCAGCCCGAGCAGGCCGGCCGCGACGACATGGCGAAGACTGAAGTCACCGACCGCTCCCGCGATCGCTGCCCCCACCAGCGTCAGCCCGAGCAGACGGGTCGCGGCGATTTGGCGAAGCGTGAATTTCATGGTTCCTCCTCTCTGGAACCAGGGTCGCACACGCGAGGCCTTCTCCGATTCTCCGAATGGTCTATGAATAGCCCAGGATCTGGATCCGGCAGAGGAGATCCTGGCTTTGGACTACCTGAGTGTCGAAGAGGCGCGCGTTCGCCCGGGCCTGCGGCTGGTGCTGACCCGGGACGGGCCGGGGCCCTGGAGCGAGGCCGCCAAGGGCTTCTTCGACCTCAAGCGCCTGCCGTTCGCGGCGGTCGAGCAGGTGGCCGGGCAAGAGGACCCCGCGCTGCTCGATTGGACCGGGCAGACCTCCGCTCCGGCGGCGGCGCTCGACGACGAGCGGGCGGTCTCGCAACTGATCGACATCCTGCTGCTGGCCGAGCATCTCGCGCCCGAGCCCCGGCTGCTGCCGTCCGATCCCCACGAGCAGGTCACGGTCCTGGGCCTGTTTCACGAGTTGAGCGGCCGCGACGGCTTCGGCTGGTCGCGGCGGCTGATGATGCTCGAGGGCAACCTGGCGCGGCAGCCGGAGGGTCCGGGGCGCGACCAGACGCTGCACTTTTGCGCCAAGTACGGCTACTCGCCCGAGGCGGCGCGGCGCGCCCCGAGCCGCGTGATTCAGATCCTTAAGCAGCTGAGCGCGCGCCTGGAGCGTCAGCGGGAGGCCGGCCGCTCTTACCTGGTGGGCGACAGCGTCTCGGCGGCCGACGTTCTCTGGGCGACGTTCGCGGTGCTGATCGATCCGCTGCCCCAGGAAGTCTGTCCGATGTCGCGCGGCCTGCGGCGCCTGTACACGGTCACCGATCCGGAGATTCTGGAGGCACTCGGCCCGACGCTGCTGGCCCACCGCGACTTCGTCTACCGCGAACACCTGCGCCTGCCGCTGGACTTCTGAGCGGGGCGCCGCCCAGACCGCTACGGGTTGCCGGATCGAACTCGAGAACCCTAGTCGTCGTTGTCGATCCAGGCCGCGGCGCGGCGCAGGGTTTCCCGCAGGTCGGAGCTGGGCTCGCCGGCGGCGTCGCAGAGCGTCTCCAGGATCCGGGCGTCCTTGACCACGTTGGCGAGGGCGCGGCTTCGCCTGCCCTGGTCCGTCCCTTCGGCGGCGCGGAACGCATGCGCCGCGCCGAGCGCGAAACTGGCGCCGCTGCTCCGCTGCACCAGTTCGACAAAGGCCGACCCTTCGAGTCCCAGGCTTTCGGCCAGGCTCAGGCCGTCGGAAGCCAGCTTCAGGTTGGCGGTGAACAGGGCGTTGTTGATCAGCTTGCAGAGCTGGCCGCTGCCCAGCGGCCCCAGGTGGACGACCGGGTCGCCGTAGCTCTCGAATACGGGCAGGCAGCGCTCGAAGGCCTCGCGCCGGCCTCCGACCATCACCGTCAGGGTACCCTCCAGCGCTGGACCCGGTCCGCCGCTCACCGGCGCGTCGAGCACGTCGATCCCGCGCGGGGCCGCTTCGGCCTCCAGTTCGCGGCAGGTGTCCGGGTGCACCGTGCTGTGTACCACCAGCGCGGCGCCCCGCCGCAGGGCCGCGATCAGGCCGCCGTCTCTCGCTACGCCGATGACGTCCGCGTCGTCCCGGACGCACAGGCACACCAGGTCGCAGGCCGCGGCCAGTTCCGCTGGATCCGCCGCGAACCGGGCTCCGCTGTCCTCGAAGGGCTCCAGCGAGGCGCGGCGGCGCGCCCACAGGTGCAGCGCGAATCCCGCGCGGCCGATCATCCGGGCCATCGGCGCGCCCTGGCTCCCGAGCCCGATGAAACCGACCTCCACTCCGACCCCTACGGCTGCAAGACCACTTTGAGCACGTCTTCGGCGTGCGCGTCGAAGATCTCGTAGCCGCGCACGCCTTCGGACAGGGGCATGCGGTGGGTGATGATCTGGGTCGGGTCGAGGCGGCCCTGCCGGATCAGCGGCAGGAGTTCGGGCCAGTAGTGCTGCGGGTTCACGGCGCCGGCGCGGATGGTCAGGTTCTTGGCGATCACCTGACGCATGAAGGGCAGCGAGACCTCGTCGCCGGTGACCACGCCCACCACGCCGACGTGTCCGCCCACGCGCGTGATCTCGACCGCCTTGCGCACCAGCTCGGCCCGGCCGACCGCCTCGACCGCGCAGTCCGCGCCCATGCCGCCGGTGAGTTCGCGCACGCGCTCGTCGAGATCCTCCCGTTCGGGGTTGAGCGGCAGGCAGCCGCGCTGCTCGGCTCGGGCCAGGCGTCCGTCGTCCAGGTCGACCGCGATCACCAGGGCGGCGCCGCGCAGCAGCGCTCCGAGCTGGGAGAAGGTGCCCACCGGGCCGCAGCCGAACACCACCACCACGTCGCCGGGGCCGACTTCGGCGAAGTCCGCCCCCATGTAGCCGGTCGGCAGGATGTCGGTCAGGAAGAGCACCTGCTCGTCGTCGAGGTCCGGGGGGATCGACAGCAGGTTGGCGTCGGCGAACGGCACGCGGGCGCCCTCCGCCTGGCCGCCGGGCAGGAGCGGGTTGCCGAAGATGTTCGACAGCACGCCCTTGCTGGAGGTCGTCAGGCAGCCGGTGTAGAGGTGGTCGTGGCACATCGCGCAGCTCCCGCAGCCGTTGGTGCAGGACACCAGCACGCGGTCCCCGCGCGCGAAGCGCCGCACGTCCGCGCCCACGTCCTCGACCACGCCCAGGAACTCGTGCCCCATCGCGAAGTCCGAGAACGGCAGCGGTTCGCCGTGCCAGAGGTGCAGGTCGGAGCCGCAGATGGCGGTGCGCTCGATGCGGACCACGGCGTCGGTCGGCTCGCGGATCTCGGCGTCCGGGATGCCGTCGACCCGGAAGTCGCGCGGACCGTGGTAGACGATCGCCTGCATGCGCTCTCCTGGCTGGGGGCCGCATTATAGGCGCGGCGCGTGCTACAAAGCCGGCCCGTCCGTGCCGCCCCGGAGGAGTCGAGCGTGAGCGAGAAGAACGACCCCCGCAAGCAGTGGGAGCCGCTCCTGGACGATCTCCGGCGGCGCCGCGAGCGGGCGCTGGAGATGGGCGGAGAGGAGCGCGTGGAGCGCCTGATGCACGCGCGCGGCAAGCTCGACGCGCGCCAGCGCATCGAGCGCCTTTTCGACCCCGACAGCTTCGTCGAGATCGGCCGGCTGGTGGGCGACCTGGAGGACATCCCGGGCGACGCCTTCGTGTGCGGCATGGGCCGGATCGACGGCCGGCCGGTGATGGCCGGCGTGGAAGACTTCTCGGTGATGGGCGGGTCGATCGGCTCGGGGGGCTCGGCCAAGCGCTACCGGATCGCGGAGCTGGCGCTGCAGGAGGGCCTGCCGCTGGTCACCATGCTGGAGGGCGCGGGGCACCGTCTGACCGACACGGGGCAGGGGCGCGCTCCCAACGACCTGCTCGCCTACGCCGACCTGGGCGGCCAGGTGCCGATGGTCTGCATCATCATGGGCGCCTCGGCGGGGCACGGCGCGCTGGCCGCTCCGCTCAGCGACTTCGTGATCATGACCTCGTACGCCTCCATGTTCACCGGCGGGCCGCCGCTGGTGAAGGCCGCCACGGGGGAGGACGTCAGCAAGGAGGAACTGGGAGGGGCCGAGGTCTGCTGCGAGATATCGGGAGCGGCGCACAACGAAGCGCCCGACGACGCGGCCGCGCTCGATCTAGCCCGCACCTATCTCTCCTACCTGCCGTCCAGCCGAGCGGCCGCGCCGCCGCGTCGCGAGGGCCCCGACACCGGCCCGCGCCTGATCGAGGAGATGCTCGACCTCGTTCCCCCCAACGACCGCCGGCCCTATTCCATGCACCGTGTGATCGAGGCGATCGTCGACCGGGACAGCCTGCTGGAGATCCAGCCGCGCTACGGGCGCTCGCTGATCACGGCCTTCGCCTTCCTGGGCGGGCGCTCGGTCGCGATCGTTGCGAACAACCCCATGGTCGGCGCGGGCGCGGTCGACTCCGCGGCCGCGATCAAGGCGGCCGACTTCCTGGAGGTGGTCGGCCACTTCGGCCAGCCGGTGATCTTCCTGGCCGACAACCCGGGCGTGCTGGCGGGCACGCGTGCGGAGCGCGAGGGCATCCTGAAGTGGGGCGGCAAGATGTTCCGCGCCGAGCGCCGCCTGGCCAACCCCAAGCTGCACGTGACCATGCGCAAGGCGTTCGGCTTCGGCATGGTCACGATGGCCGGCACGCCCTTCGACAACCAGACGCTGAGCTACACCCTGCCCGGCGTGAACCTGGCGGCGATGCCCGCCGAGAGCGGCGGCCGCTCGGCCCGGCTGGACGCCGAGACCCAGGAGCAGGTCGAACGCGACCAGCGCGCCGGCCCCTACCGCATGGCCAACCGGCTCGGCTGCGACGACGTGGTCGACCCCCGCGAACTGCGCAACGCCCTGCTCGACGGCCTGCGGCTCTCCGACGCCCGCAGCTCCGGCTAGGCGCAAACGCGCAGCGCGCAGCGCCGCTGCCGTTCGGCGCCGCCGCACCGCTCCGCCCGCGAAATCGTGCGCTTTGCGCCGGTCGTGTTGACAACCATGGGGAGTAGCAGTTCAGATGTGCGATCAGGCGCCTTGAGCGCTCGCATGGTTTTCGCCTTGGGAGGGGAAATGTCCGAATCGAAGTCGGCTCGCTGGGCCTTTGCATTTTTTCTGAGCGGCGCCCTGGGGATGGGGGCCGCTCCGGCCTTCGCGCAGGACGAGCCGGAG
>JAGWBS010000012.1 GCA_021295775.1 Pseudomonadota bacterium | reverse complement strand
CGTCGTGGCTGCGGAGGAAGTAGGGGGTGGCGCGTTGTCCGGTGGCTGCGGCGTGTCCCAGGAGCTGCTCGATGACGTGGCACTCGAAGCTGGATCCGACCCACGGCTGTGCGTGCAGTCGGCGTTCGGATTCGAGGCCCAAAAGCGCGTGCACGAGGCCGCTGTCGCGCCAGTAGAGCTTGGGCGCTTTGACCAGGCGCTTCTTGAGGTTGGCGTGGTATGGGGTCAGTCGGCGGATTAGATAGGCGCCTTCGAGGAAGTCGACGTGGCGCTCGACTGTCTTTGCGTCGAGGCCGAGGCTGCGGCCGAGGGCGGCGCCGTTCCAGACTTGGCCGTGGGTCGCGGCGAGCATGCGCATCAGGAGCAGCGTACGGCGGGGCGCCGCGGACAGTCCCCAGGCCGGAAGATCGCGCTGGGCGAGCAATTCGAGATAGTCGAGTTGCCAGCCCGGGAAGCGCGAGGGCCGCAGGATTCCGCCGTCGGGGTACCCGCCGGTCCACCACAGGCGTCGGCGTTGGGCCTCGGTCTCGAGTTCGCTCCAGAGAAATGGCGTCAGCTCGACCAGCGCGAGGCGTCCGGTGAGCGCGTCGGAGACGGAGCGCATCAGTCCCGGAGACACCGAGCCAAGCAGCAGGAATCGGCCCGTTCGCCGGCGCTCCGAGTCGATGGCGGCCCGCAACCGCGGGAAGATTTCCGGAAAGGCCTGCGCCTCGTCGAGCACGAGCAGCCGCCTGGAACGGACGACCTGTTCCCAATCGAGGTCCAGGCGCAGACGCTCGCTCTCCAGTTCGAGATCGAAATAGCTTCCTTCCAGCGAGCGCGCGAGTGTCGTTTTCCCGATCTGGCGGGGTCCGAGCAGGGCCGCCGCAGGCTGTTCGCGCAGGCTCGAACGCAGGCGGCGGGCAGCGAGGCGGGCGATCATTTTTTGAAAATCGGGAATTGATTCCCGATTTTCAAGATCTATGCAGGATCGATTTCGCGGCCGGGCGGGGTGCGCGGGGCTTCTGATAGGCTGGACGCGGACCCCCCATGCGAGCCGGGCGATGGAAGAGTTGCTGCGCGAGCTGATCGAGGTGCTGGATCTGGAGGACGAGGGCGGGGATTCGTTCGTGGGCCACTGCGAGCGCGACCGGCACGGGGCGATCTACGGCGGGCAGTTCGTCGCCCAGGCGCTGGTGGCGGCGGCCCGCACGGCCGAGGGCCGGGTGGCGCACTCGCTACACGCCTACTTCCTGCGCGGCGGCGACCCGGGGCGTCCGCTGCGCTACGCGGTCGAGCGGGTGCGCGACGGGCGCTCCTTCTCGCACCGTCGGGTCGGCGCCTGGCAGGACGAGACCGAGCTTTTCACGGCCCAGCTCTGCTTTCAGCCGCCCGAGGAAGGCTTCGAGCACCAGCTCCCCATGCCCGAGGACGCTCCCGATCCCGAGTCGCTCCCCACGCCCGAACAGCTCGCCGAGCGGGTGCGCGATTCGATGCCCGCGGAGACGGCCTCCTGGGCGACCTCCCCGCGCGCCGTCGAAATGCGGCACTGGCGCGTGCCGGCCAACCTGGGCGGCCGGGGCGAGGCGCGCAACTTCGCCTGGTTCCGCATTCCTTCCCCTCTCGGCGAGGAGCCGCTGCTGCACCAGGCGCTGATCTCCTACGCCAGCGACATGTCGTTCAACGACAACTCGGTGCGGCCGCACGCCCGGCCGGGGCGGCTCGGGGTGCAGATGGCCAGCCTGGACCACTGCGTGTGGTTCCACGCCCCCGCGCGCTGCGACGAGTGGCTGCTCTTCGCCCAGCACAGCCCGCGCGCGGCGGGGGCGCGCGGCTACGTGCAGGGAACGATCTTCACGCGCGCCGGGGAGATGGTCGCCAGCCTCGCGCAGGAGTGCCTGCTGCGGCCGAGAGGCGAAGAGGGCGGCGCGCCGTTCATCGCCCGGGAGTAAGTCGTGCGCATCGGGATCAACGGCAATCACCTGGTCGCCGACCAGCCCTACGAGCGGCTGATCGGCCACGTGAAGTCGGCGGCCGAGGATGCCCTGGACAGCTACTGGATGGCCCAGCACCCCCTGGGCGGCAAGGACGCGCTCACCACCGCGCTGATGGCCGCGCCGTACGCGCCCCGGATCGAGATCGGGACCTCGGTGCTGCCGGCCTACCCGCGCCACCCGGTCGCGCTGGGCGACCGTCGACGCCGCCATTGGAGGCCGGCTCACGCTCGGCGTGGGGCTCTCTCACCGCGACTGGATGGAGTCGCTGGGCTACTCGTACGCGCGCCCGGCCGAGTTCATGCGCGAGTATCTGTCGATCCTGGTGCCGCTGCTGGACTCGGGCGAGGTGGACTTCTGCGGGAAGATCCTGTCCTGCACGACCCGGCTCGGACTGCCCGAACCCCGGCGGCCGATCCCCGTGCTGCTGGGCGCGCTCGGTCCGCGGATGCTGGAGCTCGCCGGCCGGCTCGCGGCCGGGACCAGCGCCGTCTGGGTCGGTCCCCGGATCCTGCGCGAGCACCTGGTGCCGGCGATCCGCCGCGCCGCCGAGGCGGCCGGCCGGCCTCCGCCGCGGATCGTCGTGACGCTGCCGGTGTGCGTCAGCTCCGATTCCGCCGCCGCGGCCGAGCGGGCGCGCCGCGACTTCGCAGAGCGCGGGCAGCTCCCGTCCTACCGCCGCAACTGCGAGCGCGAGGGGGTCGACTCGCCCGCCGCGATGTCGATCATCGGAGGCGAGGCCGAGGTCGAGGACCGCATCCGCGAACTGGAACGCCTGGGGGCGACCGACTTCGGGGCGAGCAGCTTCGACTGGACTCCGGAAGAAGAGGCGCGCACGCGCGGCCTCCTCAGGCGCCTGGCGGGCTGAGCCGCCCGCGCGGCCCCGGAGACCGGCCCGCCGCCGTCGGCGTTACGCGCCGATCCGCTCCAGCAGATCGTCCTCGAAGCCGAAATCGAAGTCGCGCGTCTCGTCCAGGCCCTCGTCTCGGAACCAGCGGTAGGTCTGCTCGATCATGCCGCGGAACTCGTACTCCGGCTCCCAGTCGGCGTCGCGCCGCAGCCGGTCGATGCTGAAGATCGTGCTCTGGTCCCAGCGGTGGAGATTGGGCTGCAGCTTCTGGATCAGGGTGGAAAGCCGGAACAGATGCAGCGCGCGCAGGCGCTGCGCCGATTCGTCGTCGCTGGTGCGGATGTCGATGTTGGCCGTCATGGCCGCGCCCGGCTTGAGCTCGGCGCGGCCGTCCCACAGATCGTCCATCAGCGCGGCCGGGATGAAGACCTTCTGCGGTTCGATCCCCAGCACCTCGCCGAAGGCGTCCACGTAGCCTTCGTCGCTGAAGTACTCCCGGCCCGTCAGGTTGTAGCGCTTGCCGAAGCTCTGGGGCCGGCCCATCAGGCGGCACAGCGCCCGTGCCTGGTCGTCGACGTGGCCCACCTGGCCCAGCGCGGTGCCGTCGCCGGGGATCAGGATCGGGCGGCCCCGCAGCAGCCGAACGAACATGCGCTGCTCGCGGTCGGGAATGATGTTGTGCGGCCCGAAGACCATCGAAAACGGCACGATCGTGGCCGGGAAGCCGTTCTCGCGGTACTGCCGGATCAGGTCGTCCTCGCACAGCAGCTTGTGCAGGCCGTACTCGTTCTGCGCGGGACCGCGCTCCACCGGGTGGCCTTCGCCGATCGGCAGCAGCTTGGAGTGCGCGTAGATGGCCGTCGAGCTGGCGAAGACGTAGTGCCCGATCCGGCCCCGGAACAGCTCGACCATCAGCTCGACGTCCTCGGGGTGGTAGGCCGACATGTCCTGGACGCAGTCGAACTCCTGGTACGCGAACAGCTCGCGCATGCGCGCGTGGTCCGTGCGGTCTCCGTACACGCGCCGGACCGCGCGCGGCAGGTCGGCCTGAGTCTGGCCGCGGTTCAGCACGGTCACGTCGTGGCCGGTGCGGACCAGCTCTTTGACGAGGGCCAACCCATTGAACTGGGTGCCCCCCATGACCAGAACTTTCATGCGGCGGCGGAGGCGGGTCGCGGCGTCGAGAGCTCCAGGGCGTTCTCGCGCATGACCTTGCGGATCTCCTCGTCGGAAAAGCCCACCAGCTCGTCGATGTAGTCGATCGGCTCCGCCAGGCCCTCGGCGTGCGGCCAGTCCGAGCCCATCAGCAGCCGGTCGGCGCCCAGCAGGTCGCGCAGCTTGGGCACGTCGTCCTCGTGGAACGGCGACACCCAGATGTGCCGGCGGAAGGTGTCCATCGGGTTCTCGGCGAAGCTCTTGGGGGTCTGGCCCCAGGCGCGCTCCAGGTTCTGGAACAGGTACGGCACCCAGTTCGAGCCCATCTCCACGCTGGCGATGCGCAGGTTGGGGAAGCGCTCGAAGAGCCGGTGGGAGATCAGCGCCGCCATCATGTCGTAGGCGTTGCGCGAGCCCAGCAGCGACTGGAACGGCGAAGTGCGGAACGCCTCGGTCTCGCCGCCCTCGCCCCAGTCCGCGGTGTAGCGGCCGTAGCCGCCGTCGCCGCCGTGCGAAGCCACCGCGACGCCCGCCTCGTTGATCCGCGCCCAGATCGGATCGAAGATCGGATCGGCCGGCGACTTGGGACCCTCGGGGGTGTAGACCGGCGCGGCGCGCATCACGATCAGGTGCACGTCCTGGGCCAGGATCCGCTCCAGCTCCACGACCGCTTCGTCGACCAGCACCATGCTGAGGTAGGGCGCCCCGTACAGCCGGTTCTGGTAGTTGTAGCCCCAGTCCTCCTCCAGCCAGCGGTTGAAGGCGCGGAACGCCGCCATCACCGCAGGCGGATCCTCGCTCAGCGCCTGCTCCATGCCCACGCCCAGGGTCGGGAACAGGAAGGCACTCTCCAGCCCCTGCGCGTCCATCACCGGCAGGCGCTCCTCGCGCTTGCGGTAGGCCGGATTGATCGGCTCGAGTTCGCCGAAGATCTCGCGCACGCTGGCCGCGTCGGGGTTCTTGCCGCGGTAGAACTGGTCCAGTACGCCCGGCTTGGACACCGGGTCGAAGGTCGGGTTGGGGATGAAGCGGTTGACCTTGCCGCCCACCAGCAGGCGCGTCTTGCCGTCCAGTTGCGCCCACTGCATGCAGCGCTTCTGGAAGCGGGGCTCGATGTGACGCGTGAACGCGTCGGTCGCCTCGTAGTAGTGGTTGTCCGCGTCGAAAGCCTGAAAGTCCAGTTGGGCCATTGCGCCTCCTCCGGTTCGGGGCCCCGCCGCCGGGACGGGTGCCCGGGGCGGAAAGGGGCGCAGAATATACCATCGGCGCCTTCAGTCGCTTCCGCTCCCCCGCCCGGGACCCGGAACGCTCGCGCGCGGCTCCTGCTGGGTCAGGCAGTGCGGCCCGCCCAGTCCGCGCACCAGCGTGCGGCTGACGAGGGGCAGGATCTCGCGCTCGGGGAAGAGCTGCTCCAGGACCTTCAGCGCGGCTTCGTCCTGGGGGCAGCCGAACACGGGCACGAGCAGCGCGCGCCCGGCGAAGTAGAAATTGGCGTAGCTGGCGGGCAGGCGCTCCGGGCCCGCCGACTGCGGCTCGGGCAGCGGCAGCTCCGCCAGCTCCAGGCGCCCGCCGCGCGCGTCGCGGGCCCGCGAGAGGCGCCGCCAGGCTTCGCGGGTCGGCTCGAAATTGGGGTCGCCGGAACGCCGCTCGCGGGCGCAGACCACGCGCCCGGGGGCGACGAAGCGCGCGACATCGTCGACGTGGCCGTCGGTGTCGTCTCCCGCGATCCCCTCTCCCAGCCAGATCACCCGCGACACGCCCAGCAGCCCGTCCAGCCGCGCCTCCAGTTGCGCGCGGCCGACGCCCGGATTGCGCCGGGGGTCGAGGGCGGTCGGCTCGGCCAGCAGCAGCGTGCCCGCGCCGTCGACCTCGAGCGCTCCCCCTTCCAGCGTCAGCCCGGGCCGGATCGAAGGCACACCCGCCCGCCGCGCGATCTCGGCGGCGGCCGCGTCGTCGCGCTCCCAGGGCGGGTACTTGCCAGCCCAGGCGTTGAACGTCCAGTCGATCGCCGCCCGCTCTCCGCCCGCGGCGTGGACGAAGGTCGGGCCGATGTCGCGCAGCCACACGTCGTCGGTGGCCAGGCGGTGCACCCGGACCGGTCCCGCCGCGGCCGGAAGCTCGGCGGCCAGCGCGCGCACCCGGCGCTCGGCGGCCGCGTCCTGAACCAGCACGTCGGCGGGCTCGTTCAGGGCCACGGCGCGCAGCAGGGCCGCGAACTCGGCCCGCGCCCGCTCCAGGCAGCCGGGCCAGGTCTCCTCGGCGTGGGGCCACCCCAGCCAGGTCGCCGCGTGCGGCTCCCACTCCGCCGGCATCCGGAAGTTCAAAATTTCCGACGCCCCGCCGTCGGAGTCGGCCGCGCGGAACTCGCGGGGGAGGGTCAACGGCGGAAGCGCCGGGTCAGGTCCGCGTAGGCGTCGACCCGGCGGTCGCGCAGGTAGGGCCAGGCGCGGCGCTGCTGCTCGATTCGCCCCAGGTCGCAGTCCGCGACCAGGACGCACTCCGAGTCGGCGGGCGCCTCGGCCAGGACGCGGGCCTGCGGGTCGCAGACGAAGGAGCTTCCCCAGAAGGTCAGGTTTCCCTCCCGCCCCACGCGGTTGGCGGCGGCGACGAACAGGCCGTTGGCGACCGCGTGCGCGCGCTGGACCAGTTGCCAGCTTTCGAGCTGGGCCGCGCGCTCGGAGTCCGACTCCGAGTCGTCCCAGCCGATGGCCGTCGGGAAGAGCAGAATCTCCGCGCCGTCCAGCGCGACCAGCCGCGCCGCCTCCGGGAACCACTGGTCCCAGCAGATCAGCACTCCGATCCGGCCCGCGGCGGTGTCGAAGGCGCGAAAGCCCAGGTCGCCCGGCGCGAAGTAGAACTTCTCGTGGAAGCCGGGGTCGTCGGGCACGTGCATCTTGCGGTAGTGCCCCGCCCGGGAGCCGTCCGCGTCCAGCACCAGCGCCGAGTTGTGGTACACGCCGGCGGCGCGGCGCTCGAAAATCGGAGCGACGATCACCAGTCCGAGTTCGGACGCCAGCTCTCCCAGCCGGCGCGCGGTCTCGCCGTCGGCCCCCTCGGCTAGGTCGAAGTTGGCCGCGTCCTCGCTGCGCGGGAAGTAGCGCGTGCGGAACAGCTCCTGGAGGCAGACGAGCCGGGCCCCGAGACCGGCCGCCTCGCGGATCGCGCTCTCCGCCCGCTCCAGGGAGTTTCCGGGATCGCCGGAGCGCTGCTGGACCAGGGCGATGCGCCGGGTCGGGGCGGGCACGGGTCCCGGCCGGTCTAGTCTTCCGGCCCGCCGCCGGACCGGGTGGATTCCCGGCCCGCCGCCTTGCGGCCCGTGCGCTTGCGGGTCGCTTTCTTGCGCCCCGTGCCGCCGCTCGTGCTCCGTTTGCGCGCCGCCTTGCCGCGGGCGACCTGTTTCGAGCCCGCCTTGCGGGTCGTCCGCTTGCGTGCGGCCTTCCGGCCCGCCTTGCGCGCCGCGCGCGGCGGGAACTCGAAGCCGTGGCGGCCGTTCGGCTTCAGGATGAGCGTGGCCGAGAACGGCCGTCCGAAGCGCGAAGTGAAATCCTCGAGCAGCCCGGTGCGGCCCTGGCGGACGTACTCCAGCGCCTCGTCGCGCGTGATCTCGCGCTTGCAGACGGTGCGCGGCAGCGCGAAGGGGCACGGAACGTCCTCTTCGGGCGGCTTGTAGCGCTGCCGGCGCTTGCCCGCGACGTTGTTCTCGGCCTCCCAGACGCGCGCCTTCTCGAGGTTCTCCTCCTGCTTGCGAATCCCGGCCCCGCAGCGGAAGTGCGTGGGCGTCTCGACGATCCGGCTGTCCTCGTGCGCGCAGCCGGACAGCGGGCAGGCGGCGAGCGGATCCGGATCGACGTCGTACTCGACTTCGTCGGTCGCGCGGTCGCTGCTGCTGCCGCGGATCGGGTGCAGCTCCAACTTTCCGTCTTCGAGCGCGAGCGTGGCGCTGTAGACGCGGCCGTCGCGCGCGGTGAAGCCGTCGAGTTCCGGGGTCTCGCCCTTGTCGAGCAGCAGGCGTACCGTCCGGGGGTCCATGAAGCGGCCCGAGCGGTCCTTCCAGATGCGGAAGGAGCAGTCGTCCTCCTCGTCCGCTCCCGGCAGCTCGGCGCAGCGGTAGAACCAGGAGCGCTCGAAGACCGGGCGCTCGCACAGCGGGCAGCGACCCAGAGGCGCGTCCGTGTCGGGGTACAGGTCGTCGTAGTCGAACGACTTGGCGGCCTCGACCACCTGCCGGGTGTACTCGACGATCTCGTCCATGAAGGCGTCGGCCGAGCGCCGGCCCTGCTCCACCTCGTTGAGGCGGTACTCCAGGTCGCCGGTCAGGGTCGGCGACGCCAGCCGTTCGGCGTGGATCCGCCGCAGCACGTCGACCAGCCGGATCCCCTTGACCGTGGGCCGCAGAGACTTGCCGCCGCGCACCAGGTAGCCCTTCGCGATCAGGTTCTCGATGATGTCGGCGCGGGTCGCGGGCGTGCCGATGCCCTTGTCGCGCATGGCCTCGGCCAGGTCCTCCTCCTCGACGTAGCGGCCGGCGCTCTCCATCAGCGACAGCAGGCGCGCTTCGGTGATCCGCGCCGGCGGCCGGGTCACGTCCTCGATCAGCTCGATGTCCCGCGCCTCGGCCGGAACGTCGCCGGCCTCGGCGCGGCCGGGGAGCAGCGGGGGCAGGGCCTGGTCCTCCTGCTCGGTCTGTCCCATGACCGCGCGCCAGCCGGGCTCCTCCAGCGTGCGCGAGCGCGAACGGAACGATTCGCCGCCGACCTCGGTCACGCGCTCCACCCGGTTCCAGATCGAGGGCGGGTGGAAGCAGGCCAGGAAACGCCGCGTCACCAGGTCGAAGAGCCGCGCGTCGTCGCCGCCGAGCTTGCCCGAGGGCAGGCTGCCGGTCGGGATGATGGCGAAGTGGTCGCTGACCTTCGAATTGTCGAACGTGCGGCGCGTGTTCTGGAGTCCCTCGGGAGCGTCGCGCAGCGCGCTCGCCTCGTCCCGGAACGGTCCGCGCTGCGCGAACCCGTCGATGATCCGGTCGACGGTCGCGCGGTAGTCGTCGGGCAGGCAGCGCGAGTCGGTGCGCGGGTAGGTCAGCAGCTTGTGGCCCTCGTAGCAGCGCTGGGCGGCGTTGAGCGTGCGCCGCGCCGACCAGCCGAAGCGGCGGTTGGCCTCGCGCTGCAGGCTGGTCAGGTCGAAAAGCGGCGGCGCGGTCTCGCGGCTGGGCTTGCGCGTCTCGCGCGCGAGACCGTTGCGCCCGCCGACCGCGTCGACGATCGCGTTGGCCCGCGCCACGTCGAAGATGCGGTCGTCCCGGAGGTCCGGCTTGGCTTCGTCGGCGCGAAAGCCGGGGTCGAACCAGGTACCGGTGTAGGCGTGGCCGCTGGCTTCGAAGCTCGCCTCGACGCGCCAGTACGGCACGGGCTCGTGCGACAGGATCTCCAGCTCCCGGTCGACCAGCAGCGCCAGCGTCGGGGTCTGGACCCGACCCGCCGACCAGGCGGTCTTTTCCTTGCGGCCCTGGAGGCGGCGGGTCAGAGCGCGCGTGGCGTTCATGCCGATCAGCCAGTCCGAGCGCGAGCGGCAGGCGGCGGCGTCGCCCAGCCCGTCGAACTCGGTGCCCCGCGGCATGGAATGCCCGTTGTCCGTGAGCAGGCGGGGCGCACCGGACTTTGCCTTCTCGCCGAAGAACCCGGAGCGGATCGCGTCGGTGGTCATCGACTGCAGCCACAGCCGCCAGGTCGGCTTCTGGTTGCCCAGGTAGTGGAGGATCTCGCGGAAGATCAGTTCGCCCTCGCGCCCGGCGTCGCAGGCGTTCACCACGTCGTCCACGTCGCTGCGCTCGAGCAGCTTCTTGATCGTGCGGATGCGCTCGCTCGCGCCTTTCTTGGGCTTGAGCTTGAACTCCTCGGGCAGGATCGGGAGCGTGTCCAGCGTCCAGCGCTTGTAGAGCGGGTCGATGTCCTCGGGAGACTGCAGCTCGACCAGGTGCCCCACCGAGAACGTGACCAGACAGTCGTCGCGCTCCCAGAAGCCGTCGCGCTCGGCGAACCCCCCCAGGGCCGCCACGATGTCTCGCGCCACGCTCGGCTTCTCCGTGATCACCAGCGACTTGGCCAACGTTCCTCCAGCCCCGATGCGCGCATTAGCCCCGATGCGCGCATTGATGGGGCCCCTAGTAACCCGGGAATTCCGCTCAGGCAAGCGGAAGCGGCGAAAGATCGGCCCGGAGGCGGCTCAGGATCCGTCCCGCGGTCCGCGTTTGAACCTCTGCAGATCGCGCCTTTCGCGCTTCGAGGGACGTCCGGAGCCGCGATCCCGCAGGGGCCGTGCGGCCCGGGCGCCCGCACGGAGTTCGGGGGGCGTTCGGTCCTCGTAGAGCTCGCGCGCCAGCGCGGCCGAGAGGCGCTTTTCGGCCAGCCCCCGGATGCGCAGCAGGCGCAGGCCGCCCGGCGCCTGCACCCGGATTTCGTCGCCGGCGCCGACCAGCCGGTTGGGGCGGACGCTCTCCCCGTCGATTTTGACCCGCCCGCCGCCGCAGGCGTCGTGCGCGCGGGTGCGGGACGGGAAGATGCGCGCCGCGCACAGCCAGCGGTCGATGCGTACGCGCTCCATGCGCGGCCAGGGTAGCCGGAACTCCGGGTTGCGGCCCGGGATCGCCGGCCGCGCCCGAGGGCCGCCCGGCGCGGCGCCGCCCGGCGTTCAGTGCACCGAGTACGCGCGTTCGCGCAGCTTGGAGAGCTGGGCCTCGACCGCCTGGGCGGCCGGATCTTCGGGCGCGAACAACAGGAAGCGCTCCAGGTCGGCGACGGCCGGGGCGAAGCATTCCAGCCGGGCGTGCAGCAGGCCCCGGTCGCGCAGCTCTCCGGGGTCGTCGGGCAGCAGCAGCAGGATGCGGTGACTGCAGCCCAGAGCGCGCTCGAAGTCGTTGTGCGACAGGTGAATATGCTTCAGGTTGCCCAGGACGCGCGCCAGGATGCCGCGCTTGGGGGAGGCCTCCAGGTAGCGCGGTCCGAAGGGCAGCGCGTCCCCGACCACCGCGCGAAAACGGGTCTCGCAGTCTTCCTGCGTGAGGATCCGGCCGTCGAAGGGGTCGACGATGGTCTCGCCGCCGGCCGGGCACTTGACCAGGAAGTGGCCGGGGAACCCCACCCCCCGCACGTCGAGATCCAGCCGCGCGGCCAGTTCGATGTAGACGATGGCGAGCGTGATGGGAATGCCGGTCCGGCGCTCCAGCACTTCGTTGAGGTAGCTGTTGCGCAGGTCGTAGTAGTCCTGGCTGTTGCCCGCGAAGCCCTTCTCGTCGTACAGGAAGCGGCTGATGCAGCCGAGCTGGGCCTGCCCGTCCGCAGTCTCCTCGAAGCGCGGGCGCAGCTCCTCGGCGAGCTCCTCCAGCCGCCCGACGTAGCGTCCCGCGTCGAGCGACTCGTACTCGGGGCTGGCGATCTCCAGCGCCGAGCGGAGCAGGTCGATGCGTTCGTCGGGGCCCTCGATCAGACGCGAGAAACCGTCGTAGCCGGAGGGATCGGGCATCGTCCGCCAGCCTAGCGCAGGCGCCGCCTCGCCGTCAGCGGGCGCCGCCGGCGAAACCGCGCTCCAGGTAGGCGATGATGTCGAGCGACTCGTGCATCCAGCGCACGCCGCCGGAGGGCTCCTGGATGCGCAGACAGGGAACGGTCTGGCGGCCCGTCGCCTCCACCAGTTCGCGCCGGTAGCCGGGATGGGTGAGGATGTCGCGCAGCTCGATCTCCAGGCCGAGCCGTTCGAGGGCCGCGAGGACTCGATGGCAGTAGGGACAGCCGTCGAACTTGTACAGGGACAGGTTTTGCGTATCCAAGGCGCTTCCTCGATTTCGAGTCCGGAAACCCGCCCGGCCGCGCGGATTCGCCCCCATCCTAGCCCGTCGCCGGAGCGGGTGGAGGGAGCGTGTTGAACAATGGGGCGCTCCCGGCGGCCGCCCGCGCCGCGCTGACCGTCTGGATGGCGGTTTTCGCGCTCGCCGCGCCCCCGGCGGCCGCGGACGCGCTGGAAGCGGATGTGCTGGCCGAGGCGCTGGCCGGGCGAATCGAGCTGGAGCGCGACGCGGAGAGTTGGTTCTGGCGCGCGGGCGGCGAGCGCTACCGGCTGTTGCGCGGCGAGCCGGAGGAGTGGCTGGAGCTGGGCACTCCGCACGGGCCGCTGCGGGCGCGCTGGTCGCTGCTCGAGCTCGACTCCGAGCGCGGCCTCGCCGGCCTGCCCGCCCTGCTGGAGCGGGCGGCGCGGGAGGGAGTCGGCCTCGAGAATCTGTGGCTGGACAGCGACGGCCTGCTGGGTCTGCACCTGAGCGGCCCGCAGATCTACGTCCTGCCCGAAGCCGTCCTGCGGGCCGAAGCGGTCGCTGCGGACGGGCGGCGCGACGAGCGGGCCATCGCGCGACTGCGGCGGGCGGTTTCGGACTTCGAAACGCCTCTCGAAGGCAGTTCGCTGAACACCGCGGCGCGACGGGCGCTGGCGGGAATCCTGGGCCAGCTCGCGCTGCGCGACTCCGAGAGCGATCCCGACTACGCGCCGCCGGACTTCGTCCGGCGCCTGTTCCGACACGGTTGGCCTCCGCCGGCGGAACTGCCGGCCGCGGAGCTGGGAGAGCTGCGGGCGGCCGTGATCGAGGCGGAGAAGCTTCGGGCGGTGGCGCGCTTCCGGGGCCCCGCGGGCGAGCTGACGCTGCGCCGCGACGCCTTCGGCCGCGAGGTCCGGCTGCTGCGCACGCCCGGGCGCAGTGCCTACGCGCGGCCCGCCCCCCCGCCGGCCTACTACACCCCAGTCCGGTCGCTCCGCCTGGTGGTCGAGCTGCCGCCTGGGGCCGACCCGCTGCGCGACGCCGGCGACTGGCGAGCCGCCTGGGTCTTCAGCGGTCCGAACAGGATCGCCGGCTTCGCCGGGGGGCGCTTCCACGCCGACGCCGAGCGCTGGCGCGGGGTCTACTCCGGCGGCGACGAGCCGGGCGCGCTCGCCGGAGCGCTGCCTCCGCACCTGCGGGTGGTCGAGCCGAACGGCGACCTGCTCGCCCTGGTCACGGCGCACGGCGTGGTGCGGCCGGCGCGCGGCGGCGACCCGGCCGAGGCGGAGCGCTTCCTGAACCAGGCGGCGCGCGCCCTGCCGGACGCGGCGCACCTGGACCTGATCGGAGAGCACCTGCTGGTCTATGCCTACGACAGTCCCGACAGCCGTCACCCGCGGCTGCTCGGCACGCGCCAGCTCGCGGGGGACATCCATCAGACGGTGGCGCAGACCCTCGCGACCTACAGCGGCGGCGTGTACCGCGGCGACTGCGACGACCTGTCGGAGCTTTACCTGGAGATCGCTCGGCGCCAGGGCCGCAGCGCCCATCTGATCGGCCTGCCGGCGCACGCGGCGCTCGCCTGGTCCGAGGCCTCCGATTCCGGCTGGCGCACCTACGTCCTGCACACCGGCCAGCCGCGGGTCTTCCAGGCGCCTTCGCTGCGCGAGAGCCTGGAGCAGACCTACCGCAGCTTCGGTGCCGGGCCGGTGATCGACTTCACCAAGCTGGAGATCCTGCTGCGCTTCTCGGGGGAGAACACGCGTTCGAGCTGGTATCTCAGCGAGCGCATCTTCGGCGATCCCGACTACGCGCGAGCGATGATCGACATCCAGCGCGATTGGCACTTCCAGACCTACCAGCGCGCGATCGAGAAAGTCGAGCGCATGATCGCCGCCGGCGACCGCGACCCCGCCAATCACTCCGAGCTGGCGGGTCTCTACCTGCAGACGGGCCGCTACGCCGAGGCCGCCGGAAGCCTGGAGCGCGCGATCGCCGCGGCCGACTCCGCCCAGACCCGGCTCTCTCTGCAGACCGAGCGCCTGCTGGCGCTGTACCGCGCCGGCCGGCGCATCGACGCCGGCCTGTTGGCCGACTCGATCCGGCTGGAGCACATCCCGGAACTCGAACGGGCGATGCGGCGCAAGCTGGTCGAGCCCCGCCTCGCCCAGGCCGACGCGCTGCTCGACGCCGATGGCGACGCCGAGCGGGCGCTGGCGCTGCTGGCCTCCGACGTTCGCCCCACGATCGACGGGCAGGTGCGGCGGGTCGGCGCCTCGCTGGCGTCCGATCCGAAATTCGCGGCGCGCTGGCGGGACGGTCTGGAGGACGAGAGGCGCACCCGGCTGCGCTGGTACGTCTCGAGCGCGCTGGAAGCCGTGGCGCGGGTGGACGCGGCGGCGCTGCGCAACCGCGCCCCGAGGCGGCTGCTGCTGGAAAGCGTCGAGCGCTGGATGGACCGAGTGGCCTTCCTGGATCTCGACCCGTCCGAGAGCCTGCTGGCGCGCTACGCCGCTGTCGGCCGCTACTACCGCGCCCGCGGCGACCGCCCCGAACTGGAGCAGCGAGTGGACGCGGCCGGGCCTCCCCGGCCGCTGGAAGCCCCCCTGCACGCGCGGCGGACGTCCGGAAAGGCGCTTTTCGAGCGCGATCTGGCCTGGATCGCGGCCTCGCCCAGCCACTGGTGGGCGGAGGTCGCGCTGCTCTTCGAAGCGTCCCGGGAGGAGCTGGACGTCGGGCGGCTGGCCTGGCTCGCCGAGCGCTTCGAACGCGCCCGCGGCCGGGCGCGGAGCCTGGCCATGGACCACCCGGATTTCGAGCGCCTGGAGCGCAATCTGCGCCTGATCGAGGCCCTGGTCGGGCAGCGGCCGGCCGAACTGCGCCGTCTGCTGCGCGGAGTCGGCCTGGCGGACGACCGCCGCGACCGCACCGAGGTGGCGAGCTGGGTGGCGGCGGCGGCCCGCCATCTGCCCCTCGACTGGTACCGCGAGGTGATCGAGATCTGGAGCCGCGAGATCGGCTCCAAGCCGAGCTACTTCTGGATCGCCTGGATCGCGGTCCTGTCCGGCGCTCCGGAGCACGCGCTGGTCACCGCCGAGATCGCCGCCCGCGAGTTCGCGGACGACCGCGGCTTCGCTCAGGAGTACGAATTCATGCGGCGGAAGTTCGGACCGGAGGGGGCGGCCCGGGGCCCGCTCTGAGCGCGCGTCGCGCGCGGTCGTTGACCCCGGCAACGCCCGCGCACAAACTGTGCGCCCCATGTCCGGCCGCGATCCCAATCTGGCCCTGCTGGCGAGCTTCGAAGAGGAGATCGCCTCGCTGCGCCAGGAGTGCGCGCGCCTGCCCGGCGTCGTCGCCGGATTCGAAGCCCAGGCGCAGCAGGCGCGCGACCGGATCGCGGCGGCGCGCGAGGAGCTGAAGTCCGCCGAAAAGGAGCACCGCACGCGCGAGGCCCAGCTGCAGGACTACGAGCAGCAGAAGAGTCACTTCCAGGGCCAGTCCGCCCTGGTCAAGACCAACGCGGAATACACCGCGCTGCTGGCCGAGATCGACGGCATGTCCACCCGCATCGAGGAGACCGAGGACGAGATCCTGGGTCTGATGGAGCGGATCGAACTGGCTCACGAAACGCTCGCCGTGGTGGAGAGCGAGCAGACGGCGCTGGAAGCGGAGGCGAACCGGCAGGCGGACGAGCAGCGCGCGTCGCTGGAGCGGGCCACGGACCTCCTGCAGCAGCGCCAGTCCGAGCGCGACTCGCTGGTGCTGGAGCTGGACCCCCTGATTCAGCGAGCCTACGCCCGCGCCTCGTCGCAGGGCGGCATGCCGGTGGCCCGGATCCGGGCGGGGAGCTGCTCGGCCTGCCATCGCTCGATCCCGCCGGAGGTCGAAAACCGCGTTCTGGCCGGCGACCTGCACACCTGCCAGAACTGCTTCGCGATCCTGGTGGTCGATCCCCCCGACTGAGACGCGGCCTGCCCGGAGTCCGGGCGGAGGCCCGCCGTCGAACGGAATAGACAGTAAAACCGGCGGGTTAGAGGTACCCGTCGGCGAAGTTCCGCCGTGCAGGCCGGCTCTCGCGTCTGCTAGAATCCAGACCGCCGCCGCCCGAGGAGCCATGCGGGATCAGGACAAGTACTGGGATTGCCTGGACCAGGCGATGGAGTCTTCCTCGGGGGGACGCCCGGAAGAAGCCCTCGCCTGGCTCGACGAAGCGCTGCGGGTCAACCCGCGGGGCGCGGAGGCCCAGAACGGGCGCGGCGAGATCTTCTGGGACCACGGACGCGTCGCGGAGGCCCTGCGGGAATTCGCCCGCGCGGTGGAATCCGACGCGGGCTATCACCCCGCCCGCCTCAACCGCGTGGAAATTCTGATCGAGGAGTTCGGGGACTTCGAAGAGGCGCTCGCGCTCGGCGACGAACTTCTGGCCGAGTCACTCGACCCGCCCAGCGAGGCCGAGGCCTACTATCTCAAGGCCAAGGGCCTGTTCTATCTCGACGATCTGGAGGGAGCGCTGTTCCTGCTGCGCCGGGCGATCAAGACCCGGGGCGAAGTGGCGATCTACCGCGGCTTCGAAGGCCAGATCCTGTTCGAGTTGGGCCGTCTCGACGAGGCGGAGCAGGCGCTGAGGCGCTCGCTGACGCTCGACCCGGAATGCGCCCACAGCGTCTACCACATGGGTCTGGCGGCCGAGCACCGCGGCGACTACGAAGGCGCGGAGAGACTCTTCGAGCACGCCGTCGGCCTGGCGCCCGAGATGTACCCGCTGCCGGTGCGCATGGACGCCGAGGAGTTCGGGCGAGTGGCGCTCGAGGCCGTCGAGCAGCTCCCGGAGCGCGTTCGCGACTACATCTCCAACTGTCCGATCCTGATCGAGGACCTGCCCTCGGCGGAGGTGGTCGCGACCGAGAAGGTATCGCCCCAGCTTCTGGGTCTGTTCCTGGGGGTGCCGGTGACCGTGGCGGGACACGACGCGCGCTTCGCCACCGCGCCCCGCGTCGACCTCGACCGGATCGTGCTGTTCAAGCGCAATCTCGAAAAGGCCGCCGCCAGCCCCGAAGAACTGCGCGAGCAGATTCAGATTACCGTCAAGCACGAAATCGCCCATTATCTGGGGATGGACGAAGAAGAGGTCGAGCGACTGGGCCTTGCCTGAAACCGGCGCGAGCTCCGAGCTGATCCAGCGCCTGCGCGGCATCCGGGACGTTGCGGAGTTGCTCGACCACTCGTCCGCGCTGTTCTCCTACGAGTCCGACGGCCTGACCCTGCTGCGCGGCCGACCCCTGGCGGTCGTCTTCCCGCTGAGCCGGGACGCGGTCGTCGAGGTGGTCCGCGCCTGCCGGCAGGCGGACGTGCCTTTCCTGGCCCGCGGCGCGGGCACCGGCCTGTCCGGGGGCGCCACCCCGGTCGACGGCTGCGTGGTGATCGAGTGCTCGCGGATGCGCGACCTGCTCTCGATCGACGCCGTGAACCGGACCGCGACGGTCCAGCCGGGGCTGATCAACGCGCACCTGTCCGAGCGGGTCGCCGGGCTGGGCCTGTACTACGCGCCCGACCCGTCCAGCCAGTCGGCCTGCACCATCGGCGGCAACGTGGCGGAGAACAGCGGCGGCCCGCACACGCTCAAGTACGGCACCACCAGCCCGCACGTGCTGGAGATCGAGGTGGTGCTGCCGGACGCCAGCGTGGTCCGGCTCGGACGCCGCGACGGCCACCCGGTGGGTTACGACCTGCGCGGCCTGTTCGTCGGCTCGGAGGGCACGCTCGGGATCGTCACGGCGGTGACGGTGCGGCTGCTTCCGCTGCCCGCCGAGACGTCGACGCTGCTGGCGAGCTTCTCGGGGCTGGGGCCGGCCTGCCGGGCGGTCGCCGACATCATCGCCGCGGGCATCGTCCCCGCGGCGATCGAGATGCTCGACTCGCGCACCATCGAAGCCGTGGAGGCGTCGGTCTACGCGGCGGGCTACCCGCGCGACGCCCGCGCCGTGCTGCTGATCGAGCTGGACGGCGTCGCGGCGGAGGTGGCGGCCGAGCGGCGCAGCGTGGAGGAGCACTGCTCGAGGAACGGAGCGCTGGAGGTGCGCGTCGCGCGCGACGAGGCCGAGAGCCTGGCGCTCTGGCGCGGCCGCAAGGGAGCTTTCGGCGCGATGGGCCGGCTCGCGCCGGACCTGTACGTGCACGACGCGGTAGTCCCCCGCACCAAGCTGCCCGAGGTGGTCGAGCGCATCAACGCCGCGGCCGAGGCGCGCGGCCTGCACATCGCCAACATCCTGCACGCCGGGGACGGCAACCTGCACCCGAATCTCTGCTTCGACCGCCGCGACCCGGCCGAGATGGAGCGCGTGCGCGAGGTCGGCGAGGAGATCCTCAAGATCTGCATCGAGGCGGGAGGGGTGCTCTCCGGCGAGCACGGGATCGGCATCGAGAAGCGCGACGCCATGCGCATGCTCTTCGCCGAGGCCGATCTGGAGCCGATGCGCTGGGTGCACGACGCCTTCGATCCCCAGGACCTCTGCAATCCGGGCAAGCTGATCCCCGCCCCGCGCGCCTGCGCCGAGAGCAATCCCAAACAGCGCGGTTACGACCGCGTCTCCTTCTGAGGCGCCGGCCGTGGCCGATCCGTTCGCGGGCGCCATCGGCTCGGAGAATGTCCAGCCGGCGGGCGGCCGGATCGACGGGGCCGAGATCGAGCGCAGCCTGCGTCCGGGCAGTCCCGCCGAGGTCGCGGACTGTCTGCGCATCGCGCGCGAGAACGGCCTGGCGCTGGTGGTGCGCGGAGGGGGCTCGAAGCTTCACTGGGGCAATCCGCTGGACGCGCGGCGGGTGAGCCTGCTCGACACCGGCCGCCTCGGCCAGCCGCTGGAGATCCAGCCCGACGAGGGAATCGCCACGCTGGCGGCCGGCCTGCCGGTGCGGGAGGTGAGCGCGAAACTGGCGCAGCTCGGCCTGTGCAGCCGTCTGGACTCGGTCCACGAGCGGGCCAGCGTCGGCGGAGCGGTGGCGGCCGATCCGGTCTCTCCCGAACACGGTCTGGACCGGCGCCTGCGGATCGACCTGCTGGGCCTGCAGGTGGCGCTGAGCAACGGCGAGCTGACCCGCTGCGGCGGGCGCGTGGTCAAGAACGTGACTGGCTTCGACCTGGTGCGGCTGTACTGCGGGTCGCTGGGCACCCTGGGGGTGATCACCGAGGTCACGCTGCGGGTGCACCCCGTCCCCGAGAGCCGCCGCCTGCTGTCGCGGAGCTGCGGCTCGGCCGAGGCCGCGATGCGCGAGGCCGGCGCGGCGCTGGCCGGGCCGTTGCGGCCGGCGGCCGTGGCTCTGCGGCCCGCGCCGGAGGCGGGCCTGGCCGGGGGCGCGGAGCTGGCGTGGCTTTTCGAAGGGCGAGCCGAAGCGGTGGACGAGGCGGTCCGGGACTTCCCCGGCGAGAGCCGGGAACTATCCGCCTGGGACGCGGTCGGAGCCGAGATCGGCCGGCGCCCGGCCGGGGCCGCCGGACTGCGCATCGCGGCGCGGCCCACCGACGGCCTCGAGATCCTGCGGCTGCTGGCGGAGCTGGGAGGACCGGACTCCCTGCGCCTGGCGCTCCCGGGGGCCGGGCTGGTCTTCGCCCGGCTCCAGGAGGACTGCGTCGAAGCCTGGATGGAGACGGCGGGCCGCCGCGGCTGGGCGGTCTTTCTCGAGTCCGCGAGTCCCGAGCTTCGCCGGCGGGTGGATGTCTTCGGCCCCGCCCCGGATACAATCGGGCTGATGCGTGCCCTCAAGCAGCGCTTCGATCCGGACCGGGTGCTGGCGCCCGGCCGTTTCCTGGCCGGGATCTGAGGCCGTGAGCGCGCCCGCGGCGACCGTTCCGTCCGCCGGCGACCGCGCGGCGCCGGGCCGGATCGACTACGCGGCCACGCTCGACTGCGTGCACTGCGGTCTGTGCCTGCCGCACTGCCCGACCTACCAGGAGACCGGCCGCGAGAGCAGCTCGCCCCGCGGCCGGATCTACCTGATGCGGGGGGTCGCGGAGCGGCGCATCGCCCTCGACGCTCTGGTGGTCGGAGAGATGTACGACTGCCTCGCCTGCCGCGCCTGCGAGTCCGCATGCCCGGCGGGCGTGCGCTACGGCCACCTGGTGGAGAGCGCGCGCGCCGAGGTCGAGGAGCGCCTCGCGCGAGGCCGGCTGCGCCGCGCGCTGGAGCGACTGCTGCTGCGTCGCGCGCTGGCCTCGCCCCTGGTGCTGCGCCCGCTGATGGCGCTGCTGCGGCTGTACCAGCGCTCGGGGCTGCAGAGACTCGTGCGCGGCTCGCGCGCGCTGGCGCTGCTGCCGGGCCTGGCGCGCGCCGAGTGGCTGCTGCCGGAGCTTCCGGAGCCCCACCGGCCGCCCGACGTGCAGCCGGCCGAGGGCGAGCGCCGCGGCCGCGTCGGCTTTCTGACCGGCTGCCTGATGCCCGAGGTTCTCGGCCCGGCGAACGCGGCGACCCTGGCCGCGCTGTCCGCCAACGGCTTCGAGGTGGCCGTGCCGCCCGGCCAGGCCTGCTGCGGCGCGCTGCACGCCCATGGCGGCGACCCGGAATTCGCGGCGCGCCTGCACGAGCGCAACCGCTCGGCCTTCCGCGACGCGACGCTGGAGGCGGTGGTCACCAACTCCGCGGGCTGCGGCGCGACGCTCAAGGGCGCCGGCGACGAACTCGCGGCCCGCACCCGCGACGTGTGCGAGTTCCTGGTCGAACGGGGCCTGCGCGCCCCGGCCGGAGCGCTGAAGCTGCGGGTCGCCTACGACGATCCCTGTCACCTGCTGCACGGCCAGAAGATCGACTCCGCGCCGCGCGAGCTGCTGCGCTCGATCCCGGGCCTGGAACTGATCGACCTGCCCGGCCACAGGGACTGCTGCGGGGCCGCCGGGACCTACAACCTGACCCATCCCGAGATGTCCGACAGCCTGCTGCGCCGCAAGCTCGAGGCCGTGCGCGAAACCGGCGTCGACGTGGTGGCGACCGGCAATCCGGGCTGCCTGATGCAGCTCGCGGCCGGCCTGCGCGACGCGGGCCTGTCCGCGCGCGCCGCGCATCCGGTCGAGCTGCTCGCCGAGGCCTACGCCGTGCGCTAGGCTGGCGAGCCGGCTGCACATCCGGGCGGTTTTCTGTTATCTACCCCCCGCGCCCGCATGCCCCATGGCCGAATCGAGCCGAGGGGGCAGTCCTGCCTGACGTGGAGCGGCGGCCGGCCCGCGGCCTTCCGGCCTCCGCGGACGGCCGTGGCCTGAGATCGAGCGATACGGATCGAACGACACCGGGATGGCATCGCACCTGATCAAGAAGGGCCTCGATCTCCCGATCAGCGGGGCTCCGACGCAGACCGTCGACGAGGGCCGGCGCGTGACGCGGGTGGCCGTCATGGCCGACGACTTCCCCGGGATGAAGCCGCGCATGCAGGTCGAAGAGGGCCAGAGCGTGCGCCGCGGCCAGGTCCTGTTCGAAGATCGCGGCCGGTCCCGGGTGCGCTACACCGCTCCCGGAGCGGGCCGCGTGGTCGGAATTTTCCGCGGGGCGCGCCGCGCGCTGCGCTCGGTGGCGATCCACCTGAGCGAAGCCGAGCGGGCCGGGGACCCGCCGGCCTCCGAGCTGGCCGAGTTCGAAAGCTTCCGCGGCGGCGATCCCGAGACCCTGGGACGCGGCGAGATCGAGGCGCTGCTGTTGGAGTCGGGCCTGTGGGCCGCCCTGCGCACCCGGCCGTTCAGCAAGCAGCCGGAACCCGGCAGCGAGCCCCGGGCGCTTTTCGTCACCGCCATCGACACCGAGCCCCTGGCGCCGCGCCCCGAGGCGATCGTCGCACCGCGCCGGGAGGCCTTCGCCCGGGGCCTGCGCGCCCTGGCCAAGTTGAGCGGCGGCGAGACTTTCCTGTGCGTGGCGCCCGGATCGGGCATCGCCGAGGACCTGAACGCGCCCGTGAGCGTGGAGGAGTTCGCGGGCCCGCATCCCGCGGGGACCCCCGGCCTCCACATCCACCTGCTGGCCCCGGTGAGCCGGGAGCGGGAGGCGTGGCACATCGGCTACCAGGACGTGATCGCCGTGGGCGAGCTGCTGCAGACGGGTCGGCTTCCGGTCGAGCGCGTGGTTTCGATCGCGGGGCCCCCGGTCTCGCGGCCACGGCTGGTGCGGACGCGGGTCGGCGCCAGCATCGACGAGCTGCTCGACGGAGAGGTCGAGCCCGGAGAGGTGCGTTTCATCTCCGGCTCGGTGCTGTCGGGCAAGCGCGCGATGGGCAACGAGTTCGGCTTTCTGGGGCGCTACGATCGTCAGGTCAGCGCGCTGCGCGAGGGGCGAGAGCGCGAATTCCTGGGCTGGATGGGTCCGGGCGCGGACAAGTTCTCGGTCCTGCCGCTCTTCGTTTCGAAGCTCTTCCGCCGCCGCGAGTTCGACCTGACCACGACCACCCACGGCTCGCGCCGCGAGATGGTGCCGCTGGGGATCTACGAACGCGTCCTGCCCCACGACATCCTGCCCACCTTCCTGCTGCGCTCGTTGCTGGTGGGCGACGTGGAGCAGGCGGAGAAGCTGGGCGCGCTCGAACTCGACGAAGAGGACCTGGCGCTGTGCACCTTCGTCGATCCGGGCAAGAACGACTTCGGCCCGGTGCTGCGGCGCAACCTGGAGATCCTGGAGGACGAGGGCTGATGCGGGCGCTGCGCCGGACCCTGGACCGGATCGCGCCCCTGTTCGAGAAGGGCGGGCGGCTGGAGAAGTACGCCGCCCTGTACGAGCTGCCCGACACTTTCCTGTACACCCCGGGGAGCGTGACCCGCACCTCGTCGCACGTGCGCGACGCGATCGACCAGAAGCGCTTCATGGGCATCGTCGCGCTGGCGCTGATCCCCTGCGTGATCCTCGGGGTGTGGAATATCGGTCATCAGGCGCAGCTCGCGATCGCCCAGGGCGCGCTGCCGCTGGACGACTGGCGCACCTGGGTGTACGCGGAGCTCCTCGGCCTGTCCTTCGACCCGGGATCGGTCTTCGGCTGCGCGGTGCAGGGGCTGCTCTACTACCTGCCGGTGCTCCTGGTGACCTTCCTGGTCGGGGGCAACATCGAGGCGGTGTCGGCGGTCGTCCGGGGGCACGAGGTCAACGAAGGCTTCGTGGTGACCGGCATGCTCTTTCCGCTGGTCCTGCCGCCCGCGATCCCGCTGTGGATGGTGGCGATGGGCATCGCCTTCGGGATCATCTTCGGCAAGGAGATCTTCGGCGGCACGGGGATGAACTTCCTCAACCCGGCTCTCACGGCGCGGGTGTTTCTGTTCTTCGCCTACCCGGCCCAGATGAGCGGCGAGGCGCCCTGGATCGCGGCCGATTTCGCGGGCGTGGACAGCTTCTCGGGGGCGACCTGGCTGGCGCGTGCCGCCGTCGACCCCGCGGCCCTGGAAGGGGCGAGCTGGACGGCGGCTTTCCTCGGCACCGTGCCGGGTTCCATGGGCGAGACGTCGACGCTCGCCTGTCTGCTGGGCATGTTCGTGCTGCTGCTGACGCGCGTGGGGTCGTGGCGGACCATGGGGGGCGTGACGCTGGGCACGCTCGGGATGTCGCTGCTGCTGAACGCGGCCGGCTCGCAGACGAACCCGATGTTCGGGGTCCCGTTCCACTGGCACGTGGTGCTGGGCGGCTGGGCCTTCGGGATGGTCTTCATGGCGACCGACCCCGTATCCTCGGCCTTCACCGACAAGGGAAAGTGGATCTACGGGGCTGCGATCGGCGTGCTCTGCGTGCTGATTCGGGTGGTCAATCCGGCGTATCCCGAAGGGATGATGCTCAGCATTCTGTTCATGAACATGTTCGCGCCCGTGATCGACTACTACATTGTCCGCGCCAACATCCGCCGGAGGTTGGACCGAAGTGCAGCATAGCGCCCGCTACGTCGTGATCTTCGCCGCGGCCGTGTGCGTGGTCTGCTCGGTCTTCGTGTCGGCGGCGGCGGTCTCGCTGCGCGAACGGCAGGAGGCCAACAAGCTTCTCGACCGCCAGAAGAAGGTCCTGACGGTGGCCGGAATGATGCGCGACGGAGAGAGCCTGCCGGCCGCGGAGGTGGCGCGGATCTTCGAGACCTCGGTCCGGACGCACGTGGTGCGGCTGGCAGGCGGCCGAATGCTCCCCGACGTCGACCCCGAGCTGTACGACCCGCGCCAGGCCGCGGCCGATCCCGACCGCAGCCACCCCGCGCCCTCGAACCGCGCCGGCATATTGCGCGTGGCCGACCAGCAGCTCGTCTACCACGTGGTGGAGGACGGAGACGTCAGCGCGGTGATCCTGCCGATCGAGGGCAAGGGCCTGTGGTCCACGCTCTACGGGTACCTGGCGCTCGCGCCCGACACGCGCACCGTCCGCGGCATCACCTTCTACGAGCACGGCGAGACGCCCGGCCTGGGCGGAGAGGTGGACAACCCCGGCTGGAAGGCCAAGTGGCCCGGGCGGCTGGCGTTCGACGAGGACTGGACGCCCCGGATCGGCGTCAAGAAGGGCGTGGCGGGACCGCCCGAGTCCGATCCCTATCGGGTCGACGGGCTGTCGGGCGCGACCATCACCAGCCGCGGCGTGACTCAACTGCTGGAGTTCTGGCTGGGCGAGGCCGGTTTCGGACCGTACCTGACCGAGTTCCGCTCCGGGGGAGGGAGGGGATGAGCAAAGAAAGAGAGGCGCTGCTCGACCCGCTGTTCAACAACAACCCGATCGGCCTGCAGGTGCTGGGCATCTGCTCCGCCCTGGCGGTGACGACCGGGATGTCGACGGCGCTGGTCATGAGCCTGGCGGTGATCTTCGTGCTGTGCTGCTCGAACGTGGCGGTGAGCCTGATCCGCAACCAGATCCCGTCGAGCATCCGCATCATCGTCCAACTCACGATCATCTCGTCGCTGGTCATCATCACCGACCAGATCCTGAAGGCGTTCGTCTACGAGATCAGCAAGCAGCTTTCGGTTTTCGTGGGTCTGATCATTACCAACTGCATCATCATGGGCCGCGCCGAGGCCTACGCCATGCAAAACGGCCCCCGCATGTCGTTCATCGACGGTCTCGGCAATGGTCTGGGCTACAGCGTCGTGCTGATGGCCGTGGCCTTCGTCCGCGAGCTCTTCGGCGCCGGCAAGCTGTTCGGCTACACCGTACTGCCGCTCGCGACCGAAGGGGGCTGGTACGTACCCAACGGGCTGATGGTTCTGTCGCCCGCTGCGTTCTTCCTGATCGGGGGTTTCATCTGGGCGGTGCGCGCCTGGAAACCCGAACAGGTGGAGGAAGACTTCCGTGTTGGAACACTACTTGAGCCTGGCCACGAAGGCAGTCTTCGTTGAGAACATGGCCCTGGCCTTCTTCCTCGGGATGTGCTCATTCCTGGCCGTCTCGAGGAAGGTGGAGACCGCGACCGGTCTCGGCCTGGCGGTCATCTTCGTTCTCGGGGTGACCTGCCCGCTCAACCAGATTCTCAACGACACCTTCCTGAAAGACGGCTCGCTGGCCTGGGCCGGGCTGGGTAACGTCAATCTCGGCTTCCTGTCCTTCCTGACGCTGATCGGCACGATCGCCGCGGCGGTGCAGATCGTGGAGATGACCCTCGACCGCTTCGTGCCGGGGCTGTACAACGCGCTCGGCGTGTTCCTGCCGCTGATCGCGGTCAACTGCGCGATCCTGGGAGCCTCGCTGTTCATGGTCCAGCGCGACTACACCCTGGGCGAGGCGACGGTCTTCGGTCTGGGTTCGGGCGTCGGCTGGGCGCTGGCGATCGTGGCGCTGGCCGCGGTGCGCGAGAAGCTTCGCTACAGCAACATCCCGGGCCCCCTGCGTGGCCTGGGCGCGACCTTCATCGTGGTCGGCCTGATGTCCCTGGGCTTCATGGCCTTCGCGGGCATTCAACTCTAGGGGCGGCGATGCTCACGGTCCTGTTCGGCGTCATCGGATTCACGCTGGTCATCGTCGCGCTGGTGGCCGTGCTGATGCTGGCCCGCGCGCGGCTGGTGGCGAGCGGCGACGTCTCGATCGGAATCAACGACGATCCCGAGCACTCGCTGGTGGTGCCCGGGGGCGGCAGCCTGCTCGGAACTCTCGCGAACAGCGGCATCTTCATCCCCTCGGCCTGTGGCGGCAAGGGGAGCTGCGGCGTGTGCAAGGTGACGGTCGTCGAGGGCGGCGGCGCGCTGCTGCCGACCGAGCAGAGCCACATCACGCGCGGCGAGGAGCGCTGCGGGCGGCGGCTCTCCTGCCAGGTCAAGGTCAAGGGCGACATGAAGATCGAGGTGCCGCCGGAGATCTTCAGCGTGCGGCGCTGGAAGTGCCGGGTGCGCTCGAACCACAACGTGGCCACCTTCATCAAGGAACTCGTCCTGGAGCTGCCCGAGGGCGAGGAAGTCCCGTTCCGGGCCGGCGGATACATCCAGATCGAGATCCCGCCCTACGAGATCCCCTACTCGGATTTCGACGTGGAACCGGAATACCGCGCCGACTGGGACCGCTTCGACCAGTGGCGCTACACGGCGGTCAATGCGGAGATCGTCGAGCGCGCCTACTCGATGGCGAACTATCCGGAGGAGCGGGGCGTGATCATGCTCAACATCCGGATCGCCTCGCCGCCGCCGCGCCAGCCGGACCTGCCTCCGGGGATCGCCTCCTCGTACACCTTCAACCTGAAGCCCGGCGACGAAGTCACCATCTCGGGCCCGTTCGGCGAGTTCTTCGCGCGCGAGACCGACAGCGAGATGGTCTTCGTGGGCGGCGGCGCCGGCATGGCGCCGATGCGCTCGCACATCTTCGACCAGTTCCGCCGCCTGAGTACCGACCGCAAGGTGAGTTTCTGGTACGGCGCGCGCAGCTACCGCGAGGCGTTCTACATCGAGGACTTCGATATGATCGCGCGCGAGAATCCCAACTTCGTGTGGCACCTGGCGCTGTCCGAACCGCTGGAAGAGGACCGCTGGACCGGCTACACCGGCTTCATCCACCAGGTCCTGCACGACAACTACCTCAAGGACCACCCCGCGCCTGAGGAGATCGAGTACTACCTTTGCGGCCCGCCGCTGATGATCGACGCCTGCAAGAAGATGTTCTACGACCTCGGCGTCGAGGAAGAGAACATCCTCTTCGACGACTTCGGCTGAGCGCCCGCTCCGCCGCCCGCGGGGCCCGGCCTTGCGGGTGAGCGCCGGGCGGCCCAGCCCCGTCGAGGCGGGCCGCACCCGCGCCCTGCTCGGGATCGCCCTGCTGGTCCTGGTCGCGGCCAGCGCCTACCGGCTGTGGTGGACGCCGCCGCCCCCCGCGGTCCGGGAGCTGTCGGGACCGAGCATGGGAACGACCTGGTCGGTCAAGCTGGCGGCGCCGGAGCTGGACGCCGCGCAGCGGGCCGAGCTGGACTGGGCCGTCCGAGACGTGCTGGAACGCATCGAGCAGCTCGCTTCGACCTACCGCGAGGACTCCGAGCTCTCGCGCTTCAACCGCCACCGCTCGCCGGAGCCGTTCCCGGCTTCCCCGGAGACGCTGGCGATCTTCGACATCGCCCGACAGGTCGGGGAGCGGTCGCGGGGCGCGTTCGACGTCACCGTGGAGCCGCTGGTGCGGGCCTGGGGCTTCGGCGCCGCGACGCGGGCGCCGGGGCCGCCGCAGCCGGCCGAGCTGGAGGCGCTGCGCGAGCTGGTGGATTACCGCCGCGTCGGCATCGACCCCGAGCGCGGCGGCCTGACCAAGTCCGATCCGCGCGTGCGCTGCGATCTTTCCGCCATCGCCAAGGGCTTCGCCGTCGACGCGCTGGTGGCCGAGCTGGCCGGGCGCGGCTACCGCGACGCGCTGGTCGAAGTCGGCGGCGAGCTGCGGGCGAGCGGCCGGCGGCCCGACGGCGAGACCTGGCGCGTGGCGGTGGAGCGGCCGGACGCCGCCGCGCGCTCGGCCTGGAAGGTCTTCCCGCTGCGGGACGCGGCCCTGGCCACCTCCGGCGACTACCGCAACTTCTACGAGCACGCGGGGCGGCGGCTCTCCCACACCATCGATCCCCGCAGCGGCCGGCCGATCGACCACGGCCTGGCCTCGGTCAGCGTGGTCCACCCGCGGGCCGCCTGGGCGGACGCCTGGGCCACGGCGCTGCACGTGCTCGGCCCCGAAGCGGGGCCCGCCCTTGCCGCCCGCGAGGGACTCGCCGCATACTTCATCGAGCGGCTGCCGGACGGAAGCCTGCGCGCCTGCGCGAGTCCCGCGTTCGAGGCGCTGTCCGGCGGACCGCCCGAGGGTCCCGCGCAAGACTCATGTCGACCTTCTTCGCCACGCTGATGCTGGTCGCCGCGGCGATGGCCGCGATGGCCGTCGGCGCGATCTTCGCCGGGCGCGCGTTGCGGGGCTCCTGCGGAGGCCAGCGCAAGGACTGCCACTGCACGCTGGCCGAGCGCCGGATCTGCCGCGCCGGGCGCGAGCCCGGACCCGCCTGAAGCCCGCCCCGGAGCGCCCCCGCCCTCAGGGCATCGGCTGGCGTTCGGCCGGGTAGTCGGGGTAGCGCTTGAGCGGCGCCTGGCGGCGCTCGCGCATGCGCGCGATTCCGCGCAGCACGTCGCGGCGGCTCACCTGCCCGAGCAGCACGTCCCCCTCGACCACGGGCAGGCGCCGGACCGGCTTCTCCAGGAAGTGCTGGGCGATGCGGTAGATGCCCGTCTCGGGTTCGACGGTGAACAGAGCCGGGGTCATGTAGCGCCGCACGGGCGTCTCCTCGAAGTGCTGCTCGGCATGGAACTCCGCGGAGGCGATCGCCCTCAGGCAGTCGGCCTCCGACAGGATCCCGATCAGCCGCCCGTTGCCGTCGACCACCGGCGCGCCCGAGATTCCCCGCCGGGTCAGCGTCTTCATGGCTTCGAGGAGGCTGGTCTGCGGCTCGAGGGTGACCAGGGAGGTGGTCATGATGTCCCGCGCGGTGAGGACCGTCTGATCACGCATCGGCATCCTCCCTCTCGTGCGGACGCCGGCCCGGGTCGGCCTTGCGTGGACCGGAACCCCGACCGCCGTCTCTGCTCTGATCCTACCTCTAGCGAGGGCGGCTGCACCAGAGCGAAACCGGCGACTGGGAAGATTTCTCCCCCAGGCCGGCGCCTCGGTGGGCCTCAGCGGTACAGCAGCGCGTCGGCGGGCGGCGCGGGCAGCCGGATCAGCGGCACGGCGGCCAGACCCAGGGTCTCGAGATCGCCGCGGACCACGACGTCCAGAGGCAGCCGGGAGGTGCGCGTGCGCACCAGTCCGTGCTTCTCGCGCGAGCCGAGGAACTCGCTCTCCGAGCGCGCGCTGGGACGCGCGTCGGGACGGTCGAGAAGTCCCAGCCGGGCGCGCTCCAGGAAGCGGTCGCGCTGCGGGTCGGAGGTCGGCCGCTCGCGCTCGTCTTCGACCAGCGTGCGGTAGGCCGCCTGCTCGATCCGCGCCGCCAGGCGCGCGAAGCGTTCCGCTTCGAGTTCGCGCAGCGCCGGCTCCCGCCCTTCCAGCTCGATCCGCACCCGCGTGCCGCCCAGCAGAGTGACGCCGGACTCGGCGATCTCCCCGTTGCGGCGCCGGCCGTCCAGCAGCTCGGGGCGGATCCCCAGGCCTTCCGGCCCCGATACGGCGCGGTGCTCGATCAGGAAGTCCCGCGACAGCCGGATCTTCTGGGCCGAAGCCGAGTGCCACCACTCCGACAGCTCTCCGCGCGCGTCCCGGGCGGCCGGGGTGTCGCCGTAGTCGCGCAGCAGCGCGCGGTAGAAGGCCAGCTTCATGTCGGAGCGGCGCTCGCTCTCGGCGGACGAGCGCAGCGATTCGGCGATCCCCTCGCGGTACCGGCGCACGTCGCCCTCGCTGCCGCCGCCCCGCGCCCGGTTGTGTTCGAGCGCCCGCGACCACAGCCCCAGGCGCTTGTAGCGCCGCTCCAGGTCCGCGTGGACCCGCTCCGCGTGTGCGCCGTCGGGAAAGCGGCGCGCGTAGCGCTCGCCCGTCACCAGCACCTCCGGGTTCATCTTGCGCGTCGCGCCCGGGTCCTGAAGCAGGCGTATGGGGGCGGTGAGCAGCGCGCTGACGCCGGTGGGAATATCGAGGGCGTATTCGACCGGACGGGGAAGCTCGCGCTCGCCCGGGCCGCCGGCCAGCGGCCCCAGCAGAAGCCAGCGCGCCCGGCGCGAGCGGTCGCTTTCCATGCTCGCCCGGTAGTAGCCGTAGGGATTGCGCCAGGGATTCAGCAGCGCCGCGGTCGCGTGGCGCGCCATGGGGTCGGCGCTTCCGCGGGCGCTCACCCGCCGCACGCGCTCGATGAACTCGGCGTCCTGTCCCGGTCCCAGCCGGCCGATGGCCGACGCGAAGGCGCGCTCGCCCGGGCTACCCGCCGTTTCGCGCTCGAGGTCGGCCAGTTCGCCGGCGGGGGCCGTCAGCAGCCGCACGGCGAAGTCGTGGCGTTCGGGCGAGAGCCCCCCGGCGAAGGCCGCTGCGTCGCCGCCCAGGGAGCGCAGGATGTCCCGCTCCCGGGTCTGCAGGCCGCGCGAGGCCTCCTCCCGCAGCTCGGCGGTTTCGGCCTGGCCCGGCAGGGCGCGCTCCGCGCGCGCCAGGTACATCGAGGCGCCGGAGTGGGAGCCGCGCTCCAGGGCCCGACGCGCCGACTTCATCGCGTGATCCCAGCGGTGGCGGGCCAGCCTCTCCGCCAGGCTCTCGATCTCGCGCTCGACCTCCTCCGTCTCGGGGGCGCCGGGATGGCGCCGCAGGAAATCGCCGTACGCCGCCAGGGCCCGGCGCTGGCGCAGGGTCGAGATCGGGAACTGGTGCACGGTCAGCAGCGAGGAGATGGCCGAGCGCACCGAGCCCACCGGATCCGCCACGCCGCTCATGGCGAGCTGGGTGACCGGCCGGGAGACGCGGTTGAACACCGAACCGACCTTGGCCCGGCGGTCGTCGGACAGCATGCGCCGCGCCAGCGCGAGCGGCTGGCGGTCGAGCGCGCGCTGCAGGCGCCGCTGGCGCGCCGCGGACACGTCCGGGCGCCGCAGCGTGCGGCGCGCGTGGCTCAGGTAGGCGCCGCCGCCCTCGATCGCCACCACCACGTCCGCGGCCGCTTCGACCAGCCCCGTGCGGCTCCGGTCCCGATCGGCGCGCTCGTTCTCGGCGTCTCCCATCAGGCCCAGCGCCAGACCCGCCGCGTCCGGGCGGTCCGCCAGGGCCAGGGCGGCCAGCCGGGCGGCGGCCCTCTCCATCTCGTCGGGGAGCGGTTCCCGCGGCGGACGTTCGGAGCTCAGCGGATCCAGTTCCGCCGGCTGCGGATTCCGGCTGGCGCAGCCTGCCGCCCCCAGCAGCAGAATCGCCCCCAGGGCGAACGCTCCCAGCGCCGCTGCCGGCTCGCGTCCGGCCCGTCCGTCAGCGCGGAATCCGCTCATCGTAGATCTGCAGGGTAAAGGCCAGGAACGCTTCGAGCTTGCTGACCGCTTCCAGCTTCTCGATCGCCCCGTCCCGGTGAGAGACCGCCTCGTACAGGCGCGTGGCGCCGAAGGCGTAGTCGTCGAACACCGCCGGGTCGAAGTCGAGACCCGTCGCCGGGAAGCGCGCCGCGTTCCGGCGCGACATGTCGGCGTACTGGTCCGCCAGCGCCAGCAGGTGCCGGGGGTGGAGCTTGCTCTCCCGGTGGGTCTGCGCGACCTCCTGCTGCTGCTGCAGCGCCACGGCGTCGAGGCTCGGCTCCAGCCCGCTGCGGGCCGAGAAGTAGTCGGCCCGCTCCCGATCGACCCGCTCCAACTCCTCCTGCAGCACGTACCGGTAGTGGGTCTCGCCCGCCAGCTCGCGCAGTTCCTGCAGCGCGTCGCCGCGCCGCCGGAAGGTCTCCAGCGCGTCGTTCAGCGGCACGTCCGGGGGCGGTCGGATGCGGCGCGCGTCGGACAGCGCCTCGCAGATTTCGTGCCCCTGAACGGCCGCTTCGACCAGCGGCGAGTCGAGTTCGGCGGTCCGCCGGTAGTGCAGGGCCGCCAGATCGTACTCGGCCAGGCGCTCCAGAGCCCGCGCCTTGGAGAACCACAGTACGTCGGTCATGTAGCCGCTGCCGAACTTGCCGGCATGAATCTGCTCCAGGCTCTCGAGGCGTTCGAAAACCGCCCGGTACACGTTCTTTCCGGTGAAGTCGCGCGCGGGGGGAAAGCGATAGGTGTCGTCCTCGACGTGCAGCCGCAGCAGCGCGACCATCTCCAGCACGCTCTGGGTCGGCGCGTAGCGCGAGTCCGCGGGAGGCTGCGGCGCGGTCGAGCAGGCGGCGGCGACCAGCGCGGCGGCGACCAGCGTACGCGGCGGCATCTCGCTCCCCCATCGATGGCGGGGCAGAAGTGTAGCCCCCAAAACAGCGCCGGCGGAGAGCCGGGCGAAAAACGTCGCTCCCCGCCGCGCGCCGGCCGTCGCGACGCTTCAGCGGTCGGGCAGCTCCTCCAGGAAGGCCCGGAGGGACTCCGCGAAGGCCCGGGGCGCGTCCAGCGGAACGGGGTGGCCGGCGGCCGCGATGCTGCCGCGGCGGGCTCGGGGCATCCGCGCCTCGAAGACCTCGGCGGCGCGCTGGAAGCCCGGGTCCTCGGCGCCCACCAGCACCAGGGCGGGACGGTCGATTTCGGAAAGCCGGCCAGTTAGGTCGGGCTGGGGGGCGGCCACGCCGCGGGCGAAGTGCGCGAGCGCCCCGGCGCGCGAGTGCAGCACGCCGTCGCGCGCGCGCCGGGCCTCGGGAGAGTCGGGCCGCCGGCCCAGGATCTCCGCGATCGCGCGGCGGTTGTCCAGGTACGCTTCCAGCCCGGCCGATTCCAGCTTGTCGGCCGCGCGCCGCCAGCGCCGCGCCCAGCGCTCGCGGTTTTCCGGGTTCTTGAAGCCCGGACCGGAGTTGACCAGCACCAGGGCGCGGACCCGCTCCGGCTGCTCCAGCGCGTAGCAGAGCGACACCAGCCCGCCCAGCGAGAGTCCGCACAGGCAGACCGGCTCGTCGCCCGCGGCGGCGGCGTGCACCGCGGCCAGGTCCTCGACCACCCGCTCCAGGCGGTAGTCGCCCGGATCCGCGGGGTCCTCCGACCAGCCGTGACCGCGGTAGTCCCAGCCGATGGGCCGGCAGAACTCCGCCAGCAGCGGCTCGACCCCGGCCCAGTGCAGGTGCGTGCACAGGCTGGGCGCCGAGAGCAGGACCGGGATGCCGGCGCTGTCCGGAGCGCGCCAGGCGATCCGGGTTCCGTCCGGGCTGGACGTGTGCTCGAGTCTCAAACCGGCGTCACCCCAAGAGCGGCGTCCCCGGCTTGCGCGCCCGCGGAGGCGGAAGGGACCGGCAGCGGCCCGTGGATCGGCTCAAGCCGGGCGCTTGCGGACCAGGCGCACCAGCGGGATCCGGCGCTCGCAGCGATCCTGGTAGTCCTGGTAGAAGGGGCGGTCCACGATCAGCGCCGCCCAGATCTGTGCGTATTCGTCGCCTTCGAGCGGCACGGCGTCGGCCCAGAAGCGCTCGCCCTGGGCGCGGCACAGCACCTCCGGATTGGCGTCGCGGTCGGCGAGGTTGTGGTACCAGGCCGGGTGGCTGGGTCCGCCGGCGTAGGAGGCGACGACGATCCAGTGCCCGTCGGAATCCTTCCAGTAGGGCAGAGCGACTTTGTGCTCCCGCCCCGAGCGCCGGCCGACGGTTCGCATCAGCACCAGACGCATGCGGGAGCCGATCCAGACGGCGTCCTCGTCGGACGATTCCATCGCGGCCACGTGCAGCCGGGTCATCTCGGGGATGTCTTCGCGCTTGGGCGTCTCGAAGACGCCCGCTCTCTGGTCTTCCATCGGCCGCACTCTACAGCGGCCCGACCTCTGTCGCGAGCCCGGACCGGGCCGGCGGCGGTTCGCCCCCGGCCAGCTCGCGGGCCGCGGCGATGCCGGAGGCCGCGGCGGCGCCCAGGCCGGGGCCGTCGTAGCCGGCGCCGGCGACCATCAGCTCGGGGATGCGCGCGAGCGCTCCGCGCAGCCGGAGGGTGCGTTCGCGATGGCCAGGGTCGTAGAGCGGGATGCCCTGCGGGTAGCGGACCAGGTCGAGAAGCTCGGGATCGAGGCGGGCGCCAAGGAGGTTCCGGAGCAGGGGAGCCAGCTCCGCCGAGACGGCGTCGAACGGCGCCTCGCGCAGCGTCGGACCCAGAAAGACCGTCAGCGTCAGGCAGCCGTCCGGGGCGCGGCCCTCGAACAGGTTGCTCGCGAAAAGCGCGCCCAGCAGCGGCAGGCGTTCGCGCGACGGGGCCAGGAAGCCGAAGCCGGGCCAGCGGCGGGAGCAGTCGGGGTCGCGCAGTGCGAAGCTGGCCAGAGCCTGGGGCGTGGATCGGTAGCCTTCGAAGGCGCCCGACAGCGGGTCGCCGGAGAGCAGCCCGGCGGCGTTCGGGGGCGGGATCGCCAGCACCACGCGGCGCGCCCGCAGCCGGGTTCGCGCGGCGTCGCCCAGCTCGAGCTCGCAACCCGGGCCGTCGCCGGTCGGGCCGCCGGCAGCCGCGGGTGCGCGCTTCAGGTTCCGCACGGGCGCGTTCAGGCGCAGGCGGGGGCCGAGCATTTCGGCCAGACGCTCGGGAAGCGCTCCCAGGCCCCGGGGCGTGGAGATCAGGCCCCGATTCCCGCCCGCGACGTCCCCGCGCCGGAACGGGCGTCGGGCCAGGCGCGCCAGCAGCAGTCCGCTGAGACGGCCGCCGGTGCGCTCCAGGGCGTCGGCCAGCTCCGGGAAGGCGGATTCGAAGCCCACCTGCCCGGCCGGCGCGCCGTACGTGCCCAGCGTCAGCAGATCGGCCAGCCGGTCGGCCAGCCCCGTTCCCAGCCGCTCCGCGACAAAGGCGTGCACGCTGCGGGGAGAGGGCCGGCGGGGTCGCAGCGGCTCCGCCAGCGCGCCCAGCCCGACCCGCAGCGGTAGGAATTCGCCGCGGACCAGCGCGCCCGGCGGCGGCGGCAGCCGGACCAGCCGCCCGCCGCTGACGACGTAGGGCGCGGCGCGCCGACCGGCTTCGATCTCCAGCCCGGCACGGGCGAAGAGCCGCTCCAGCTCCGGGGTCCGGCGCACGGTGGAAGGCCCGCGCTCGATCGTGAAACCGTCCCGCTGCACCGTTTCGAGCGGTCCGCCGCAGCGCGCGCCCGCCTCCAGCAGCAGGAAGTCGGTCCGGCCCCGCTCCAGCAGTTCGTGGGCGCAGGCCAGGCCCGCGATTCCTCCACCGACGATCGCGACTTCGACCCGCGTCAAGCGCGGCTCCGTCCCGCGGCCCTCACGCGCCGGCGCGGCCGCGCGCGGCCGTCGGGGGCGGACTCACTCGCCGCTCCGCTGCACCGCCTGCACGAACGCCCCGACGCCCTCCGGAGGGACCGACGGCAGCACGCCGTGACCCAGGTTGGCGATGTGCCCGCGCGCGGCGCGTCCCTTGGCCAGCATCGCCGCGACCTCGGCCTCGATCCGCTCGCGCGGCGCGGTCAGCGCCAGCGGGTCGAGGTTGCCCTGAAGCGAGACGCGCCCGCCCACGCGCCGGGCGGCCTCGGCGAAGTCGATGCGCCAGTCGACCGAGACCACCTCCGGACCCACGTCCGCGAGCGCCTCCAGCAGGTGCGTCGAGCCGCGCGCGAAAAGGATCAGCGGCGGCCGGTCCGCGGGCAGCAGAGAGACCACGCGCCGCAGCGCCCGGCCCGCGAAGCGCTCGAAGCGCTCGGGCGAGAGCACGTCGGCCCAGGTGTCGAATATCTGCAGCGCGTCCGCTCCCGCCGCGATCTGCTCGCAGAGCGTCTCGGCGGCGACCTCGGCCAGGCGGTCGAGCAGACGGTCGACCAGCGCCGGCTCCCGGTAGCTCAGGCCCACCAGGGTCGTCAGTTCGCGCGAGAGAGGCGACTCCGTCACATAGGCCGCCAGGGTCCAGGGCGCGCCAGCGAATCCGATCACCGCCGCCGCGTCGCCCAGCTCGGCCTTGATGCGCCGGATCGCCTCGCAGGTCGGCGCGATCGCCCCCGCCGCGCTTCCGTCCAGGTTCGCCAGGTCCGGGCGGCTCCGGATGGGGTTGGCGATGCGCGGCCCGGGGTCGAAGTCCAGCTCGATCCCCAGGCCGGCCAGCGGCAGCAGGATGTCCGAGAACACCACCACACCGTCCATGCCGAAGCGCCGGTACGGCTGCAGCGAGACCTCGGCGGCGGTGTCCGGGTCGCGGCACATCTCCAGAAAGCTCGAGCCTTCCCTGACGCGGCGGTACTCGGGCAGGTAGCGGCCCGCCTGGCGCATCAGCCACACCGGGGGGCGGTCAACCGGCTGACCGCGCGCGGCGCGCAGGAAGCGCTCGCGCGCCGCCGGCCCGGGCCTGCGCGTCTCGCCGACGGGGCTTTCCACGCGCCGGATGATAGCCGACCGGGCCCTAGGCATAAGGACGGAGGCGGCGATTGAGCGGGCTGCGCGAGACGCCGGGGTGGTCCGCGATGCAGAAGCGGTAGGGCAGGTCCGCCGCCCGGCGGATGCCGATGCGCGGCCCCGACGCGATCGCGGCGGGCGGCGCGGACGCGCTCTCCACGCGCAGCCGCCCGGACAGCGCGCTGTGGCCGTCGTGCTCGAGGCGGATCCCGAACGCCTGGGTCAGCTTGCCGGGCCCGTTGGCCAGCTCAGCCCCGGACCGGCCCCCCCGGCGCCGGGCCATCCGCTCCTGCCCCGCCGTGGGCTCGACCGCGCGCAGCAGCACGCCCGCGCCGCGCCCCT
This sequence comes from Pseudomonadota bacterium, assembly GCA_021295775.1. Classification (GTDB taxonomy): domain Bacteria; phylum Myxococcota_A; class UBA9160; order SZUA-336; family SZUA-336; genus JAGWBS01. The sequence goes on along the minus strand of JAGWBS010000012.1, from coordinate 9,553 downwards.
CGGGCTCGCAGACCAGGTTCGCGCAGGCGTGGAGGCCCATGCTGCGGTAGACGTAGAAGCGTCCGGGAGGCCCGAACATCGAGGCGTTGCGGGACGTGGGACCGGAATGCGCATGCGAGGCCGGATCGCTGCCGTCGCCCAGGTAGGCTTCGACCTCCACCACGACCCCCTCGGTCCGGCCGCCGGCGCCGTCGTGGATCAGGCGGCAGCCGAGCAGCTCCGGCGCCACCTCCAGCGCTGGGCGCGCGAAGAAGGCTCGGGTCAGTCGCGCCATCCGCCCCAGGCTGGCGCAGCCCGGCGGCGCTGGCAATCGCGGCCGCGCTATGATCGCGGAGATGCCGCGCTACGGAATGACTCTCCCCCTGACCGGCCTGCCGCTGCACGCCCACGCCGATGCCGTGCGCGAGCTGAGCGACCTGGGCTACACCGATCTGTGGTCGTCGGAGGGCCCCGGCTACGACGGCTTCACGCCGCTGGCGCTGGCGGCGGCCTGGGCGCCGGAGCCGCGCCTGGGGACGGCCATCTGCCCGGTGTTCACGCGCGGCCCCGCGCTGCTGGCTTCGAGCGCCGCCAGCCTGGCCGCCGCCGCGCCGGGCCGCTTCGTGCTCGGCATCGGCACGTCCTCCGACGTGATCGTCGAGCGCTGGAACGGCATCCCCTTCGAGAAGCCCTACGCGCGCACCCGCGACACCCTCCGGTTCCTGCGCAGCGCGCTGGCGGGCGAGAAGGTCGACGAGGAGTACGAGACCTTCGCGGTGCGGGGGTTCCGCCTGGGCGTCGCGCTCGACGAGCCCCCCAAGCTGATGGTCGCGGCACTGCGCGAAGGCATGCTGAGGCTGGCCGGCCGCCACTCCGACGGGGCGATCCTGAACTGGCTGTCGGCGGACGACGTGGCGACGGTGGCGCCGATCGTCAAGCAGTTCGGGTCCGACCGGGAGATCGTGGCGCGCATCTTCGTCTGCCCCGATCCGGACGCCGAGCGGGTGCGGGCGATGGGGCGCCGGGCCGCGTCGGCGTACCTGCACGTGCCGGTCTACGCGGCCTTCCACGAGTGGCTGGGCCGCGGCGAGCTGCTGGCCGGCGCCTGGAAGAGCTGGCGCGAGGGCGACCGCAAGCGCTCGCTGGAACTCCTCCCCGACCGGGTGGTCGACGACCTGATCGTCCACGGCCCGCCCGAGGCCTGCCGCGAACACATCGCCCGCTACGTCGCCAACGGCGTCGACACGGTCGTGCTGCAGGTGATGGGCGACGTCGACCCGCTGCAGGCCGCGCGGGGGGGCCCGGGCGGGGGCTAGCCCCCCGCCACCCGCCCTTCGCTCGGCTTCGCCTCGCTGCGCGCCGGGCCTTCCGGCCCGGCTTGCGTGGAGCGGGTTCGGGGGTGAACCCGTGCCTGTCGGCGTTTCGCCGGGTCAGTCCTCGCCCAGGGCGAAGCGGGACAGGGCGCGTTTGAAGCCTTCGGGGTTGTCGAGCATGACGGAGTGCGCCGCCTGGGGGACGACCTCTAGAGTGCCGTCGGGCAGGGCTTCGTCGACCATTTCGTCGGCGGTGTCGGGCGACAGGATGTCGGAGGCCGCGCCGCGCACGACCAGGGTGGGGCAGGGCAGCTTGCGCAGGATGTCCCAGGCTTGGCGGGTCTGCTCCCGGCGCCGGGCTTCGGCGTCGGGGCCTGAATCGCGGCCGGCCATGAAGCGGGTGTCCAGCTTGAGCTCGAAGCGGCCGTCGTCGCGCCGGCGCGTCCAGTGCCGCGCCATGCGGTCGAGCACGTCGGAGGCGGTCTCGGGGTACTGCCGCGTCAGGACCCGCTGGTACCGCTCCACCGAGGCGTAGGTCCATTCCTGCTGTTCGTTGTCCTGGCGGATGCGGATTTCGCCGCGGGGGTCGTTCTCCGGGCCGATGTCGACCAGCACCAGGCCGGCCAGGCGCTCGGGGTGCAGGCCGGCGAACTCGATCGAGACGCGGCCGCCCATCGAGTGTCCGACCAGCACCAGGCGTCCGATCCCGAGCTGTTCCAGCACGGCCTCGACGTCGCCGGCCATCGACTCGGGGTCGTAGCGCCCCTCCGGATCGTGGTCGGAATCCCCGTGTCCGCGCTGGTCGAGCGCCAGCACGCGGTAGTACGGCGCCATCGCCGGAGCGACGTCGTCCCAGACGCGGCAACTGTTGGAAAAGCCGTGCAGGAAGAGCATGGCGGTGCCCTCGCGGCTCCACTCCAGGGCGTGGAGGGCGAGGCCGTCGCGGCCGGTCAGGCGGAGCGTCTCGGGCGGCACGCGGGGAGTCTACCAGCCGCGCCTCAGAACCCGGGGCACGGCAGCGCCCACGCCTGCTTCCGCCCCAAGGCACCGGAGCGTTCAAAGTCCGTCCCTCTCCATCCAGCGGTCCGGGATGTCCTCGCCGGGCGGTCGGGTCGAAGCGAAGCGGAGGGGACCCGTCGCCCGGCGAGGACATCCCGGACCGCGCCCCACGAACTCGATGGATCCCGGCCCGCCCTAGGAGTCGGCCTTGCGGATCGCGATGTAGCGGGTGCTGCCGCCGCTGTAGATCAGCAGCACGGCGTGCTCGTCCGCTTCGCTCAGCGCCCGCGTGAGTTCGCGCGGGCTGGACACTTCGCTGCGGTTCACCTCCAGGATCACGTCCCCCCGCCGCAGTCCCTTCTCGGCCGCGTCCGAGCCCGGCTCCACGCCGGAGACCACCATCCCCTCGATGTTCTCTTCGATGCGCAGGCGCTCGGCGAGTTCGCCCGTCAGCGGCTGCGCTTCGAAGCCCCACTCGCGCGTGGGCGACTCCTGGAACGCGGGCCGCACGACCGTCCCCTCCTCGTCCATCTTCTCGAGCACGGCCGTGAGGTTCTCGATCCGGCCGTCGCGGAACACCCGCATATCGACTTCGGTCCCCGGAGGCGTCGCCGCCACGATCCGCGGCAGATCGTCCACGTCCTGGATCTTCTGGTTGCCGAACTCCAGGATCACGTCGCCGGTCTCCAGTTCGGCGCGCTCGGCCGGGCTGTTCTCGTGCACCTCGCTGACCAGCGCGCCGCGGGGCTCTTCCAGGCCGAAGTTCTCGGCGAACTCGGGCTCGACCTTCTGGATCGACACGCCCAGCCAGCCCCGCGTCACGTGCCCCCGATCGCGAAGCTGCGGCAGCAGCTCCTTGGCCAGGTTGATCGGAATCGCGAAGCCGATGCCCGAGGCCTTCATCGGATTGACGATGGCGGTGTTGATGCCCACCACGCGGCCCTGCATGTCGATCAGCGGGCCGCCGGAGTTGCCCGGGTTGATGCTGGCGTCGGTCTGCAGGAAGTCGTCGTACTGGCTGACGATCCGCTCCGGGCCGATCTGCTTGCGGCCCTTGGCGGACAGGATGCCGACCGTGACCGTGTGGTCGAGCCCCAGCGGATTGCCGATCGCGACCACCCACTCCCCCACGCGCAGCGAGTCGGAGTCGCCCAGCGCGGCCACCGACAGGTCATCGGCCTCGACCTTGAGCAGCGCCAGGTCCGTCTTCGGGTCGGTGCCCACGATCTCCGCCGGCAGTTCGCGTCCGTCCCGCAGGGAGACCTTGACCTCTTCGGCGCGTTCGACCACGTGGTTGTTGGTCACGATGAAGCCGTCTTCGGAGATCACGAAGCCCGAGCCGGCCGCGCGCACCGGGCGGCCGCGCGGGCTCTGCTGGGGACCGAAGGGCCAGGGGCCGAAGAACTCGAACGACGGCCCGCGCTCGCGCGTCTCGACCTGCTCGACTTCGATGTGCACCACCGACGGCGAGAGCGCCTCGGCCAGGTCGGCGAACGCCTGCGGGCCGGCGCCGGTTTCCGTCGCGGTCTGCTCGCTCCAGAACGGCTGGCCCAGCACGCGCGCGCTGGCGTCGTTCGAATTCAGCTCCACGCTCAGGCCGAAGGGCTGGAGGACCAGCGCCGCGGCCGCCGCGATGCCTGCCGCCAGGATCCACGCGGTTGCGCTCTTCATGTTCATCTTCTCTCCGCGTTTCGAGCCCGCCTAAGGCAGCTCGAGGATGATCCGCCCCACTCTACTACCCCGCGCCACCCAGGCCGAGATCGCCGGCCGGCTGCGCGCCCGGCGGACCGCCGCCCGGTACGCCTGCCGGTCTTCGGTGCGCTGACCGTCGAGTTGCAGCAGCACGTCGCCGGTTCGAATTCCCTTCTGCTCGGCCGTGCCGTTGGGCACGACCGCCGCGATCGTCAGTCCGACGGCCCTTTGCCGGGGCAGCAGCACCGTTTTCGGGTGTGAGACGCTGATTCCGAGCAGAATCTTCGCGAGTTCGTCCGCGCGGGAGTCCGGAAAGGCCTGGGCCGTGACCTGCAGCGCCCGCCGTTCGCCCTCGCGCTCGATCTCGATTTCGGTCCGCCCGCCGTCCGTCAGGCTGCTCAGGAGCTGGAAGTAGCCGCTGCGCGAGCGCACCGGCGTGCCGTCGAGCTCCACCACGATGTCGCCGCGCGCCAGCCCCGCCCGCAGGGCCGGCGACTCGTCCAGCACGCGCGAGACCAGCGCGCCGGCCCGGGCCCGGGCGCCGAGGCTGCGGCGCAGATCGGGCGTCAATTCCTGCAGCACCAGTCCCAGCCAGGTGGGCGCGATCTCTCCGTGATCGATCAGCGCGCTCATGATGCGCTTGGCGCGGTTGGACGGGATGGCGAAGCCGATGCCCTCGGCGTCGCCGCCCAGGATCGCCGTATTGATGCCGATCACCTGACCGTCGACGTTGACCAGCGGGCCGCCGGAGTTGCCCGGATTGATGCTGGCATCGGTCTGCAGGAAGCCGTGATAGGTCCGCTGGCGCGACTCCACGCTGCGCTGAACCGCCGACAGCACTCCCGTGGTCACGGTGTGGCTGAGGCCGAAGGGGTTGCCGATCGCGATCACCGTCTCGCCGATCAGCGCGCCGTCCGAGTCCCCCAGCGGCGCCACCGGGAGCGGCTCGTCCGCCTGGATGCGCAGGATCGCCAGGTCGTTGTTGGGATCGGCGCCGACGATCTCGCCGGAGAACTCGCGCCCGTCCGCCAGGCTGACGCGGGTCTCGGCGGCGCGCTCGACCACGTGCGCGTTGGTGAGCACGTGCCCCCGGTCGTCGACGATCACCCCGCTGCCCAGGCTCTGCGCCGCGCGCGGATCGGCGCCGAAGAAGCGCTCCCAGAAGTCGTCGAAGAACGGGTCGCCGCGAAAGAACGGGTTCGCGCCCCGGCTCCGCCGCTGGGTGCTGGTGATGCTGACCGTGGCCGGCGCGACGCGCTCGACCGCCCGCACGACCGGCGTGCGCCGCGCATGCGGGTCGCTGCCGGGCGCGTCCGGCGCGGCGGCCAGGCACGCCAGGACGGCGGCGCCAGCGAGTCGTCCTGTCCAGCGGCGGGCCGACAAAGCTTCGCCGACCGTTCCGCTCAGGACCCGCTCGGCGGAGCCTGGGGCTCCGGGGAGGCCTGTAGGTCGCCGTCGCCCGGCGAGATCAGCATGAAGCGCGTGTCGTGGCCGCGCAGGGCCCGCACCAGGAAGGGCTGGCCCTTGGGGACTTCGTCCAGAACCAGGCGGAAGTCCTCGATCCGGCGGATCGGCCGGCCCTGCAGCTCGACGATCATGTCGCCCTTGGCCATCGCCGCCTCGGCGGCCTCGGACCCGCGCTCCACGAAGGAGACCAGCACGCCGTCGCGCCGGTCGAGCCGGTTGCGGCGGTAGAGCTCCTCGGTGAGTTCCTGCACCGTGAAGCCGAAGTCCGTCTCCTCCTCGTCGGGCACGACCTTGGGCTGACGCGAGAGTTCGGCGAGCACGACCCGCGACTTTCCGCCACGCAGCAGTTCGAGCTCCACGCTCTGTCCGACCGGCATGCGCGCCACCTTGCGCTGGAACCGGCCCAGGTCCTCGTCCTTTTCCGCCTTCACCGCCTGGTCGTCGAGGCGCGTGATGATGTCGCCCACCGCCAGCCCGGCGGCTTCCGCCGGGGAGCCGCGGCTGACCGAGCCGACCACCGCACCGTGCGTGTCGGGGATGTTCCAGTAGGCGGCGAGTTCGCGGTCGAGCGGCTGGATGGTGACGCCCAGGTAGGCCCGCGCGATGCGGCCCTCTCCCAGCAGGTCGGAGGTCACGCGCTTGGCGGTGTTGATCGGAATTGTGAAGCCGATGCCGCGTCCCTGGCCGCGCGAGTTGACGCCGACCACCTCGCCGCGGAGATTGAGCAGCGGTCCGCCCGACGAACCCTGGTCGATCATCGCGTCGGTCTGGATGAAGGCGTTGAGGATCTGGGACGACTTCAGGTCCCGGCCCTTGCCCGACACGATGCCCAGCGAGACCGTGCCTTCCAGGCCGTAGGGATTGCCGATCGCCAGCACCCACTCGCCGACCGAAAGCGTGTCGGAATCGCCCAGGATCGGCACGGGGAAGGGCTCGTCGCCGTCGCGCGGCTCCAGGCGCAGCACCGCCAGATCGGTCTGCTTGTCGCTGCCGACGACCTCGGCCAGGTAGCGGCCCGTGCGCCCGGGGACGATCACGCTGACCTTGCGGGCGCGGTCGACCACGTGCCAGTTGGTCAGGACCACGCCCGCCGGGTCGGTGAGGAAGCCCGAGCCCGTGACGATCTTGCCGCGGTTGTTGGCGCGAATCGCGGCCTCGATGTGCACCACCGAGGGCGAGACCTGCCGGTTGACCTCGATGATCCGCTGCTGGAGCTGGTCGAGCGCGTCGCTGGCCGTCGCCGCGCCGGCGCCGGCCAGCAGCGCTCCTCCCAAGGCCGCCAGCAGGACTCGCTTCATCGCTCCGCTCTCCCCAACTCCCCGGCGAATTCGCCCGCGGCGCGCGCCGGGTCTTCGACCGCTCCGAGGGCCGTCACCGCGGCCACCCCCCAGGCGCCCGCCGCCAGCACCTCCGCGGTGCGGGCCGGCGTGACTCCGCCCAGGGCGAGGGCGGGAATGTCGAGATCCCGCGTCGCTTCCGCAAGCCATGCGCAGCCGCGCCCCGGCTCGCCCGGCTTGGAACTCGTGGGGTAGATCGGCGAGAGCGTGACGTAGTCCGCGCCTTCGCCGGCGGCGCGGCGCGCCTCGTCGCCGGAGTGCGCGGAGTAGCCGACCAGCGCGCCGTCGCCCAGCCAGGCCCGCGCCCGGGTCACGTCGACCGCGTCCGCCGCCAGGTGGACGCCGTCGAGCCCGAGAGCTCGCGCCAGGTCCAGTCGGCGGCTGGCCAGCACGCGCAGGCCCCGCCACCTCAGCGGCGCCAGCGCTTCCGCCAGCTCGCGCCAGCGGCTCGCGCTCCAGTCGAACTGACGCACGATCACCATCTCGACCCCGCCCGCCGCCAGCTCGCGCACGACCGGCTCCAGCGGCCGTCCGGCCGTGGCCCTGTTTCCGTCCGCGATGTAGCAGAGCCGTCCGATCACGAAACGTCGATCAGCCCCTCCAGCGGGCTCGACGCCTGCGCGTACAGGCGCCGCGGCATGCGTCCGGCCTCGTAGGCCAGGCGCCCGGCCTCGACCGCCAGGCGCATCGCCCGAGCCATCTTGACGGGCTCCTTGGCGCCGGCGATGCCGGTGTTCATCAGCACCGCCGTGCAGCCCAGTTCCATCGCCACCGCCGCGTCCGACGCCGTGCCGACGCCCGCGTCCACGATCACCGGACAGGAGACGCTCTCCAGGATGATGCGGATGTTGGCCGGGTTGCGGATCCCCAGCCCCGAGCCGATCGGCGCCGCCAGCGGCATCACCGCCGCGCAGCCGATCTCCTCCAGGCGCATGCAGGCCACCGGGTCGTCGGTGACGTAGGGAAGCACCACGAAGTCCTCGTCGACCAGGATGCGGGCGGCCTCGAGGGTGGCCGGCACGTCGGGGAAGAGCGTGCGCTCGTCGCCGATCACCTCCAGCTTGAGCAGCGGCGTGTCGAGCAGCTCGCGCGCCATCCGGGCGGTGGTCACGGCCTCTTCGACGCTGTAGCAGCCGGCGGTGTTCGGCAGGATCGCGAACTGCTCGGGCGGGATGTGGTCTAGCAGCGCGCCCTCGTCCCTGCGGCTCAGGTCCACGCGCCGCACCGCGACGGTGATCATCTCCGCGCCGCTGGCGTCGAGCGCCGCCCGGTTCTGCTCGAAGGATTCGTACTTGCCCGTGCCGATGATCAGGCGCGAGCGGAACTCGCGCTCGCCCAGGCGGTAGCTCTGCGACATCAGCCCCCTCCGACGGCCTGGATCACTTCGATCCGGTCGCCTTCGGCTATTTCGACTTCGCGGAAGCGCGACTTGGGAACGACTTCGGCGTTGATCGCGACCGCGACCCGGCGCCCCTGCAGGCCGTGGCGCTCGAGCAGCTCCAACACCGACAGGGAATCCGGCGCCTCGCGCGCTTCGCCGTTCAACTCGAACTTCACCCGACAAGGGTTATCCGATGGGAAGCGCGCGGACAACCGCTACTTTGAGGCGAGTGGGACAGGGCGAAGCGAAAAACCGGGCCTGGGCCGAGATCGACCTGGCCGCCCTGCGGCGCAACTACCGCTGGCTGAAGTCGCGAGCCGGCGGGCGCGAGCTGATCGCGGTGGTCAAGGCCGACGCCTACGGACACGGCGCCGTCCCCGTGGCCCGCTCGCTGGCCGAGGAGGGCGCCGGCATGCTGGCCGTGGTCACTCCCGGCGAGGCCCGCCAACTCCGCGAAGCGGGAATCGACTCGGCGATCCTGCTCCTGGGTCCGCTGCTCGACGCCGCCGAAGTCGAGAGCTGCCTGGCGCTCGACCTGGACCTCGCCGCCACCCGCCTGGAGGCGCTGGAGCTTTACGCCGCCGGCGCGCGCCGCTCGGGCCGGCCCGCGCGCGTCCACCTGAAGCTGGACACCGGAATGGGGCGCGTCGGGCTCGCCCCCGACGAAGTTCAGCGCGCCGTCGCGATTCTGCGCCAGAGCCCCTCGCGCGAGCCGGTCGGGCTGATGACCCACCTGGCCGAGGCCGACGACGCCCGCTCGCCGCGGACCGAGCTGCAGCGCCGGCGCCTCGGCGAAGCCCTGGCGCTGCTGCGCGACGGTGGGCTGGAGCCGCGCTGGATCCACTGCGACAACTCGGCCGGAATCGCCCGCGGCTGCTGGCCCGACGCCAGCGCGGTTCGCCCCGGCATCGCCCTGTACGGCGCCCAGCCCACGCTGGAACGCGGTCTGCCGCTGGAGCCCGTGATGAGCCTGTGGGCACGGGTCTGCCACGCCAAGACGGTCCCCGCCGGCGCCACCGTCGGCTACGGCGGGGAGTACCGGGCCGAGGGGCCGACCCACATCGTCACCGCGGCGCTGGGCTACGCCGACGGCTTCCCCCGCGCCGCCTCCGGCTTCCGGCTGGGCGCGGCCGGCGCGCGCCTGCCGCTGGCGGGACGCGTCTCCTGCGACCTGATCTGCGCCGAGGCGGAGGGGGCCGGCGTCGAAGTCGGAGACCCGCTGCTGGTCTTCGGCCGGGACTCCGGCCGGAGCATCCCGGTCGAACAGCTGGCGGACGCCGCCGGCACGATCTCCTACGAGATCCTGACCAGGATCGGCGCGCGCGTGCCGCGGGGGTACTCGGGCGGGTAGGGGAGGGGTTGGGGGCGGGGGGGGGCGGGGGGGG
>JAGWBS010000002.1:22438-103635 GCA_021295775.1 Pseudomonadota bacterium | reverse complement strand
TTTTCGGCGGCGTGCTCGGGCCGGCGCATGCCGACCAGGGCGCAGTCCACGCCCGCGCTGCTGCGCGCGAACTGCAGGCAGCGCTGAGCGTCCGTGAGATCCTCTCCGAGTCGGCGCGCGACGGGGGCGGGCAGCCGTCCCAGGGCCCTCCCGCGCGCCAGCGGCGCGCACGCCAGCACCGCGGTGCCGGTGTCCTTGAGCGCTTCGAGCGCGGCGCCTGTCCGCATCTCGGGACCGAACTGCGCTTCCGCCGCGAGGGCTTCCGGCAGCGCCGGGCCGTACGGCAGGATGACCGCGCGCAGGTGGTGGTCCGGTCCCCCGACTTCCAGCGCGACGTCGAACAGGTCGACCAGCGAAAGGTGGCCGAGCTCGGTGTGCGGCAGCAGCAGACCGCTCCAGCTCGAGATCCCGTAGGCCCCGATCTCGCCGTCGGCCACGGCCTGCTCGAGCGCCTCGAAGGCGCGCGCCAGCCGGACGCGGAACTCGGTCGGCCCCCACTCCAGGAGCTGGACCTCGGGCTCCTCCAGGCAGTAGAGGTCGAGCGTCTCCAGGCCCAGGTTGTGGCGGCTGCGGCGGATCTGGTCGCGCACGAAGGCGGGGGTGATCGCGTGCGCCCCGTCGACCAGGTCGGCGGGGTCGAGCAGCCCGGACTCGATGTAGGTCTCGAGCAGGTAGGGGCGCGCCCCCCGGGCGGCCAGCGGGTGGTCGAGGTCGAGGCTCAGGTAGCCGCACTTGGAGACCACGAAGACCTCGTCCCGCCGCGCCAGTCCCTGGCCGAAGCCGCGCAGCAGCGCCGCTCCCAGCGCCCGCTCGCTGGTCTGGTGGCGATAGAAGGGGGCGGTGTCGAAGACGTTGCAGCCCAGTTCCAGCGCGTGCAGCGCGCTCGAGCGATAGCCCAGGTCGTCCGCGCCGCCCGGGTCGCCGCCGCGCGTTCCCATCCCCAGCGACGACAGCCACAGGCGGTCCGGCCGGCGAAAGTGGCCGGGCAGGCGCTCGAAGCGCTGGGCGAAGCGGGAAGTTCCCTCGGCGCTGGCGCGCCCCGCGACTGCCTGATCGCTGGACATGGCGCGCGGACTTTATCCCGAGGCGGCGCTCTGCCGCAGCCGCTCGAAGCAGCGCTCGGAGTCGGCGCTGCCGAGGCCCCGCAGCGAGAGGTCCTCGGCCAGCAGCAGCAGCGCCCGACCGACTTCGCGGCTCCGCGCCGGATCGGGGATCACCAGGCTGGCGACCGAGTCGCGCTCGCCCCACAGCTCCGGCCCCGCCAGGTCCTCCCAGAAGCCGTCGACCTTCAGGTCCTCGCGCGCGGCCAGCGAGCGCACCCATTCGAGCTGCGACTCGCTCGCCAGACCCTCGAGCAGAGCCGCCAGGCGCTGCAGCGGGGTCAACGGGAGACCTCCGCGGGTGGAAAAATCCTGGCACCTGGAGAGGTTGAGGAAGAACGAAGTAGGCAGGAAAACAGACGCGCACGGCGGATCGCGGGAGGCGTCTTCTCCGGGCGCACTCCTCCGGCCCCGGACGGGAGGCGTCGCCGTCGCATCAGACGACCGAGGCGCGGTCGAGCCGGGTCACGTCCGCCTGCGCCGCTCCCAGCTTCTCCTGCAGGAGCTGAAAACCCTCGCGCTGCGCCAGCTCCGCCTCCGGGCGCGTGATCGGCAGCAGCCAGACGAAGCGGATGGTCGCGTCTCCGTCCGAGTACCACTCGAAGTCGTCCCCGAACGGACCCGGGACGCACACCAGCAGATGGTCGCAGCTCGCGCCTGGAAGCCAGGGATGGCCGATCTCCAGCACCTGCCCCAGCGAAAGCGGGTAGCGCGGGTCGGCGTGCAGGTGCGCCACCATCGACACTAGCTTGGCGGCCTCGGAACGCTCGCCGGGCGCGACCGCGAAGACCTCGATCCCGTAGCCGTCTTCCATGGCCTCCGTGGAGGCTCCGGCGCTGATGTAGGTCCAGGGTCCCCCGCCGGCGCCGCCCGACACGCGGACGATGCGCAGCCCGGCGATGTTCTCCACCAGACCGCCGCCCTGCCAGCGCAACGCCTCGACCTCCCGGCCCGGGAAGCAGCCGCGGGCGTGCCCCACGATCTTGCGGGCGACGTCGGGCAGCTCCGGCGGCTCGCTCATTGCCGGGCTCCCCGGTTCCCCGCCGGTTTCGCGGTCCCGCCTGGCAGAGCCGGTGCTCCGGACTCAGCCATCGAGCGCGAGTCGGATCCCGCTGAACTGCCAGCGGTCGGGGGGATAGAAGAAGTTCCGGTAGCTGGGCCGGATGTGGGAAACGGGGGTCGCGCACGACCCGCCGCGCAGCACCATCTGGCCCGACATGAACTTGCCGTTGTACTCGCCGAGCCCGCCGCTCAGCGGACGAAAGCCGGGGTAGGCGCCGTAGGCGCTCGAAGTCCACTCCCAGACGTCGCCGAACATCTGGCCGGGCGCGTCCGCGGGCGTCCCGGCGCCGCGCGGATGCAGCAGCCCGCTCTCGGCGAAGTTGCCCTCGGGGCTCAGCTTCGCCGCCGCGGTCTCCCACTCCGCCTCGGTCGGCAGGCGCGCTCCCGCCCAGCGGGCGTAGGCGTCGGCCTCGTAGTGGCTGACGTGACAGACGGGAGCGTCGGGATCGAGTTCGCGCAGCCCCCCCAGGGTCGCCTCGAACCACTCGCCGTCCCGCTCGTGCCAGTACAGAGGATGGCGCCAGCCCGACTCCCGCACCCGGCTCCAGCCCTCCGACAGCCACAGGCCGGCCCGCTCGTAGCCGCCGTCGAGTACGAACTCCAGGTACTCGCCGCGGGTCACCGGGCGGGAGGCGAGTTGATAGTCGGCCAGGAACACGCGGTGGCGCGGGCGCTCGTTGTCGAAGCAGAAACCGTCCCCGTCGTATCCGATCCACTCCAGCCCGCCGGGGAAGGAATGCCAGCGCAGCGGCTCCGCCCGGACCGAGGGCGCGTCCGGCGCCGGCCGGTAGGCCGGAAAGGCGGGATTCCGGCCCAACAGGTGCTTGACGTCGGTGAGGAGGAGTTCCTGGTGCTGCTGCTCGTGCTGGAGTCCCAGTTCACAGACGCTCGCGAGCTCCTCGTCGAGACCGCGCTTGAGGCACGCGAGGACGTGCCCGTCGACGTGCCGGCGAAAGGCGAGGACCGTCTCCAGGTCCGGCCGGGTCAGCAGCCCCCGCTCCGAGCGGGTGTACTGTCCGCCGACCGAGTTGTAGTACGAGTTGAACAGGAAGCGGTAGGAGGCGTCGAAGGGCGCGTAGCCCGGCGCGGCCTTGGCCAGAACGAAGGTTTCGAAGAACCAACTGGTGTGCGCCAGATGCCACTTGACCGGGCTGGCGTCGGGCATCGACTGCGCCGCGCAGTCCTCGGGCGAAAGCGGCTCCGCCAGGGCGACGGAGGTGCGCCGGATGTCCTCGTAACGCTTGAGCAGGTCGGGGGGCTGCACGGCCTTCCTCGCGGCGGGGTGGGTCGGGGCGGGCGCTACACTAGGGCGATCGATCCCCGGATTCAATCGGGGAGCGGTTCGTCCGCCTCCCAGTAGATGCGCACCCGGCGCGGGCCCCAGGCGCGCGAGGCCCGGGTTTCGACGCCCACGTAGACCGACAGGTCGACCTTCGCCTCCGGCCCCAGCCGATCCAGTACGGTGTAGCTTCCGGGAAGTCCCTCCACGCGCACCTCGCTGCGGTGCCCCAGCCCGCGGGAGATCAGTTCCTCCGATACGGCCACGGCCTTCAGGCCCGGGTGCAGTTGGTCGCCCCAGGCACCCTGGTGCAGTCCGCTGCCGTCCGTCGCGGCATAGGTGGCGGCGGTCACCGTCCGCACCTCTCCCGTGGGGGTGCAGGCCGTCAGAGCGGCCGCCAGCAGCGCGGCCAGGGCCGAAAACTCACGCACGCTTCACCTCGGCCCGGACGCCGGCGGCCAGCAGCTCCTGACGGGCGCGCACGATTTCCGGGCGCGGCCCTTCCATGACTACGGCGGGCAGGCGGCGGACCAGATCGTCGGCCTCCCGTGGAACCAGGTCGAGCACTTCCCGCAGTGCCTGCAGCGCGCTGCTCGATCGGGCGTCGAGGTCGCGCAGCACCAGCAGCCAGCCCTCGCGGTCGCGGCGGAACTCCGTGTCGTACCGCGTCACGTAGTACTCGCCGGGGTGCTCGCCGCCCGTCCCGTGCACCGAGCCGTCGAAGCGGTTGACGATCAGCGGGCCCTCGCTCCACGGTTCGTAGCCGGGGTGACCCGACTCGGTGCGGAGGCGCCGCGCGAAGAAGAACACCCAGCCCCAGTCGCGCTCGAGAGTGTCGTCGTCGAGCAGTTCGAGCTCGCCGCCCGCAAGAAGGTTGGCCGATTGGGAGCGTATCCGCGACAGCGCCCGCTCGCGCGCTTCGGCCAGCGTGAGCATTTCGCCAGCTTACCCGCGGGCCGGTGTGCCGGCTACCCGGCCGCGTAGCGGGTGTCGAGCTCTTCCAGGGCGGCGTAGAACTCGCGCATGATGCCGGCGAGGATCCCGGCCACCGGTTCGACCCCCTCGATGCGCCCGATCACCTGGCCCGAGATCGCGACCGACGACTGCATGTCGCCGCCGAAGTAGAGCTTCAGCACGTTGCCCAGCTCGCCCATCACGTTGTAGTCCACCCGTTCGAGCTTCTCGCTGTGAGGCGTGCGGATCACCCGCAGTCCCGGCTTCTGATAGCGGTTCAGGAAGACGGTGTCGGTCTCGGCCGACTCCACGATCGCGCGCTTGAACGCTTCGTGGACGGGCGATTCGGCCGAACTGACCATGCGCGTGCCGAGCTGGATCCCCTCCGCCCCGAGAGCGAAGGCGGCCGCCATGCTGCGGCCGCAGAGCATCCCGCCGGCGGCGATCACCGGCACGTCGACCTTGGAGCACACCAGCGGCAGGAGGACCATCGAGGCGACGTCGCGGGGATTCTTGAAGCCGCCTCCCTCGCCGCCTTCCACCACCAGGCCGTCGACGCCCGCCTCGATCGCCTTCAGCGCCGCGCGCAGCGTGGGAACGACGTGGAATACGGTCAGGCCCGCGTCCTTGAGCGGGCGGGTGAACTGCGTGGGGTCTCCGGCCGACGTGGTGACGAAGCGCACGCCGTTGTCGACCACGAAGTCGACGATGCCGGGGTCGCGCACGAAGAGCTGCGCGATGTTGACTCCGAAGGGCCGGTCGGTGAGATCGCGCATCTTGCGGATCTCCTCGCGCACCGCGTCCAGCTCGCCGGAGGAAGTCTCGATCACTCCCAGGCCGCCCGCGTTGGACACTGCGGACGCGAGCTGCGCGCGGGCGATGTACCCCATCGGCGCCTGGACGATCGGATAGTCCACGCCGAGCAGCCGCGTGACGCGGTTGCGTACGGGAGGGGCCGGGTTCTTCAGAGGCTCACCCCGCGAGGCTCCGGAAAGTCCGCCCACCGGCCCTCAGGACTGGCCGAGCTGCTGCTCCGCCATGTCGCCGACCAGCGGCAGCTTGTACCGCTCTCCTCGGAACGCCTGGACCATCAGAACCACCCACAGAACGATGGCGGCGATGCGGATGATCAGGTGCAGGGTAGGACCCAGGATCGGGATCAGGTGGGCGACGAAGTTGAGCACGAACAGTCCGATGAACACGAAAGTGGACTGCATGGCGTGGAAGCGCACGAAGCTGCTCTTCTTCTCCAGCACCAGGAAGGCGATGCCGGTGACGAAGAAACCGAAGTAGCACAGTAGCCCGGCGAGATTCGCGTCCAGGCCCGTGCTCGATTTATCGGCTGCGCTCGACTCGTTCTCGGATCCGGGCTGCATCGGGGTCTCCCTCTGTGTCTCCCGCCTGTCGACCCGCATCTTTTACTGAATTTGCCGCGCTCTGGGAAATGTGGGCGCTCGAATCGCGAAACGAAAGCGAATTCGGAGCCTCCGGGCGGAGGCCGGCGGAAAGGATGAGGCTTGCGGGTGACGGCGACGCGCAGTCTGCGGGAACCTTTCGGAACGGGAGTTGCCCCCGCGGGCGGCCAATGGCCTCCGCGAAGCCCGTTGCCGCCGAACGCCGCGCGCGTTTCGTCCCGGTGAGCGGCGGGGGACGAAGCCCCGATCGCGAACCGACCACGCCGGCAGGACGACGGCCTTCCCGGCCATGTTTTGACGCTCCCGGTGGGTCACCGGAGCACCCGCTGCCCGCCCGCCGACGCTGCTTTACCGATCGAAGGTGCCGAGCCGGACTGCCGGCGGGACAAGCACCTCATTCCTCCTCGGCCTCGACCGGTACCCGCCTTGTTACGCCCGTGAAGCGGGCGTGTCAAGAAAGGATTCCGGTCCGCTACACTCGCCCGCCCATGGACTTCGACCGGCTCGACATCGTGTGTCTCCGCGCCCGGCGCGGCGAGAAGTGGACCACCTATCCGGAAGACGTGCTTCCGGCCTGGGTCGCCGACATGGACTTCCCGCTCGCCGAGCCGCTGCAGCGCTATCTCGACGAACTGCGGCAGACGCAGGACCTGGGCTACCCGGTCAATCCCACGCCCGCGGCGCTGCCCACGGTGTTCGCCAAGCGCATGCAGGACCGCTTCGGCTGGAGCGTCGACCCCGAGCGCGTCGAGGTGCTGACCGACGTGGTGCAGGGTCTGTACGCGGCGCTGTGGACGCTCAGCGATCCGGACCAAGCCGCGCTGGTCCAGACGCCGGTGTATCCCCCGTTCCTGAGTTGCGTGCGCGAGGTCGGCCGCCCGCGGCGCACCAACCCGCTGGTCCGCGGCGAGCGGGGCTACGAGATCGACTTCGACGCGCTGCGGGCCGAGGTCGGCGCGGACACGCGCACGCTGCTGCTCTGCAATCCCCAGAACCCCACGGGCCGTGCCTTTACCCGCGCGGAACTCGCCCGGCTGGGAGAACTGGCGGTCGACCGGAACCTGCTGATCCTGGCGGACGAGATCCACGGCGACCTGGTCTTTCCGGGATCCGAACACGTTCCGATCGCCTCGCTGGACCCCGAGGTCGCCGAGCGGACGATCACCTTCACCTCCGCGTCCAAGGCCTTCAACATCGCGGGCCTGCGCTGCGCGGTGGCGCACTTCGGCAGCGAAGCGCTGCAGAGTCGCTTCAACTCGCTGCCGCGCCACCTCCGCGGCGGCCTGGGCAGCCTCGGCCTGGCCGCGAACGCGATCGCCTGGAGCGAGTGCCAGCCGTGGCTCGACGAAGTGCTATCGGTGCTGGACCGCAACCGCCGGCGGGTGGACGAGTTCGTCCGCGAGCGTCTGCCCGGCGTGCGGATGACGCCGCCCGAGGCGACCTATCTGGCGTGGCTGGACTGCCGGGAGCTGGAACTCGAACGCGAACCCTACGAGTTCTTCCTGAGCGAAGCGCGGGTTGCGCTGAGCCCGGGCCCGAGCTTCGGGCAGGGCGGCCGCGGCTTCGTCCGGCTCAACTTCGCCACCGGCGAAGCGCTGCTGAACGAGATCCTGGAGCGCATGGCCGGGGCGCTCGGCGGCTGAGCGCGGGGATGTCCGCGCCCGGGACGCCACCTCGGGGACGACGTGCTAGGCTACGGGCCTCACTCAAGCGATCGGGGGAGTGACGTGAAAGTCATAGCGGATTACGACCTGTGCGAGGCCAACGCCGTGTGCATGGAACAGGCCCCGGAGGTCTTCAAGGTCGACGAGGAAGACAACCTCCACATCCTGATCGAGAATCCCGGCGAGGAACTTCGCGCCAAGGTCGAGGCTGCGGTCCGGCTCTGCCCGCGGCAGGCGCTTCAGATCGCCGAGGACGGCTGATCCGCCTCCGCCCCCTGGGGGCGGCGACGCTCAAGTGATGATCTTGGGCCCGCCCGGTGTCTGGCCCGGCACGACGATCCGGCCCATCTGTTCGCGCTGAAGCTGCTTCACCTCGTCCACCAGCCGCTCGACCGCCTTCTGCATGGTTTCGGGAAACAGCCGGATCGCCTCCTCCAGCGTCTCGGCTTCGATCCGCGACGAGACCGGAACGGGACCGCTCTGCGAGAGGAGCTGCGTCTGGCCTACGAACAGGTGGGGGCGGCTCTGGTCCTTGGTGCCGTCGACCTTGATCGGCGTGAGCCGCTGGATCGTCCCGACCTTGAGGTCGGTGATGGTCTCTTCGCGGTAGAGGTTCTTGCGGTCGAACTTGATGTCCGCGATCTGTCTGGCTTCGGGTTCGTTGGCCACGCTGCTCTCCCGACTGTTCCGCGCCGGCCCCGGGGAGGGCCGACCGGGCGGCGAGTCTAGCCGAGAACCGCCCGCCCGTCGTCTTGCGCGGCCGCGGAGCTTGCCGCAAGCTCGGCGCGGATGCTGCTGTTTTCCTGGAACGTGAACGGGGTGCGAGCGGTCTGGCGCAACGGCTTCGCCGACTGGCTGCGGAGCCAACGGCCCGACGTGGTCTGCATCCAGGAGGTCAAGGCGCACCCGGAACAGCTCGACGACGAGTTGCTCCACCCGCTGGGCTACCGCTCCTACTGGCATCCCGCCGAACGCCGCGGCTACAGCGGGGTGACGACCTTCGCCCGACAGGAGCCGCTGTCGGTGACCTACGGCCTGGGGCGGGAGGACTTCGACCGCGAGGGGCGGGTGCTGATGACGGAGTTTCCCGACTTCACCCTCATCAACGCCTACTTCCCCAACAGTCAGCGCGAACACGCCCGGCTGGACTACAAGCTGAGCTTCTGCCGGGCGATCACCCGGCGGCTGAACCGCATGCGCCGCGAGGGGCGCAATCTGGTGCTCTGCGGCGACTACAACATCGCGCACCGACCGATCGACCTGCGCAACCCCAAGCAGAACCAGAACAACGCCGGGTTCCTGCCCGAGGAGCGCGCCTGGATGGAGCGCTTCCTGAAGAACGGCTACGTCGACGCCTTCCGACGTTTCTGCGACGAGCCGGGGCACTACACCTGGTGGAGCTACCGGCCGACCATCCGCGAGCGCAACATCGGTTGGCGGATCGACTACTTCTGCGTCAACGTCGAGTTCGCCCCGGCCCTGCGCCGCGCCTTCCACCAGCCCGAGATCCACGGCTCGGACCACTGTCCGATCGGCCTCGAACTCGACGTTTGAGATGGCGGCCCCCGCGCTGCGCGCCCGCCTCGACCGACTCGACTGGGATGCGCTGCAGTCCTCGCTCGACCGGCGCGGCTACGCGCTGACGCCGCCCGTGCTGTCCGCCGGGCAGTGCCGGGAGATCGCGGCGCTGCTGGAGCAGCCCCGGCGCTTCCGCAAGCGGGTCGAGATGGCGAGGCGGAACTACGGAGAAGGGGAGTACCGCTACTTCCGCTATCCGCTGCCGCGGCCGGTGTACGAGCTGAGACGGCGGCTGTATCCGCCGCTGGCCAGGATCGCGAACCGCTGGGCGGAGCGGCTGCGGCGCGCCGAGCGCTACCCCGGCTCGCTGCGCGAGTTCCTGGACCTTTGCCACGCCGGCGGACAGCGTCTGCCCACGCCGCTGCTGCTGGACTACGCCGCGGGCGGCCACAACCGGCTGCACCAGGACCGCTACGGAGCGCTCTGGTTTCCGCTGCAGGTGGCCTGCTGCCTGAGCCGGCCGGGCCGCGAGTTCACCGGCGGCGAGTTCCTGCTGCTCGAGAACGTCCCCCGCCAGCAGAGTCGGGCCGAGGCGCTGAACCCGGAGCGGGGAGCCCTGCTGATCTTTCCCGGTGGCGAGCGGCCCGTCCGCGGAGCGCGCGGAGAGGCGCGGGTCTCCGTGCAGCACGGCCTCAGCCGCGTCCGCAGCGGCCGCCGCACGGCGCTCGGGATCATTTTCCACGACGCGGTCTGAGATCAGATGTCGTAGCGGAGCGCGTCGTCGGAAGGGCCGGACTTCTGCCGGACCGTCAGGGCCGGAGGCTCGGTCTGGACCCGGCTGTGGGGCGGCACCGAGCGCGTCAGCCAGGTGTTGCCCCCGATCACCGAGCCGGTGCCGACCACGGTCTGCCCGCCCAGGATGGTCGCGTTGGGGTAGATGGTGACGTCGTCCTCGATCGTCGGGTGGCGCTTCTTGCCCTCGTCGCCGCGCCCCTGCTTGTTGGAGAACGCCCCGAGGGTCACGCCGTGGTACATCTTGACGCGGTTGCCGATGACGGTCGTCTCGCCCACGACCACGCCGGTGCCGTGGTCGATGAAGAAATGGCAGCCGATCTCGGCGCCGGGGTGAATGTCGATCCCGGTCCGGCTGTGCGCGTGCTCGGCCATCACCCGCGCGATCACCCCCTCGCCGAGCCGGTAGAACGGATGCGCGATCCGGTAGGCCGACACGGCGTAGATCGAGGGGTAGGCGGCGATGATCTCGGCGTAGGTCTGGGAGGCGGGATCCCCGTTGAAGGCGGCCTCCACGTCCATCGCCAGGCAGTGGCGGATGTCGGGGAGCTGATCGATCACGCGGGTCGACTTGTCGGCGCCCACCAGGCCCGCGATCAGTCCGTGCACGACTTCGATGTCAGAGACCAGGCGCTCGGCGGGCGTCTGCTCCAGCACGATCGCCCGCAGCTTCTCCAGCACCTCGACGATCCAGGCACTGTCCGGGTTGGCCTGCGTTCGGCCCTTGCTCACGGGGTCTCCGCGGTCGCGCAGCGCCGCCAGCCGCTGGGCGATCACCTCGGTGGGGCTCGTCAAGCTCGCTCTCCTCGCAGCCAGGAACCCAGCAAGCTAGGCCGGAGACCCGGGAATTTCAAAGCTCCGGACGGCGTTTCGGCCCGCGCGCCGCGAAGCGCCGGCGCCGCCTGCGGGCGTCGGCGATCGGGCGCGGGACCAGCGCGGGGCTCGCGTTGACGAGCCGGGCGGGGGACTCGCATACTGGCTCTCCCCTCGCTCCGCTCCACCCAAAGCAGACCCGCCGTTGCCGGAATACAGCCACTCCCGCCTGTCGACGTACGAGGACTGCCCGCGCAAGTTCGCGTTCCGGTACGTCGAGAAGGTCGAGACGGACAGCGAAGGGATCGAGGCGTTCGTGGGCAAGCGCGTCCACGAGATCCTCGAGCGCCTCTACCACCACGTCGGACGTTTCGGACGTCCGCCCAGCCTGCGCCAGGTGCTGGAGCGCTACGCCAAGGCCTGGGAGGGCGAGTGGCACGACCGGGTGACCATCGTGCGGCAGGAGATTTCGCCCGAGGACTACCGCCAGCGCGGAGCGGACTGCCTGGAGAACTACTACCGCGCCCACTATCCGTTCAGCGAAGGCGAGAGCGTGGGCATCGAGGAACGGCTGCGGCTGAGTCTGGACCCCGAGGGGCGCTACCGCATGGTGGGCATCGCCGACCGGATCGTGCGCTTTGGCGAGGGGCGCTACGAAATCCACGACTACAAGACCGGCAGCCGCCTGCCCAGCCAGCGCCAGATCGACCGCGAGCGCCAGCTCGCCCTGTACCAGATCGGGCTGGAGCAGAGCTACGGAGACGTCGCCGAGGTCGAGCTGGTCTGGCACTACCTGGCCCAGAACCGGACGTTGCGCTCCCGCCGCTCGAGCGAACAGCTTGAGCAGTTGCGGCGGGACACGATGGAGCTGATCGACACGATCGAGGCGGCCAGCGAATACCCCGCGCGCACCGGACCGCTCTGCCGCTGGTGCGACTACCGCGAACTCTGCCCCGCCTTCCGCGAGGAGCCGACAGCGACGGAAGGCGACGGCGAAGCCGCCTCGCGTTCCCCTGGCGATCCGCTGGAGGAGCCGGCCCAGCTCTCGTTGATCGAATAGGGCCTCGGTGGCCCGGGGTCGGCGGGGCAGGGGCGTATCATGCGGGAGGGCCGGTGCCCGCGGGGCAAGACCCGTTCGCTAGATCTCCGGGTGGACCTGGAGCAGCGGCAGGGCATCGCGCGAGTAGGCTTCGCCCTCGGACTCGCTCAGAATTTCCTCGACCGTTTCGGCGCAGCCCCCGCAGCCCGAGGCGGCGCGGCACTGGCGGGCGACGTCGCCGACGCTGGTGGCTCCGGCGCGCCCCGCGCGTCGGATTTCCCGGTCGGACACCACGTGGCAGTGGCAAACGATCATGAGGAGGAACTCCGGCCCAGGCTGAAGATCGGGGGAGCCTATCCGTAATGAGAATGAAAATCAATACCTCTATCGAATTAATTTTTCCCCACGGGCAGACCCGGCCGGCGGGCCGGAACCCGATGGGCCGAACCCCCCGAGCCCCCGAATCTCAGGGAGCTTCCGGACGGCGCGGGCAGTCGGAGCGGACGCAGACGCCGTACAGGATGTGCCGGTGTCCCACCAGGTCGAAGCCCCGACTCTTGGCGACCCGATCCTGCTCCTGTTCGACCAGCTCGGACTCGAACTCGACGATGGCGCCGCAGTCGGTGCAGATCAGGTGCTCGTGGTGATGACCCTCGCGCTCGTACAGGGTTACGCCGTCGCGGAAATGATGGGCGTTCGCGATTCCCGCCTCGCAGAACAGCTTCAGCGTGCGGTAGACGGTCGCGGAGCCCATCTCCGGATGCTCTCGGCGCACGCGCTCGTAGAGCTCCTCGCTGGTGATGTGCCCGTCCGTGTCGAGGAACGACTCCAGAATGGCGTCGCGCTGGCGGGTCTGCTTCAGACCGTGCCGGCTCAGGTAATCCGAGAGGCGCCGGTGCGCGCGCTGGGCGACTTCGGAGGGGGCGGGCATGCGATCCTTCGCGGAGTTGCCGAACCTATCGGCCGGCTCCGGGGGTGTCAACGCTTTCGGGAAGCCTCGGTGCTCTCCAGGATAAGTCGCAGTTCGGGATCTTTCATCAGCCCCCATTCCCGGCAGGTTTCCAGCACCCGTTGCCGGACCTCTTCGGCGAGCGCCAGGTCGCAGATCTCGCGCGCGAGGGCTCCGGCCTTCTCGCTGTGGAGGGCGCGCACAATCGGTCGGATCGCGTTGATGGACAGCGGGGCCATCGAAAGCTCGCGCAGTCCGCAACCGCCCAGCAGCGGCACCGCCAGCGGATGGGAAGCCAGCTCGCCGCAGATCGAACACGGGATCTCCGCCCGCTCCGCCGCCTCGGTGATCTGCAGGATCTGACCCCAGACCGCCGGATGGAAGGGGTCGTAGAGGTCGGCCACGCGTTCGTTTTCGCGGTCCGCGCCGAGGGTGTACTGCACCAGGTCGTTGCTGCCGATAGAGAAGAAGTCGGCCTCGCGCGCCAGGAATCGGGCGATGCCCACGGCCGCCGGGGTTTCGATCATCGCGCCCAGAGGCGGCGGCTCGGCGGCGTCGAGTTCCCCGGCGACCTCGGCCACCCGCTCGCGCACGGCCCGAAACTCTTCGAGCGTGGTGAGCATCGGCACCAGGATGCGCAGATTGCCGCTCGCGTTGGCGCGGACGATCGCGCGCAACTGGGCCCGCAGGATGTCCGGCCGGTCGAGCAGCAGGCGCACCGAGCGCCAGCCGAGCTGGGGGTTGGACTCGCGGGCCTCCGGCCCCGGGGCGAGCTTGTCTCCTCCCAGGTCGAAGCAGCGGATCGTCACCGGATCCGGCCGCAACCGCTCGGCCATGCGGCGGTAGATCTGGAACTGCTCCTCCTCGTCGGGAATCGCCCGCGCGGAAAGCACCAGCACCTCGGTGCGGAACAGGCCCACTCCGCGCGCGCCGTGCTCCTCGACGTGATCGAGGTCGTACAGCCCGCCGATGTTCGCGCCCAGTCCCACATCGACACCGTCCTGTGTTATTGAGGGCAGCTCGCGGAGCTGCTCCAGGCGCTCCAGCGAGGCGGCGTAGCGCTCGGAATAGCCCTGGAACCGATTCCGCTGCTTCTCGCTGGGCGCGACGATCAGCGAACCGTTCAGACCGTCGACGATCATGTCGTCTTTCGGACGCACGCGCTCCAGCAGTTCGGGCACGCCGCTGACCGCGGGGATCGAGAGCGAGCGCGCGAAGATCGCCGCGTGGCTGGTCGCCCCGCCGTGCGAGGTGACCAGACCGGCGATCTTCTCGGTCTCGAGCAGGACGAAGTCGCTGGGCGCGATCCGGTCCGCGACCACGATCACCCCGTCGCGCAGCGTCGCGGTGCGGCTGCGCAGACCGACCAGTTCGGCGATCACGCGACGCACCACGTCTTCGATGTCGAGCGCGCGCTCGCGCAGGGTCGCGTCCGGCAGGCTCCCGAGCGCCCGCGAGTACTCCCGCATGGTCTCGGTCAGCGCCCGCGACCCGTCGCCCGACTCCTCCACTCCCTGCCGCAGCCTGGAGCGGAAGCTCTGGTCTTCCAGGATCATGATGTGCGTGGTGAAGACGTCGGCGAACTCCTCGCCGAAGCGCACGCCGACGGCCTCGCGCTGGTCTCCGACCTGTCGGATGGTTTCGCGCAGCGCGCGCAGGACCGCGCGCCACTCCCCCGCCGGCGTGGGGGCGGGGCGGTAGTCCATGTGGTCGAGGTCGAGCGGGGGGATGTGCAGGTGAACCGGCCCCAGCGCCAGCCCCGGCGAGACGCCGATCGCGCGCACGAGGGTGGAGGGGGCGAACGGAGCGGGCCGCTCGGGCGCCCCGGCCTCGGGCGCGGCGACCGGCGGGCTCGAGGCGTAGGCGAGCAGCCGCGCGTTGAGCGCGATCGAGGCCACCTGGGCCGCGATCATCTGCAGCAGCTCGATCTCCTCGTTCTCGAAAACGCGCGCCCGGGCGTTCTGGAAGGTCAGCGCGCCGACCACCCGCTCGCCGACGATCAGCGGCACCGCCAGCATCGAGCGGAAGCGGTGCTCTCCCGACTCCGGAAACGCGATGTTGCGCTCGTCGAGGGTTACGTCGGGGACCGCCACCGGCTCGCGCGCGGCGACGCAGGCGCCCGTGAGGCCCTCCCCGATCCCCAGCCGCACCTGGCCGACCGCGCTGCGCCGCAGGCCCCGGGTGGCCCTCAGAACCAGCCCGCGGTCGTCGTCCTCGAGCAGGTAGACGGAGCACGCGTCTCCCTGCATCCAGCGCGCCACCAGCCGCACGATGTTGGCCAGCGTCTCGTCCAGGTCGTGGCTGCGGGTGAGGATGCGGCCGACGTCGCGCAGGAGCTCCGTGGACTGGGGCATCCGTCCTACTCTAGCGGGACGGCACCGGAGCGCCCGATGTGCGAAGTTCCGGGGGCGCAGCCGGCGCGGGGCCGTTCGAGCGCCGCGCCGCGGGCAGGGTCGAAGCGCTCCGCCCGCAGGGGAGTCGAACGGGCAGATGGCCGAAACGGGGCGACGCAGGAGACGCCTGCTGGCGCTCGCCGCGCTGCTGCTGGCCGCGGGAATCGCCGGCTCGAGCCTGCTCGCGCTGCCTCCGCGCGAAGAACTGGCGGAGGCGCTGCTGTCCCGGATGTTCGGGTTGCGCGTCGAGATCGGCGCCCTCGAGTTGCGCCTGGAGGCCGGGGTCGAGCTGGAACTCCGGGAGCTGAGGGCCCGCGCGCAGGACGCCGCGGGGGACGAACCGGCCGCGTTCGAGGTCCGGCGCGCCGTCGGCCGGCAGTCGTGGCCGCGGCTTCTGACCGGACAGCTCTTTCCGCGGCGCTGGGAGCTGGAGGGGCCCGTCGTCCGGCTGTCGGGCACGACCCCGGGCTCGGCCCCGCCTCCGGTTCCCGAGCTCGACCTGAGTGTGGTGGACGGGCGGGTCGAGTGGCGCAGGGGAGGCGCCTCGGAGCCTCTGGAGTTGCGCGGCCTGCGCGTCGAGGCCCAGCGCGGGAAGCTTTGGGGCAGCGCCAGCGGCCATCTGGCCGGAAATCTTTTTCAGGGCGGCGTCCTGGTGACTGCGCTGCGGCTGAACTTCGAGGGCTGGCTCGACCGAGCGGTCCTGCGGGGCGACCTCCGGCGCCTGGATCTCTCGCGCCTGTCGCCGGGGGCGGTAGAGCTGCGCGGCTCGGCCAGCGGGGACTTCGAGATCGAGCACTCCCCGGAGCGGCTGCGGGTGACGACCGTGCTCGAGGTCGAGGGTCCCGAGTTCCGGCCGCCCGGCTTCGAATCCCCGCTCCGGGCCGAGCGCTCGCTGCTGCGTCTGGGCGTGGACTGGAGCCGGCCGCTGCTGGAGATCGGTCTGGACCGGCTGACGCTGGACGACCTGGATCTGCGCGGCCGGGTTTCCGTCGATTTCGCCGAGGACGGACGCATTCTCGGAGACCTGACGATCGCCCCGTTCGTGCCGGGCCCGAGCGCTCGCCTTCACCCGCTGTCCGCGCTCGGGACGCGCTTCGCCATCTGGGACAGGATCAACCGCCGGATCTCCGGCGGCCGGGTCGGCGAAGTTGGCCTGCGCTGGGACGTGCCGCGCGCCCAGGCCGCGGAAACGTTCGCCTTCCGGCGCGAGTCGACCCCCGACGAGCTGGAGATCGAACTGGCGCTGTCGGGGGCGACCTTTCGGCCTTTCGACGACGCGCCCCCGCTCGAACAGGTCTCCGGGCAGGTGAGGATCTCGGGAGACGTGCTGAAAATCTCGGGGGCGGGATTCGTCTCCGGGGGCTCCGCCAGCCCGCGAATCGCACTGCGCCTGGCCGGAATGCGGCGGCTCTGCCACCTCCCCCGGGAAGAGCGCCGGATCGAAGTCCAACCCGGCGTCCCGCTGCCGGGACTGGCCCGGCTTTTTGCGGGCTTCGCCCCGCGCGCGGAGGAAGGCTCCGCCGCGGGCGTCCGGCTGGCCTTCGACAAGCTGGAGATGCAGCATCCCTACGCGGTCCTGCCCGTGCGCGGAGCGACCGGCGAGCTCGTCTACGCCGACGGAGCGCTGTCGTTGCGGGCGCCCGAGGCGGTGCTGGGAGGCGCGCCGGCGAGTCTCGCCGTGGACTGGAACCGGCAGAGCGGCGAATTGAGGCTGGACGTGGCCTATCTCCCGGGCGAGGCGAGTCCCAGACCGGAGCCCGCCGAGGAGTGGCTCCGGGGCCGCCTCGAAATGCCGCGGCTGCCGCTGGGGAAACTGCTGCTGGAGGATCCTTCCGGCTGGGTCCACGCCCGCGGCGCCCGAGCCGAACTGCGCCGGATCGAAGGCCTGCTGGCCGGCGGGGAGGCGGCCGGAAGCGGCTGGCTCTCGCTGGCCGAAGAGGGCGGCGTTCCCTACGAATTCCAGCTTCGGGTCGAGGGGGCCGACGCCTCCGCCGCCGCACCGGCCTTCGGACTCGACCCCGCCAATCTGACCGGGAGGCTGTCGGCCAGCGGGAAGCTGGGCGGCCGGCTGGGCAGCGGGGCGCCCTATGCCCGCCACGCCGAAGTCGATCTGCGGCTGAACGCGACCGAGGGGACCCTGGGAGGCCTGCCCTGGGTCATGGCCATTGCCCGGCTGCCGTCGATCCAGGGCGCGCGCGCCCTGCTGGGCCGGCCGCTGCTCTTCGACACCCTCGACACTCACCTGCGGCTGGCGCAGGGTCGGATGGATCTGACCGAGCTGAATCTGAAGGGTCCGGAGCTGCGCGGCGTGGCCGACGCTCGCATCGAGTTGACGCAGCCCGGCGCCCCGACGGACGCGCTGGTGACGTTGATGTTCCTGAACACCGTCGATCGAGTGCTCGGAAGCGTGCCGGTGGTCAACGTCCTGCTGGGCAAAGACGGCAACCTGCTGGCCACCAGCTTCCGGATCCGCGGCCCGCGCGAGAATCTCAGTGTGACCTATGTTCCCCCGGGAGCGGTGCAGGCCGTCACGGGCGTGATCGGACAGAGCGCGCGGAGCCTGTTCGGGTTGATCCGGAAGGCGGCGGGCGGCGGAAAGGACGATGGCGACGAAGACTCCGGAACCGGCGAGGCGACGCGTCCGGACGCGCCGTGAGCTGGCGCGCGAGATCGCCCGCTGGCGTCGCGGCGGCCAGCGCGTGGTGTTCACGAGCGGCTGCTTCGACCTGCTGCACATCGGACACGTGCGCAGCTTCGAGGCCGCGCGGGAGTTGGGCGACATTCTGGTCGTGGGGGTCAACCGCGACCGTCGGGTGCGCGAGCTCAAGGGCGCGGGGCGTCCGCTCGTCGGCGAGCGGCGGCGCGCGGAGATGGTCGCGGCGCTCGCCTGCGTGGAGCGCGTGGTCCTGTTCGGCGAGAACGACGCCGGGCCGCTGATCCGGGCCCTCCGCCCCGACATCGCCTGCAAGGGCGGCGAGTACCGCGGGGAGCGGATTCCGGAGCAGGCGGCGATCGAGGACCTGGGCGGCCGCTTCGTCCACCTGCGCCAGATTCCGGGCGCGCGCACGACCCTGCTGCTGGACCGCGCCGCGTCCGGGGCGGACTAGGGGGCTCCGAAACGGACCGGGAACCGAGGACGTCCGCGGTCGGACCGGATCGAGTCCCCGGCGTTCAGCTCCACCCCAGAGGGCGCAGCTCTTCGAGCGGGATCCAGAGCACCTCCGCCCCCGCCAGCAGCGCCGGCAGGTCGCCGGTCCCGGCGTCCATTCGGCCCAGCAGCCGCCGGTGGTAGAAGGCCAGCGGGGGCACCTCGCCGGCGTCGCAGCTCGGCGCCACGATGTCGGGGGCGTCGACCGCCGCGACCAGCGCCAGGATCGCCAGCGCGGCGCGAGCTTCGATCCGCCGCAGGTCCGCGGTCGCCAGCAGCACTCCGGCGGAGCCGCATTCGCCCAGCGCCGCGCGCAGGACGTCGAAGCTCGATTCGGTCTCCCGGCCGGCGGGGCGCCACACGCGGGCGACGCACTCGCTCAGGACCGCCGCCGTGCGCTCCTGGGCCGGGCCCGGGCACACCGCGGCCTCGACGTGCAGGATCAAAAGCCGGGATCCTCGCGCAGGTCGTCGCGCAGGATCAGCTGCACCGGGACCGGAGTGCCGGCCGCCACCCGCGTCGCCTCGGCGTCGACGATTGCCAGCGCGTCCGCCCGAACCATCGACAGCAGGATGTTCGACGCCTGGTCCCCGGTGGGGGTGGCGTGCAGGCGTCCGTCCCGCTCGCTCAGGCTCACGCGCACGAAGTGCATTCGCCCCGCCGGCTTGCGGTAGTCGCGCTCCAGGATCGCGGACGCGACGGGCCGGAACACGCGCCGGTGGCCCATCATCCGCAGCAGGACGGGCCGCACGAACTGCTCGAAGGCGACCAGCGTGGAGACGGGATTGCCCGGCAGGCCGAAGACCGGCCGCTCCTCGGCGACCACGAAGGCCAGCGGCGCGCCGGGCCGCATCCGCACCCGCCACAGCCGCATCTCGCCGCCCAGTCCCGCCAGGACCTGCTTGATCCAGTCGCGGTCGCCCACCGAGACGCCCCCGGTCGAGATCACCACGTCGCAGCGCAGCGCCTGGCGAAACCGGTCCTCGATCCGGTCGGGTTCGTCGGGAGAGATCCCCAGGTAGACCGGCCGGGCTCCGATCTCCTTCAGGGCGGCCTGCAGGTTGTAGGAGTTGGAGGAGACGATCCGGCCGTCGTCGCGCAGGCGGTCCGGCTCGACCAGCTCGTCCCCGGTGGCCAGCACCGCCACCGTCGGGCGCTGGCGGACCCGCACCGCGGTGCGCCCGATGGCCGCCAGCATGCCGACCAGCGCCGGACGCAAGGCGTCGCCGGCGCTCGCGATCGGAGTGCCCGGACTCACGTCCGAGCCCGCGCGGCGGACGTGCTGGCCGGGTTCGGCCGTGGCCAGGATCCTCACCCCCCCGGCCAGCGGCTCGGTGTCCTCGATCATCACCACCGCATCCGCGCCCTCCGGGATCGCCGCGCCCGTCATGATGCGGGCCGCCTCCCCGGCGCCGACGGGTTTGCGGGATTCCCGGCCGGCCGGCAGGTCGTCCACCACGCGCAGCTCGGCGGGAACTTCCGAGACGTCCGCCGCGCGCACGGCGAAGCCGTCCATCGCCGAGTTGTCGGCCGGGGGAATGGAGATGTCCGCGGCGACGTCTTCGGCCAGGACCCGGCCCGGGCACTCGGTCAGTCCCACGGTCTCGGACGGCAGCGGGTGGGCCGAAGCCAGCACCAGTTCGCGCGCCTCGCTCACCGTGATCGACTGCCTCTGCGGCCGGATCCGGGCCTGTGTCATTCGACTCTCCGTGAACGGCCGCCCGCGGCCCGACCGGCGCAGACGCGGTTGCTTGCCTATAGGTTAGGCAATCGACGCCGCGCCCCAAACGCCAGCCGCGCGCGGGCAACGGGGAAGATCCCCCGGCGCGTGCGGGAAATGCAACCGGACCGGCCATGCCCGCGACACCCGACCTCAAGCGCCTCGACGAGATCCTGGGAGCGGTGCGCGCGGGAATCGTCGCGGTGGACGGCCAGGGCGTGGTGGAGCTTCAGAACGTGGAGGCCAGCCGCATCCTGGGAATCTCGGCCGAGACCGCGATCGGCCGTCCGTTCGAGCAGGGCTACGGCGCGGACCACCCGCTGTCGGAGCTGATCCGCGAGACGCTGGACGGCGACCGCGACCTGGCCTTCAACGCGCTCCGCATCCCGCCGCGGCTGGCCGGCGAGGAGCGGATCGTGGACGCGGCCGTGTCGGCCGTGCCCCACGCCAATCCCCCGGGCGGCGTGGTGGCGCTGCTGTACGACCGGACCATCCGCCAGGAGCTCGAACAGCGCGCCGACCAGGAGACGCGCTCGGAAGTCTTCGCGCGCCTGGCCGCCGGCATGGCGCACGAGCTGCGCAACCCGCTGGGCGGCATCCGCGGCGCCGCCGAGCTGCTGCTCGGCAAGCTTGGCGACGACGGGCTGAGCCGCTTTCCGCGCCTGATCCGCGGCGAGGCGGATCGCATGCGCCGCCTGCTCGACGACCTCTCGGAACTGACCCAGGGGGGAGATCTGCGTCTGCGGCCCGACAATCTGCACGCGCTGCTGGACAACCTGCTGGACCTGCAGGGGCAGTCGGAGAACTGGAAGCGCGTGCGCTACCGGCGGGAATACGACCCGAGCATCCCCGAGCTGCGGCTGGACTCGGACCGCATCACCCAGGTCTTTCTCAACCTGATCCGCAACGCCGCCCAGGCGATCGACCACTCCGGCACGCTGGTGCTGAGGACGCGCGTCGAGGCCGACTACCACCTCTCCGAGGGCGAGCGTCCGCTGCACATGGTGCGCGTGGACGTGATCGACTCCGGCCGGGGCATCCCCGAAGAGGACCTGCCGCATGTCTTCACGCCCTTCTTCTCGCGCCGCCGCTCGGGGGGGACGGGCCTTGGACTGGCGATCGCCCAGCACTGGGTGGTGCGGCACGGCGGGCGGATTCAGATCTCGAGCCGGGTCGGAGAGGGCACGCGCGTGAGCGTGCGGCTGCCGCTGCGGAGGGACGAATGAGTCGCATTCTGATTGCCGACGACGAGGAATCGATCCGCTTCGTGCTGCGCGAAGCGCTGGAGGACTCGGGCAACCAGGTGGTCGAGGCCGCCGACGGCGACGCCGCGCGCGAGCAGTTGGCCGGCGAGCGCTTCGACCTGGCCTTCTTCGACATCCTGATGCCGGGCACCTCGGGCCTGGAACTGCTCGAAGAGTTGCGCCAGCGGGGCGGCGGGCCCGACGTGATCATCATGACCGCGCAGAACACCTTCGAAAACGCCATCGAGGCGATGAAGCGCGGCGCCTTCGACTACCTGACCAAGCCCTTCGACCTGAAGCAGATCGAGGCCCTGGTCGCCAAGGTCGAGCAGCAGCGCCGCCTGCGCGGCGAGGTCACCCGGCTGCGCCGCGAGCTGGGCCAGGCCTTCCGGGAGGGCGAGACCCTGGTCGGCCAGAGCTCGGCGATGCTCGAGACGCTCAAGCTGATCGGGCGCGTCGCGGCCAGCGAGGCGTCGGTCCTGATCCGGGGCGAGAGCGGCACGGGCAAGGAGCTGGTCGCCCGGGCGATCCACTATCACAGCCGGCGCAGCGAAGGGCCGTTCGTGGCGGTGAACATGTCGGCCCTGCCCTCGGAGCTGATCGAGGCGGAGCTCTTCGGCCACGAGCGCGGCGCCTACACCGGTGCCACCGAGGCGCGGGCGGGACGCTTCCGCGAGGCCGCGGGCGGCAGCCTGCTGCTCGACGAGGTCGGCGACCTCCCGCCCGGCCTGCAGGCCAAGCTGCTGCGCGTGCTGCAGGAAAGAGAAGTCACGCCGCTGGGCGGCAAGCAGGCGCTGCCGATCGACGTGCGGATCCTGGCGGCGACCCACCAGGACCTGGAGGCGCGCGTCCGGGAGCGCAGCTTCCGGGAAGACCTGTATTTCCGGCTCAACGTCGTGCCGCTGCAGATCGCGCCGCTGCGCGAGCGGCGCAGCGACATCGGCCCGCTGATGCAGCACTTCGTGGAGCGCTTTGCGCGCGAGCTGGACGTCCCGCGGCGCTGGCCCACCCAGGCGGCGCTGGACTGGCTGGGCGAGCTGCCCTGGCCCGGCAACGTGCGCGAGCTGGAGAACGTCGTGAAACGGGCCCTGGTGCTGTCCTCGGGGGACGTGATCTCGCTCGAGGACGTGCGCGATGCCGCGCAGCCGCCCGCCTCGCGCGACGACGACTGGACCCGCGCGGCGCGCGAGGAGTTCGGCAAGGTTCTCGACCAGCCGCGCCCCGACGGCGAGCGGGGACCCTACTGGGGCTTCGTCGAACGTCTCGAACGGTCCATCATCGAAGAGGCCCTGGAGCGCTCCGGCCGGAACCAGATCCGCGCGGCCGGTCTGTTGGGCATCAACCGCAACACGCTGCGCAAGAAGATGTCGGAACTGGGCCTGCGCGATCGGGAAGACGCTTGATTCCGCTGCGGGGGGTGTGTGCGCTGGCCGACGACGCGCCGGAGCGCCGTTGGCCCGCGCGCCGGGTGGTGGAAGGCGCGATCGCCGGCGGCGCGATCGCGGTCCAGCTCCGCCTGAAGCGCACGCCCGATGCCCAGGCGCTCGAGCTGGCGCGCTGGGCCGTCGGGCGCTGCCGCTTTGCCGGAGCGGCGCTGATCGTCAACGACCGTTTCGACCTGGCGGATCTGGCCGGGGCCGAAGGCGTGCATCTCGGCCAGGACGACGTAGCCCCCGAAGAGATCCCCGCGCCGCTGCGGGAACGCCTGGCGATCGGGCTCTCGACCCACACGCTGGAGCAGGTGCGCCAGAGCCGGGATCGGCCGATCGACTACATCGGCTTCGGTCCCGTCTTCGGAACCCGCTCCAAGACCTCGGAGTACTCCGCGCGCGGCCTGGAGCGGCTGGCGGAGGCGGTCGCCGCCGCCCGGCACCCGGTGGTGGCGATCGGCGGAATCGATGCGGAGAACATCGACGGGGTCGCGCGCGCGGGGGCGGCCGCGGCGGCCCTGATCGGCGCGGTCGCGGACGCCGCCGTCCCCGCCGCCGCCACGCGCGAGCTGCAGCGGCGTTTCGAAGCCGCGGGGAGGGCCTAGAGCTTGGAGCGCTGGATCGGCCTGCTCGGGATCGCCGGGATCGTCGCCGTCTCCTGGCTGGCGTCGGCCCGCCGCCGGGCCGTCGACTGGCGCACCGTCGGCGTCGCCCTCGGGGTGCAGTTCCTGATCGCCTTCGCGGTGCTCCGCACCGCCCCCGGCCGGGCGCTCTTCGTCTGGCTGAACGACGCGGTGCTCGCCCTGACGCGCTCCGCGGACGCCGGGATCGAATTCGTCTTCGGTGCCTGGCCCGCCCAGGTGATGGGAGTGGAGGGGGATCCCGTCTCCCTGCCGCAGGTGTTCGCGTTCCGCGTGCTCCCGATCCTGATCTTCATGAGCAGCCTGTTCGGCGTGCTGCAGCACTACGGGATCCTGCAGCGCCTGGTACGCGGTCTGGCCCTGCTGCTCCATCGCAGTCTGAGAATCAGCGGCGCCGAGTCGCTGGCGACCGCGGCCAATGTCTTCTTCGGGATGACCGAGGCGCCGGTCATGATCCGGCCCTACGTCGCGGCGCTGACGCGCAGCGAGCTGTTCCTGGTGATGACGGCGGGACTGTCGACGGTGGCGGGCACGGTGCTGGTCGCGTACATGGGCCTGGTCGGGCCCGAGCACTCCGCGCACCTGATCGCCGCCAGCTTCATGTCCGCCCCGGCGGCGGTGGCGCTGGCCAAGCTGTGGGTCCCCGAGCAGGACGAGCCGAAGACGCTGGGCGGCGCGCGCATCGACGTCGGCACCGAATCGGTCAACGCGATCGACGCCGCGGCGCAGGGCGCCGCCGTGGGTCTGCGCCTGTCGCTGAACATCGGCGCGATGCTGGTCGCCTTCGTCGCTCTGATCCACCTGCTCAACGCGCTGCTGGGGGCGGCCGGGTCGTGGTTCGGCGCCGGGGACCTGACCTTCGAGGCCCTGCTGGGCTATCTGCTCGCGCCCGTCGCCTTCGCGCTCGGCGTGCCCGCCGAAGACGCCCTGCGCGTCGGCGAGCTGCTCGGCGTCAAGACCGTCCTCAACGAGTTCGTCGCCTACGAAATGCTGTCCTCCGCGCGCGCCGAACTGTCCCCGCGCTCGCTGATCATCGCCAGCTACGCCCTGTGCGGCTTCGCCAACCTGGGCTCGATCGCCATCCTGATCGGCGGACTTGGCGGCCTGGCCCCCGAGCGCCGCGCGGACATCGCCCGCGACGGACTGCGCGCGGTCGCCGCCGGCTCCCTGGCCACCTTCCTCACCGGCGCCATCGCCGGCCTGCTGCTGTGAGGACGACGCGGCAGCGGATCCCCGGTGGGCGAAGCTCTCCCCGGACCCCGAGGACGGTCTCGAGGTCCGCTCCAGAGGGTTTGGCGGCGAGTCCCGGCAAGGACTAGCATGGTGCGCCCTGATCGCCTGGGAGAGCGGGATGTCGGTTGACGAGCGCGGAAGAACGGTGGCCGTGGTCGGCGCCACCGGCGCTGTCGGCGAGGTGCTGCTGCGGGTGCTCGAGGAGCGATCCTTTCCGGTGTCGGAGCTGCGCGCCCTCGCCAGCGCGCGCTCGGAAGGGTCGACGGTGCGCTTTCGCGGGCAGGACGTGCCGGTCCGCCTGGCGGAGCCGG
Organism: Pseudomonadota bacterium; assembly: GCA_021295775.1. Taxonomy (GTDB): domain Bacteria; phylum Myxococcota_A; class UBA9160; order SZUA-336; family SZUA-336; genus JAGWBS01. The sequence goes on along the minus strand of JAGWBS010000002.1, from coordinate 78,930 downwards.
ACGCTTTCGACGGCGTCGACTTCGTGTTCTTCGCGGCCACCGGTTCGCTCTCCAAGGAGCTGGCGCCCGAGGCGGCGCGGCGCGGGGCGGTGGCGATCGACAAGTCCAGCACCTGGCGGATGGAGGCCGACGTGCCGCTGGTCGTGCCGGAGGTCAACGGCGCCGCGGTCGAAAAGCATCGGGGGATCGTCTCCTGTCCGAACTGCACCACGACTCCGCTCGCGATGACCCTCGAGGCATTGCGCCGCGTGGCGGAGGTTCGCGAAGCCATCGTGACGACCTTCCAAGCGGTCAGCGGGGCCGGACTGCCCGGGCTCGAGGAGCTGGAGAACCAGCAGCGCGCGAGGCAGGCGGGAGAGCCGCGGCCGGAGCCGCGGGCCTTCGCCGCACCGATCGCCGACAACGTGGTGCCGCTGTGCGAAACCTTCCTGGACAACGGCTATTCGACCGAAGAGATCAAGCTGCTGCACGAGACGCGCAAGATCCTGGACGATCCCGAGCTGCGCGTGACCATGACCTGCACGCGCGTGCCGGTGCCGGTCGGACACGCCGCCAGCGTGCTGGTCGAGACCGGGCGCCCGCTTTCGGCCGAGGAGGCGCGCGAGGCCTTCGCGGCCTTCCCCGGAATCGAGTTGATCGACGAGCCGGAGCGCGGCCGCTTCCCCACTCAGGACATGGTCGCCGGCCGCGACGAGGTCCTGGTCGGACGCGTGCGCCGGGATCTGTCGAGTTCCCGGCTGTGGTTTTGGGAGTGCGGCGACAATCTGCGCAAGGGCGCCGCCACCAACGCCGTCCAGATCGCCGAAGAGCTGATCGGACGCGGCCTGCGCTGAGCATGCGGAACGGGCGAGCCGCCTGCCCGCGCTCCGGGAGCCGCGCGTGAGCGAGGTCCTCTGGCGGCCGTCCGCCGAGCGCGTCGAACGCGCGCAGCTGGTGCGCTTTCGCCGGGAGATGGAGCGGGCGCACGGCCTGGAACTGCCCGACTACGCCGCGCTGCACCGCTGGTCGATCGAGAATCCCGAGGCCTTCTGGGAGAGCGTCTGGGACTACTGCGGGCTGGTGGCCGAGCGCGGCTCGGGCCCGGCCCTGGTCGACGCCGACCGCATGCCGGGCGCGCGCTTCTTTCCCGAGGCGCGCCTGAACTTCGCCGAGAACCTGCTGCGGCGCGCCGACGAGGCCGAGGCGCTGATCTTCCGCGGCGAAGACGGCGCGCGGCGCACGCTGAGCTTTGGCGAGCTGCGCCGGCAGGTCGCCGGGCTGGCGAACGGGTTCCGTTCGCTGGGTCTCTCTCAGGGCGATCGCGTGGCCGCTTACATGCCCAACGTGCCCGAGACGGTGGTCGCGATGCTGGCGGCGACCTCGCTCGGCGCCGTCTGGTCGTCGTGCTCCCCCGACTTCGGCATCAGCGGCGTGGTCGAACGCTTTTCCCAGATCGGACCCAAGCTGTTGATCGCGACCGACGGCTACCGCTACGCGGGCCGCGAGTTCGATGCGCGAGAGCGCGTCGGCCGGATCGCCGCGGCGCTGCCGAGCCTGGAGCACACCCTGGAGGTCCCGTTCCTGTCCGACGAGCCGCAGCCGGGCGCGCTGAGCCTGTCCGAGCTGATGCGCGAACCGGCGGAGCTGCGCTTCGAGCGCTTCCCGTTCCACCATCCCGTGTACGTCCTGTACTCGTCGGGGACGACGGGGCGGCCCAAGTGCATCGTCCACGGCGCCGGCGGCACGCTGCTGCAGCACCTGAAGGAGCAGCGACTGCACACCGATCTGAGGCCCGGCGACCGGTTTTTCTATTTCACGACCTGCGGCTGGATGATGTGGAACTGGCTGGTTTCCGGACTGGCCAGCGAGACGTCGCTGATTCTCTACGACGGATCCCCCAGCCACCCGGGCCCCGAGCACCTCTTCGACATTGCCGACGGCGAGCGGATCGACGTTTTCGGAACCTCGGCGAAGTTCATCGACTCGCTCGCCAAGGCCGGCCTCGCGCCGCGCCGGACCCACGACCTCTCCAGCGTCAAGACCATCCTGTCGACGGGATCGCCGCTGGCGCCCGAGAGCTTCGACTACGTCTACCGCGAGCTGAAGCGGGACGTCTGCCTGTCCTCGGTTTCTGGCGGCACGGACCTGATCGGCTGCTTCGTGGCCGGCGATCCCGCGGGCCCGGTGCGCCGCGGGGAGGCGCAGGTGCCGGCGCTGGGCATGGACGTGGCGGCCTACTCGCCCGAGGGCGAGCGCGTGTACGGCGAAAAGGGCGAGCTGGTCTGCACGCGTCCTTTCCCGTCCATGCCGCTCGGCTTCTGGGACGACCCCGGCGACGAGCGCTACCGCGCGACCTATTTCGAGCGCTTTCCCGGCGTCTGGCACCACGGCGACTTCGTCGAACTGACCGAGAGCGGCGGCATGATCATCTACGGCCGCTCCGACGCGGTCCTGAACCCGGGCGGGGTGAGGATCGGCACGGCCGAGATCTACCGGCCGGTGGAGGCGCTGGAGGAGATCGCCGAGGCCCTGGTGGTCGGACAGGACTGGCGGAGCGACGTGCGCATCGTTCTCTTCGTCCGGATGCAGCCCGGACACGAACTGGACGACGGACTGCGCGAGCGGATTCGAGGCGCGCTCCGCGCGCAGGCGTCCCCGCGCCACGTGCCCGCCCGGATTTTGGAGGTGCCCGACATACCGCGCACCCGCAGCGGCAAGATCGTCGAGCTGGCGGTGCGCGAAGTCGTCCACGGGCGCCCGGTGGCCAACCAGGACGCGCTGGCCAACCCCGAGGCCCTGGAACACTTCCGGGACCGCCCCGAACTGCTCGAGTAGGACTTTTCGAACTCGGGATCGGGGGACGCCGCCCCTGGGGCTTCAGGCGTAGGTCGCTTCGCGCTCGGGCTCGAGGGGCTCGTCGAGCAGCCAGCTGCGGTAGTCGAAGGCGCGCTGGAAGCCCACGCGCTCGTAGACGCCGCAGGCGGTGCGGTTGGCCACGTTGCAGAACAGGCCGACCGCCGGCCGCCGTGCCAGCAGGTGCTCGACGATCGCCTGCATGCCGCGCGTCGCCAGACCGCGGCTGCGCGCTTCGGGCACCGTGATCACCCCGCCGAGCTGAACCAGTTGCCGGTTCTCCGCGCCGACGTGAACCTGGAAGACCACCTCGCCGCGCTCGCGCAGCACCCACCAGCGTCCGTTCTGCAGATCGCGCAGGTGACGTCGCCGGAAGCCTTCGGGGTCGGCGCCGTAGCGGTCGTCGTTCAGGTCCTCGCGGTGCTGCCGCGCGCTGTTGGCGAGGGTCGCTTCGAAGTCCCGCTGGGTGGCCTGCTCGATCTCGGCCTCGGAGCGCGGGTCCTGCCCGTCCCGGTCGCGCGCGGAGATCACGTAGTAGTGTTCGCGCCGCTCCCAGATCACCTCCGGGGCGCGCCGGGAGTAGGCGCGGAAGAAGGGCCGGGTGACTTCCTCGCAGCCGACGATGTGGCGCGGCCGCGGTCGGGCCGCGGCCGCGCACTCGGCCAGCGGCTCGTAGGCGTCCTCGGCGCGCGCCTCCAGGATCGTGCCGCCGAGCGGGCCGATCATCAGGATGGCTTCCAGCCGTCCCCGCGGGGCGAAGCCGTAGAAACCGGGCGCGCGGCCGAGGATGCCGCTGGAGATCACGTGGTCCAGGAAGACGTTGTGGAGCGGTCGCTCGCGCAGCAACTTGCAGGCTTCGGCGGTGTCGGCGGCGACCAGTTCGCGGACCATGCCGGACCAGCCTAACCCGGAACCCGGTTCAGGCGGTGCCCGTGGGGATGTCCTTGAAGGGGATGCCCTTGTCCATGCGCGGTTCGCGGGGCAGTCCCAGCACGCGCTCCGCCAGGATGTTGCGCAGGATCTCGTCGGTACCCGCGGCGATGCGCATTCCGGGGCTGCCGAGGTAGCCGTCCTGGAAACCCGAAGCGGCCATCTCTCCGCCCGCGAGGCTCTGCAGTTCAATCGCGAAGCTGGCCAGTTGCTGGGCCAGGGGCGCGGTGACCAGTTTGCTGATCGACGCCTCCGGCCCCGGGGTCTGGCCGCGGGAGAGCGCCGTCAGCGTGCGGTTGCCGGTGTGCTGCACGCCGCGCAGCCGCACGTAGAAGTCGGCGATGCGCTGGCGCACGTGCGAGTCCTCGAGCGCCGGACGGCCGTCGATCTCGAGTTGGCCGGCCAGCCGGATCAGGTCGCGCACGCCGAGGCCGCCGCCCCCGGCGCCGCCCACCGAGGCGCGCTCGTTCAGCAGCGTGGTCATGGACACGCGCCAGCCGTTGCCCACCGCGTCCACCCGGTTCGCGTCGGGAACGCGCACATCGCTGAAGAACACCTGGTTGAAGTTCGCCCCGCCGTTGATCTGCCGGATCGGCCGGATCTCGACGCCCGGCGCCTTCATGTCGACGATGAAGTAGGTCAGCCCGTCGTGCTTCTCGGCGGTCGGGTCGGTGCGGGTGACGATCATCCCCCAGCGGCAGAAGTGGGCGCCGCTGGTCCAGATCTTCTGGCCGTTGATCCGCCAGTCCCCGCCGTCGCGGACGGCCGAGGTCTGCAGGCCGGCCAGGTCCGAACCCGCGCCGGGCTCGCTGAAAAGCTGGCACCAGATCTCGTCGCCGCGCGCCATCTTCTGCAGGTAGCGCTCGCGCTGCTCCGGCGTTCCGTGCGCCATCAGCGTGGGGCCGAGCATGCCGATCCCGATGCCGAAGATATTGGGCGGAACCCGGAAGCGCGCCTCTTCCTGGTTCCAGATCACCGACTCGATCGGCCGCGCGCCGCGCCCGCCGTACTCGACGGGCCAGGTCAGGCACGCCCAGCCGTTGTCCTTCTTGAGCGCCTGCCAGTGCTGGGCGGCCTCGACCGTCTGTGGGTCTTCGGTCTCGAACGAGGCGCGCTGGCCCGGCTCGAGCGGCGCAACGTGCGCTTCCAGGAACGCGCGGGCCTCGGCCCGGAACGCGGCTTCTTCCGACGTATCGTTGAAGTCCATGGATGTCCCGTCCGGTCAGGCGCCGCCGCCGGCGGTCAGCTCGCCGACCAGGCGGTCGCGCCAGTCGGCGGCGCCTCCCAGGCTGGCGGCGAGCCACTTGGCGCGGCGGTAGAAGAGGTGGCAGTCGTATTCCCAGGTGTAGCCCACGCCGCCGTGCATCTGGATCATTTCGGTGGTGGCCAGCTCGAAGGCGTCGGTCGCGCTCACGCGGGCGCTGCAGGCGGCCTCGCCCAACTCCGGGGCCTCCTGTTCCAGCGCCCAGGCGCCGTAGAAGCAGTTGGAGCGCGCCAGCTCGACGGCCACGTAGACGTCCGCCAGGCGGTGCTTGAGCGCCTGGAACGAGGCGATCGGCCGCCCGAAGGCGTAACGGCCCAGCGTGAAGTCGCGCGTGATCTCCAGCGCGCGCGCGGCGCCGCCGAGCTGTTCGAAGGCCTGCAGCACGGCCGCCCGCCGCAGCACCCGCTCCAGGATCTCCCAACCGCCACCGGCCGGGCCCAGCGGCTCGGCGGGCGCCGCGTCGAAGCGCAGCGTCGCCCCCGGGCGCGACGGGTCCAGGCTCGCGAGGACTTCGCGCGAGACGCCCTCTCCGTCCAGGTCGACCAGCGCCAGCGCCGGGCCCTCCGGCGCGGCGGCCAGCACCACGGCGCGGTTCGCGGCGGCGGCGTCCGGGACGGCCCGCTTCGTGCCGGTCAACCGACCGCCTTCCAGGCGCGTCTCGATCCGGGCGGGGTCGGGACGTCCCGGGCGCTCGGCCAGGGCCAGGGCCCCGATCCATCGCCCGGAGGCCAACTCCGGCAGGCAGCGCTTCTTCTGCTCGTCGCCGCCTGCGGCCAGGATCGCCTCGGTCGCCAGATACACGGACGAGCCGAAAGGGATCGGCGCCAGCGCGCGGCCCATCTCTTCGGCGATCAGTACTAGCTCCAGGTAGCCGAACCCCGCCCCGCCGAACTCCTCGGGAATGGCCGCGCCCTGCCAACCCATCTCCGCCGCCCCGCTCCAGAGATCCTCGGCGTAGAGCTCGTCGTCCGACTCCAGCACCCGGCGGCACACCGCCAGCGGGGAATGCTCCTGCAGGAAGTCGCGCGCGGTCTTCTGCAGCAGCTTCTGTTCGTCGGAGAAGTCGAAGTTCATGGATCGCCCTCGGAGGTCGCCATTAGAGCGGGTGCCGGCGGGCGAATCAAGCCGCCCGGCGCGCCCCTCGAGAGACCGGCGCGTTACCGATCGCCCCCCGCGGGAGAGCCGCTTTCGGCCTCCCCGGCACTGGAGAGCCGGCGCAGTTCGGCGCGGACCGCCCCCGCGAAATAGACCGAACCCGTCAGCACGACCAGCTCGTCCGGACGGGCCGAATCGCGGGTCCGCCGCAGCGCCTCGAGCGGGTCCGGCTCGACGTGCACGGTTTCGATCCCCGCCGCCCGCGCCCGCTCCGCCAGCTCGTGGGGGTCCAGGGAGCGGGTGGGCTCGGCGGCGCTGACCACGCAGGCGCGCACCCGCGGAGCGAGTTCGGCGAGCATGCGGTCGACGTCCTTGTCGCGGGAGACGCACAGGCCCAGCGTCCAGCGCCGGCCGGGCCAGGCGTCATCGAGCGCGCGCCGCAGCGCCCGCACCGAGTCCGGCGTGTGCGAGCAGTCCAGGATCGCGCCGCCCATCCGTTCGATGCGCGCGGGCAGCGAGAGGCCGCGCAGCGCGTCCAGCTCCCGCGCATCGAGGCGGCGCTCCAGCGCGGTTTCCACCGACTCCACGGCCAGGGCCAGATTCAGCGCCTGGTGAGCTCCCAGCAGCGGGACCGACAGCGGCCGTCCATCGGCCAGGCGAAAGCTCAGGCCTTCGGGCGTGGCGCGCACTTCGGGGGCGGGCACGTGCCGCAGGCGGATTCCCAGCTCGCGGGCTCGCCCCTCGATCGTCCGTCGGGCCTCGGGCTCCAGCGGCCCGACCACGGCCGGCACGCCCCGGCGCAGGATGCCCGCCTTCTCGCGCGCGATCCGGGACAGCGTGGAGCCGAGCTTGTCGGTGTGCTCCAGCTGAATGCCGGTGATCACCGAGACGCGCGACTCGACCCGGTTGGTCGAATCGAGCCGCCCCCCGAGACCCACCTCGACGGCCGCCCACTCGATCCCCGCGTCCCGGAACAGCTCCAGGGCCAGCGCGGTGCTGACGTCGAAGAAGCTCGGCCGCAGCCGGGGGTCGGCCCGCAGGCGGTCGACGGCCGGCCGGATGCGCCTCAGGCCGGCCAGCAGGGTCGCTTCGCCGACCGGCTCGCCGTCGATCTGAAAGCGCTCCCGCCAGCTCTCCAGATGCGGCGAGGTGAAGCTGCCGCTGCGCCGGCCGGCGGCGCGCAGCAGAGCGGCGCCGGCGAGGGTCGTCGCGCCCTTGCCCTTCGAGCCCGCCACGTGCACGCACGCCAGACCCTTCTGCGGCTCGCCGATCGCGGCCAGCAGCGCCTCGATGCGCGCCAGGCCCAGCGACTCGTAATCGAAGTCGGCCCGGCGCTCCAGGTCGATCAGCCCGTCGAGGTAGCGTTCGGCTTCCCGCAGAGTTTCGAGCATGCGCCCCGCTCCGCGCCGCGGGTCCGTCTCGCCCGGCGCCAGCGCGGGCGGGCCCCGCCTACTGCGCCATGTAGCGCTTCCAGGCGCGGTACTCGCGAACCGCTTCGTCGTTGGTCTCGACGGCCGGGTAGAAGTAGCGCACGGCGTGTCCGCAGACCTGGCAGATCTTGTAGCAGAACTTGAAGCCGTCGACTTCCTTGGTGTTGCCGACGAGTTCGCGGTTCTCGTCCGTGCAGCAGGACTTCGGCAGCGCGGGGGAGATGATCTTCTCCGGGTAGTCGTTGCGCGGCTTCTCGTCCTCGCTGTAGACGATGATGTTGGTCAGATTGCGCTGCGGCTTCTGGTCCGCAGGCCTCAGATTGCTTCCGATTCGCTTCAAGTCTTCCCTCGGGTCAGGCCTGCGGCAGAGCGTCCAGCAGGCTGGTGTAGTCGTTGAACTTCGTCTTGCAGGGAGGGCCTTCGCTCGCCCAGTAGCCCCGGGCCCGCGGACCCAGCGCCAGGACCGCGGCGGAGCGCGTACCGTAGTCCGGGGTGTGCACGCAGGTGTTCCGGAACGGGTCGGAATCGAGTTCGTGGCCGCCCAGGATCTCGACCAGTCCGGCGAAAAGCGCCTCGAAGGACTCCTGCGGGTCGATCTTCCGCTCCGCGTCCGAGCGGATCCGGGAGATCTTGTCGGAGCCGGGATCGCTCGGGTCCTCGTTGCCGACCACGTGCACTCCGGGCTCCAGCGCCCGCACGCGCGTGAAGGTCTCGCTCACGCTCGCCAGCGAACAGCGGCGGCCGTCGGCGCTCAACAGGAAGAACGGGTTGTAGCGCCGGTGTGGGTCTCCACCGAGCCCCGCTTCGACTTCCGCCACGTCCCGGCTCCCCAGTGCGTCCATCACCAGCAGCCCCCTCGAGCGTCGCCTTTCGTCCCGGCTTTCCGCGGGGCGGTTGGTGAGCCCCGCGAACAGGCCCGCGGCGTTGACGCCCATCCATGTCCCTCCGGCTTCGAGATCCTGGGGTGCCGCGATGGCCGGCAGGCCCCCAGGACGGAAGACCGCGGGCGGAGCCGCGGGCCTCGACAGGAATTCGTCCCGGTTTGCCGCGACCAGAATGGGGATTCCGGGCACGACTCGGTCCAGCAGGATCAGGGTGCACATGAAACGTGCGACTAGCCGCCAGGAACACGCCGCAGGCCGCGAACGATAACCGAAACTGAGCTCCGGTTCAAGCCGCGGACAATTCGCGCGGCGCTCGGAGCCCCGACCCGGCCCGGGCTCCCGGCCCCCTCCGCGGCTCCGTTGGAAATCTCGAATTGGCTGAATTGTCGAGCAGTTACGACCCGGCTCGGGTTGACACGCAAGGCGGGGCGATTCTAGGTTGAGCCGCTTCTGGCCGCGCGGTCTTTCGGAGAGTTCGGCATTCCGGACCGACGGTCGAACAGAACGCACGCAGAGGCAATCCAAACTTTCCGATGGCGAGCGCGAGTCCCCTGGCCAGCGGCCCCCTCGGGCCGGAGATCGCCGCGAGCGTCCCCCGCTACGACCCGCTCGACGATCGCGGCGGGCGGGTGCCCCGCTGGGCGATCGCAGTGGTGTCGATCGGCCTGCACCTGGCGCTGCTGGCGGCGTTCTGGAACGTGATCCTGGGCGCGGTTCTCCCCCGGGAGGAGGTCGTGCTGGTGCGGGTGTTCGAGCCCGAGCCCGTGCCCCAGCCGCCCGAGCTGCGGCGCAAGCGGCTCGCGCAGCGCGTGCCGGACGCCAGCGTGATCCGCCACCGGCCGACCCATCAGCCGGAGATCGTGGAGAAGAGCCGGGTCGAGCGGCTGGAAAGCACCCAGCTCGCCGAAGTCACGCGCACCGCCGTGACCGCCTCTCCCCGCCGGATGCAGGTCGAGGCCCGCGCGCTGAGCGTATTCTCCGAGCGACCCGTGGCGCAGCCCAAGCGGATTCCCCGGGCCGCGAGCGCCGAGGTCACCCGCGTGCGGGCCGCGCCGACGACCCGCGGCCCGAGGCTGATGGAGGCCGCTTCCCCCGAGGTCAGCCCGCGCCCCGCGCTGGTCTCGGCTCCGAACGTCGCGCGCGGAGTGATCGCCGACAACGCCGTCGAAGGCGACGTGATCGGCGCGCGCGTGGCCGACGTCGAGGTCGGGGATTCCCGGGCGCTGCTCGACGGCGCGGGCCGTCGCGGCGCGCTGGTCGGAGAGCAGAGAGACTGCATGGCCGACCCCGTCTGCGTGGAGTACCTGGAGCGGATCCGCCGGCGCGTGTACGAGCGCTGGTCCGTGCCCCCCGAACTGGGCGACGGCCAGGTGACGCTGAGCTTCCGGCTGGACCGCGGCGGATCCGCGCACGACGTGGAGGTTGCGCGAATCACCGACACGCTGCTGGGCGAGACGGCCAGCCGGGCGTTCCGGCACGCCAGCCCCTTTCCGCCTCCGCCCACGAGCATCCACTACATCGTGAACAAGCCGATGCGCCTGATCTTCACTCAAGACGGAAGTTGCCCGGATCCGGATCGGTGCCCGTGATCGCTCGGGCCTGCGCCGCTGGCCTGCTGCTGTCGGCGTTCGGGCCCGACCTGGCCCGGGCGGGGGTGGTTCGCGAGTTCGACCCCGCGACCGGACAACTTCTGCGGCAGGTCGCGGACCTCGACGGGGACGGCTCCCCCGACCGCTGGGACCACTTCCTGGACGGGGAGATCGAGCGCATCGAGCTGGACGGCGACCGCGACGGCCGGGTCGACCAGTGGCGCTTCTTCGAGGACGGCCGGGAGATCCGCGTCGAAGAGGACCGCTCGGGCGACGGCCGGCCCGACCGCTGGGTGGACCTGGACGCCGAGGGAAGGCCTTCGCTGCAGCGGGACGACAGCGACTTCGACGGACGACCGGACACCCACCTGTATTTCGAGGCGGGCGTCCGGACGCGGCTGGAACGGGATCCCGACGGCAACGGCAAGCCGAACGACGTCACCCTGTACCGCGGCGACCGGGTCTACCAGAAGTGGCTCGACCCGGACGAAGACGGCCGGCCTGAGGCGCTTTCGACCTTCGACGCCCAGGGGAACAAGCAGCTCGAGGAGCAGGACACGACCGGCGACGGTGAGCTTAACCTGCGCATCCACTACGCCGAGGGGCTCAAGATCCGCACCGAGGAAGACACCAGCGGCGACGGCTCGCCCGACCGGATCGGCCACTACCGGGGCGAGGCGCTCGCGCGCGAGGAGGTCGACGTGGACCACGACGGCCGCCACGAGACGCTGCTGTTTTTCCGGGACGGCCGGCGGGTGCGCCAGGAACGCGACGCGGACAGCGACGGTCGGATAGAGATCGCGGTCCACTACGACGAGCGGGAAGTGCGGGTCCGCGAGGAGATCGACAGCGACGCCGACGGCGTCTTCGACGTCTGGCGCGAATACCGGGACGACGCGCTGGAGCGCGAGACGCGCGACGCGGACGGCGACGGAACGGCCGACGTGGACGATCGCTACCGCGACGGCGCCAAGGTCGCCAGCGAGCGCGACACCAACGCGGACGGTGCGGTCGACACCTGGGTGGAGTTCGCGGGCGGCCAGCGCTCGGTCCAGCGCGAGGACCGCGACTACGACGGTCGCGTGGACGTGGAGTACGACTTCCTCGCGGGGCAGCTCGCCGAGCAGCGCGAGGACAGCGACGGCGACGGCGCGCTCGAACTGCGCACGCGCTTCGCGGACGGCCAGCCCAGCGAGCGCGAACAGGACCGCAACGCCGACGGTCGCGTCGACTTCACGGAGAAGCTGCGGGACGGCCGGCCGCTGCAGCAGTTCCTGGACGAGGATTTCGACGGCCGCACGGACCTGTGGAGCTTCTTCGAGGACGGCCGCATGCACAAGCAGGAGCGCGACACGCGGGGCGACGGCCAGCCCGACCAGTGGGTGATGCTCGACCCGGTTTCCGGCGAGCCCCAGCGCGTGCTGGAGGACACCAGCGGCGACGGCCGGGTGGACACCTGGACGGACTACGCCGGCGGCGCGCGCACTCGGGTGGAGACCGACACCAACGGCGACGGGGAGCCGGACCGGACCGCGCGGCTGTCGGGCGAACTCGCCGCGGGGCTGACGGAGGACCGCAACTTCGACGGCCGAGTGGACTACCGCGCCGAATACGACGCCCAGGGTTCCATCGCCCGCGATTTCAGCGACGAGGACTTCGACGGCGTCTTCGAGGCGATCGTCCACTATCGCCGGGAGCGCCGCGCGCGGGTCGAACTCGACGCCGACGGAAACGGCGTCCCGGAGGTGTCCACGCTCTACGACGACAGCGGAGAGAGGCGGGTGCGCGAGGAGCGCGACGCCGACGGCGACGGCTTCGCCGAGGCGGTCAGCGAGTTCGAGGCGGGCCGTATCGCCCGCCAGATGCGGGATGCGAGCGGCGACGGCGCCTTCGACCAGTGGACCGAGTTCGACGCCGCGGGCCGCCCGCGGCTCGAGCGCGTGGACACCAACGGCGACGGCCGCACCGATGCCGCGAAGACCTACGCGCAGGGGATTCAGACCGGCCAGGCCGAGGACCGCGACTTCGACGGCCGGGACGACCACATCGGCGAATTCCGGCACGGCGTTCAAGTTCGCCTGCGCTCGGACACCGACTTCGACGGCGAGTTCGACAGTCTGTCCCACTACGAGGACGGGCGGCTCGCGCGGCAGGAATCGGACCTCGACGGCGACGGCCGCTTCGAGACCGTCTCCCACTACCTCGATGGCGCGCTTTCGCGGGTCGAGTCCGACGCGGACGCCGACGGCCGGGTGGACAAGATCGATCTCTACGCCGCGGGCGAGTCGGAACCGCGCGAAGTCCGCAGGGACACCGACGGCGACGGCCGCTTCGACGTCCGCGTCTACCTCGAGGCGGGGGTCGAGCTGCGCCAGGAGCACGACACCGACGCCGACGGCCGGGTCGACCGCTGGCTCGACCTCGCCCCGGACGGGAAGATCGCCCTGGAGCGGCGCGACACCGACGCCAACGGCGAGCCCGACCTGAGCCTCGTCTTCGACGCCGCCGGCGAGCCCCGCGAGCGGATCGAAGACCTGGACGAGGACGGCGAGCCCGAGCGCGTGACGCGCTTCGCGGACGGCGTGGCCGCGGAACTCGAGGAGGACCGGGGGGCGGGCTGCCTGGATCACCGGCAGCGTTTCTCACCGGATGGGCAGGTGGTCGAGGACGCCGTGGACAGCGACGGAGACTGCGCCTACGACACCTTCACCTTCCTGGCCGGCGGCGAGGTCCGGCGCGTGGAGCGGGACACCAACCAGAACGGCTGGATCGATGTCTGGGAGCACCTGGAAGGCGGCGTCAAGCGGATCCAGGCCGAGGCCCGCGGGAGCTGCACCCGCCCCAACATCGTCTTCCTCTTCGACGGCGAGCGGATCGCCGCCCAGGAGGAGGACCGCAACTGCAACGGCCTCCCGGACCGGCTCACGCGCTTCGACGCCGAGGGCAACGCACAGTGGCGCTGCACGCCGCGCACCCGGATCGAGTACGAAGCGGGCGTGATCCGGGTCAGCGTCGAGGACTCGAGCCGGGACGGCTACGGCGACCGCCGCAACCTGTACGAGGACGGGGTGCCGCTGCGCATGGAGGCGGACACCAATGCCGACCGCCGCCCGGACGTCTGGGTCGATTACGCCGCTGGCGCCCCCAGCGTGCAGGCCGAGGACCGCGACTTCGACGGCCGCGTGGACGTGCGTTTCGACCTGGCCAGCGAGCGGGCGGTAGAGGTCGACGGCGAAGCGGCGCCCACGGGAACGAAGGAATTCGGGGCGCTGAGCTGCGGCGGGTTCAGCGATTTCTGGAAGCGATAGCCCGGGCCGCGGCCCGGGCGCGTGCTAGCTTTTCGAGCCCGGTGCCGGGAGGCGGAGGAAATGCGCATTCGTAGCCCTGCAGCGCCCTTCTCCACCCCCGTCTGGCTGCTGGCTGCGCTGCTCGGAGGCGCCCCGGCCGGGAGCGCCGGAGCCGCCAGCGCGGCTGCGTTCGGCCCCTCGGTGCCTTTCGCCGCGACCGAGCGCCGGGGGGACGACGGAAGCCTGCCCGTCCGCAGCCAGCAGGGCAGCGCTCGCTCCGAAGAAATCCTGGAAGCCGAGATCGAGGGCGAACTCTGGCGCCAGCGGGCGCTGGAGGACGAGATCGAGGCCGAACTCCGGCGGCAGGAAGAGCTGCTGGAGCAGATCCGACGCGAAGAGAAGCTGGCTCGCAGCGGGGCGGCCGCCGCGGGCGGCGCCGAGCCCCGGGCGTCCGTCGATCCGCTGGCAGCTCCGCGCGCACCGGTCGAGCGGGATCTGCCGGAATCCATCTTCGAACGCGAACTTCACCGCGTCGGCGAACAGGAGCTGCTGGTCAAGCTGCTGGACGCGGACCGCGACGGGAATCCGGAAATCCGCATCGAGCACGACGCGCGCAGCGGCGCCCTGCTCGCGCGTTTGGAGGACACCGACTACGACGGCCGCTTCGACACGGTCAACGCCTACCACGGCTCCGGCGGGATCGCCTCTCGCGAACAGGACACCAACCACGACGGGATGCCGGACCGCTGGACCGAGTACGGCGCGGACGGCCGCGCGACGCGGGTCGTGGTCGACCGGGACTTCGACGGGGTCCGCGACGGCTTGTTCCGCTACGCGAACGGCTGGCTGACCGACGAGGAGCACGACACCAACAACGACGGAAGCATCGACCGGCGGGTGGAGTACGAGGGCCGGCGTCGCGCCATCGAGCTGGAAGACCGGGATTTTTCCGGCGGGATGGAGATCCGTACCTTCTACGATCTTTCCGGTTTCCCGGAGCGCGCCGAGATCGACGCGAATGAAGACGGACGTTCCGACGTCTGGGAATACTATGAAGGCGACGACCCAGCCCGGCCGGTCCTGGCCCGCAAGGAAGAGGACCTGAACGGCGATGGGGATGTCGAGGTCACGTCCTACTACCGCGAGGGCCGGCTGGTCCGCCAGGAGATTACCGATACGGATCTCGTCTACTGAGCCGAACCCGATCGTCTGCGATGTCTCCCACTGAACGCCAGCTTCGAAGGGTGCAGAGGCGCTGGTGGCTCCGCTCCCTCTACGCCGCGCTGGGCTTGGCGGTCGGCGCGCTGGTGCTGGGCGTGACGCTGGCGCTGACGCGCGGCACGCCCGTCGAGGTGCAACCCCCGGAGGCGTCGGAGAACGCCCGGATCGAACTCGCGTCCGGCTGGGCGCTGGTGATCCTGGGCCGGGTCTACGATCTCGGGGGCGAACTGGAGGTTCGCGTTTCGGCACCCGGGTTCGCCGCCAGGACGCTGCCGATCCACACCCCCGGCCGGACCCTGAGCGTCGCGCTCGAGCCGCTGCCCGGACGGGTCCACGCTTCCACGCATCCTCCCGAGGTGGAAACACGCTGGTACGTGGACGACGCGCTGGCGGGCATCGGCGCGCTCCTGGAGCACGAACTGCACGCCGGAGCCTACCGTCTCTCCGCCCGCCACGACTGGTACGAGATCGCCGACCTCGACATCCAGGTCGAGCGGGGCGCCCGATTGGAGGTCTCGTTGCCGCTGAGTCGCGCCCGGGGACGGCTCGAACTGCGCTCCGAGCCGAGCGGGGCGTCGGTCGAGATCGAAGGCCTCGACCCCCTGCCGACGCCTTTGGAGCGGGAGTTGCCCGCGGGGCGCTATCCGGTCGCGCTCCGACTGCCGGGCTACGCGCCCGTCCGCGACACGCTGGAGCTGACCCGCGACCGGCCCCTGGCCCGCCGCAACTACCGCCTGGTCCCTCCCTCCGCCGAGCTGCGCTTCGACCTGTCCCCAGCGGGAGGGTTGCTGCTGGTCGACGGATTCCGCGCCTCGAATCCCGAGCGCGTAGCGGCGCACGCCGAGCACAGCGTGCGCTACTCGCTGGAGGGCTACTTTCCCCGCACCCTGCACGCGACCCTCGACCGGGGGGAGACGCGGACCCTGGAGCTGCACCTGACCCGCAAGACCGGGCGCGCGCGGATCGAATCCGATCCCGTTTCCGAGGTGCGGATCGACGGCGAGCCCGCCGGCCGGACCCCCCTCGATCTGGTTCTGCCGGCGCAGGAAACGCGGATCGAGCTGCAGCGCCGCGGCTACGAGACGGTCCGCCGCACGCTCGCTCCGGACCCCGAGCGGGCCACGCTGCTGCGGGAGACCCTGCTGACCGAGCGGGAGGCGCGGCTGGCGCGCGCGCCCGTCCGCTACACCAACTCCGTCGGCGCGAGCCTGGTGCTGCTCAATCCCGGCGCGGCGGGGGCGTTCCGGATGGGCGATCCGCGCGGCGAGAAGGGACAGCGCGCCAACGAGTTCGAGCGCGACGTCCGGCTGAGCCGGCCGTTCTACGCCGGACTGCACGAAGTCAGCCTGGAGCAGTTCCGCAGCTTCCGCCCCGGGCACCCCGGGGAGCGGGGCGACCACCCCGCGACCTCGGTCTCCTGGGCGGAGGCGGTGGCGTTCTGCGACTGGCTGAGCGTCCGGGAGGGCCTGACTCCGTTCTACGCCCACGCGGGAGGAGGCCAGGATCCGCCGGACGGCTACCGCCTGCTGACCGAGGCGGAGTGGGAGTGGTTGGCGCGGCAGGCCGGGCGCGGGCGCCGGACGGTCTTTCCCTGGGGCGACTCGGATACGCTGCCGTCCGGAGTGGGCAACGTCGCCGACGAGACTGCCAAGGGGTCGGTCGAAACCTACGTCCCCCGCTACTCGGACGGATTCGCCCGGCTCGCCCCGGTCGGCAGCTTCGCGCCCGAGCGCTCGGGACTGTTCGACCTGACCGGCAACGCCAGCGAGTGGGTCCACGACTTCTATCTGCTCGAGCCTCCGGCCCCGGGATCGGTCGAAATCGACCCCCTGGGTCCCGGCTACGGAAGCGTTCACGTGGTCAAGGGAGCGAGCTGGCGCACGGGGACGCGCAGCGGACTTCGCGCCGCCCGCCGCGAAGGGTTCGGCGGCCGCCGGGATGACCTAGGCTTTCGCATCGGCCGCTATCTATAGGAGGAGACCATGCAGCGTCGGCGCATTCTCTGGCTCTTGGTCGCCCTGGCCGTGACGGCCGCCGCGGCGGCCGGGGTGGCGATCGCGCAGGGGCGCCTCAGTCTGAACTCGCCCACGACCTTCCCGGTGGACATCTGAAATGTTTCGAAGCCTGGCCGCCCTGGCCGCCTCCATCGTCGGGATCCACGCCGCCTACCTGGGCTGGGTCCGCCCCCAGGCAGAGCGGTCGATCGAGGCCGCCATGGAGGCGGGCATGGCGACTCCGCGCAATCTCTGGATCGTACTGAAGGACTACGAGCAGGAAATCTGTCTGGTGCTGATGGTCTGGGGGCTGTTCCTGATCTTCGACAAGTACCGGACGATCCTGCGCCAGCAGTACCTGTTCGACACCGACCTGCTCGAGGACACCGACGTCTCGGGCGATCCCGCCCGGGCCGTCCGGAGCTTCGAGGAGCTGGGACGCCAGCGCCCCGACGTCTGGCGCACGCCCCTGGTCCAGACGCTGGCCGCCGGTCTGCGGCGCTTCGCGGTCCAGCGCGACGTGCAGAACGCCTCCGAGGCGATCGAGGCCGGCGTGGACGCTCTGGCGGCCCAGCAGGAGGCCGAGAACTCGCTGATCCGCTACCTGATCTGGGCGATCCCTTCGATCGGCTTCATCGGCACCGTGCGCGGCATCGGGCGGGCGCTGTCCCAGGCGGACCAGGCGCTGGCGGGCGACATCTTCGCGATGACCGAGAGTCTGGGCCTGGCCTTCAACTCGACCCTGGTGGCGCTGCTGATCAGCATCGTGCTGATGTTCTTCCTGCACCAGCTTCAGCGCCTGCAGGACGGCCTGGTGATCGACACCCGCCGCTACTGCGACGAGGTGCTGGTCGGGCGCATCAGCGCGCTTCCAGCCCCCGATCCCGACGGGACTGGCTGAGACGGCGTCCCTGCCACGCGCCCCCGCCGGCGCGAGGTCGGGTCGCCAAGCCCGCTCCGGGCATCAGGGCACGGTCAGGTAGGTTCCCCGGTTGCGCCGCACGACCTCGCGCATGAGGATCGAAAAACGCGCCGACGACAGCAGGTAGCTCGCGCTCGTCGCCCCCGCGGTCGAGAAGAAGCCCAGGGCGTGAACCTCCGCCAGCGGTTGCCCGCTGACCGGGTCCCGATTGTGGCGCTCCAGCGAATCGAGCACCACGTCGTACGAGCCGCCGGTGTACTCGTCGCCGAATACATACACCGAGCGCCTGCGGCCGGGACGGGCGTAGCGTTCCAGGGCCTCTTCGAGGCCTTCGACGGGACTGCTGTTGGACAGGCTGTTCCAATTCCGGAGCATTTTCTTGACGCTGCGGCGGCGCGAGGGGGTGTCCGAGATCCAGCGCCCTTTGTACGCGGGGAGCAGGTAGGTGCCGTTGTCGTTGACGACCTGAAAGCCGCTGACCGTCGGGTGGGCGTCGATCACGGCTTCGAGGCGCCCGACGACCTTTTCCCAGATGCTCCGCATCGATCCCGAGGTGTCGATCACGAAGATCACGTACTCGCTGCCGACGGGGATCCCGCCCACTTCGTCGTCGCGTTCCTCCGCCGGGCCCGGGGTGCGCGTGGCGGCGCTGGCCGGGCGCTCTTCGGGCGGGATGAGCTTCGCCAGTCGGCGCTCGAGCCGTTGGGCTTCCCGGCGGTCGGCTTCGTAGGCGGCCCTCGCCGCGAGGATGCGCGCTTCGAGTTCCGCCGCCTCGGCGCGGGCATCGGCGTCCACCGACCGGCTGAGTTCCAGACGCTCTTTCAGGGCGGTGGTCTCGAGGCGGGTTTCGACGGCCGAGTCGAGCAGGGCGGAGACATCGGGCGGGGCTCCCGCCGGAGCGCGGTCGGCGTTCAGGCTGACGATCAGCAGCAGGATCACCGCGCCGAAACCGCAGGCGATCGCGTCCAGAAACGAGATGCTGAAGACGTCGAACGCGCGCCGCCGCCGTCTCATGGCCAGTCCGGGCTCGGCGCGAGCAGGCGCCCGCCCGTGCCTCTCGTCCAGTTCGCGTAGACCGCCGGAGCTTCGGGATCGCCTTCGAGCGGCAGCAGGATGGCGTTCGCGACCCGCCCGTTCCAGTTCCGGTCGATGGCCTCGTTCATCAGCGCCCGGCGGCATTCCCCCGAGATGGTGTTCGAGTTCCCGCAGCCGCCCTTGATCCCGCTCAGGAATCGGCGGGGCAAGCTCCTCTCGCGTCCCTGGGTGGGCAGGCCGTCGGTGACCACGTAGAGGCTGTCGGGACGCTCCGCCCAGACGGCGTCGAGACCGGCGCGGAAGTTCGTCGGACCCCGGGGATCGACCTCGTCGAGCGCCACGGCCAGAGCGCCGAGGGCCGCGGAATCGGAGGCGTCCGTCCAGCGCTGCTCGCCCAGGAACTCGGCCTTCTCCGCGTAGGTGAGGACCGCGACCTGGGAGTCGGGGGGGAGGCGGGCCAGGAGCCAGCGCAGGACGCGGCGGGCGCGCTGCCACTTGGGGCCGGCGCGACGCTCGTCCGGCGTGCCGGTTTTGCGCCGGATTACTTCGATCAGCCTCTCCTCGGTCATCGAGGCGCTGGCGTCGATCAGGATGGCGATGCGCCGGCCCTCGACCTTCAGGCCGATCAGGTACTCGGCCTCGTTGTTGGCCTCCAACTCGACCGTGTCGGGCGTCGGGGCGGTCGGCGGGTCCGGACGGTTTTCCAGCAGGCTCTCGACCGCCGACAGGGAACTCCGCCGCTGCGCCGTCTCGAGGGACTGGTCGCGACGGCGGGCCTCGAGCACGCCGCTGCGCCGGCGCAGGGCCAGCACGCGCACGCGCTCGCGCTCGGCTTCGCTCTCGGCGCGGGCCAGCTCGGCGTTCAGCGCTTCGCGCCGGGCGTTCAAGCCGACCAGTTCGGCCTCGAGGACTTCGGCCTGGGCGGGGATCTCGGTGGTCGCCAGATGAGGCTTGGCGAGCATCAGCACCAGGATCACGGCGCCGAGCCCGCAGGACATCACGTCCAGCAGGGCGAGGTTGGTGCCGGGCGGCTCGCGGCGTCGGAAGGGCATGGATTCGCTTCAGTCGCCCGCCGGCGAGGACTCGGACCGGGCGCGCCGCGGACCTCGCCCGGTCCGCCGGGAATTCACGAGTTCACCTGGTTTCGAGAGGGATGTCACAGCTCACCTCGATCTCCCGGCCGTCGTCCTCGGGAGTCAGCGCGACGGCGACCAGCTTGTCGCGATAGCCCTTGCGCCTACCCTCGAAAGTGTAGCGGCCGGGGCGCAGCCGAAGAGACTTGTTTTCAACCTCGCCGATGCGCCCGAGGCCGCGGACGGCGACGCTGGTGCGTCCGTCAGAGATCACGAGCACGCTGATCTCTCTGCGGTAGCGCTCGCTCTGGCGGCCGAGTTCCCGCAGGGAGCCGGCCAGGCTCGGACTGTGTGCCGAGAGCGCGAGACCTCGTTCGATCAGGGCGGCGACCGCGCGCTCGGCCCCCGCCTCGGCGAGACGCTCGGGCCGGGCGAGCAGCCCCTCGACCGCTGCCCGGGTGGCGAGAATTTCCCGGGCGCGGTCCAGGCGTCCGGAAGCCGGGGCGTGGACGGGATCCTGCATCAGGACGGCGGCGTAGCCGGCGGCGGCTTCGCGCCAGCGGTCTTCGAGCGCGTCCGCTTCGGCGCGCTCGAAAGCGCGCCGGACTTCGCCGCGTCTGGCCAGAGCTTCCACTTCGCGCTCGAGCGCGAGCGTCTCTTCGCGGTCGGGGGCGAGGGACCGGGCATCGGCCAGCCGGGCCCGGGCGCGGTCCAGGTCCCCGGCCGAGGCGGCGGCGAGACCCCGGTTCAGTGCGCGCGCGTAGCGTTTCGCGGCGAGATCCCGAAAGATCGCTTCCGCCCGGGCTCTCGCGTCGGGGCGGTCGGGATCCGCGGCGAGGGCCTTGCGCAGGGCTTCGAGTTCGCGCCGGGGGCGGTTTTCTGCGCGCGCCACGCGGGCCTCTTCCAGTGCCTCGGCGACCGCCGGCAGCTCGTCGATTCGCCGGGCCAGGACCTGCGCCTCGGGGTCGGCGGGCTTCCATTTCAGGGCCTGAGCGATGCGGCTCGATGCGCGCGCGTGATCCGCGGCCGCGCGGGCCGTCTCGGCGTCGTCGAGGGCTTCGCGAAAGGCCGTGTCGCGGGACTCCAGCTCGCGCTCGGCGCGTTCGGCGGTCTCGGTCAGGAGTCGCAGAGCCTCGCCGAAGGCGCTGTTCGCGAAGGCCTCCACCGCGGCCTTCTCGCCGGCTTCGAGACGCGCCCGGGCCTCGGAACTCCAGGCGGCGAAAGCCTCGGACTCGACTTCCGGCTTGGGTCCGACGCGGTAGTCCTCGAGCGCCTGCAGGAAGAGTTCGCGGGCCTCGCGGTCGGGAAAGGGGGCCGGAACCGGCAACTCCGGCGGAACTTCGGTTTCGGGGGGATCGGAGTGGGTAGCGTCCGCGCCGGGGAAGAACACGCTCATCCCGACGACGGCGACGACGGTCGCCAGCAGCACCCCGGCGGCCCCGCCGAGATATCTCCCGCGCCGTGCCCAGGCGCGTTCGTTGGCGTCGTCGAGAGCTTCGGATTTCCCGCGCGGGTCCGGGTCGTTGGTCGGGTCAGGCACGCGGTCTCAGAGATCGACGTCGGGGACGGCTTCCTCGGCGTAGATTTCGCGCAGCAGAGCCCTCCACTGACGGAACTGCTCGGCGGCGCTGCCGGTCAGCTCCACTTCGCGCTCCTCCAGCCGCATGACGTTCGGGGCCATTTCGGCGTCGATGGACTGTGCGATCTCGTGCAGAGCTTCGCGGTGGAATTTGGCCTGCCTGCGGGCTTCGAGCGCCTGGGCGGCGGCGGCGATCGCCCCCACGCCGCCGACGACGGCGCCCGCCGTGCCGAGGTCCGTCCCCTGCGATGCGGCGGCCGCGGCGCCGGCGACCAGGACGGCTCCGACCACGGCCTTGGCGATGGCTTCGTTGCGGGCCTGACGGTGCGCCAGTACCTCGGTCAGGCTCTGCTCCTGCCACTGCCGGTAGCTCTCGTCCATCTCCCCCGAGAAGCCCTCGTACCAGGTCTGCCAGTCGTCGACGAACATGCGGTCCCGGACGCGCGCCGCGCGCGCGCGCTTGAGCATCGGATCGTTCTCGTCGGGGAACCCGGTCAGCACGAACTGCCGGTTTCTCCAGCCTCCGTAGTCCGCGAAGGCCTCTTCGCTGAGGCTGCGGGCGAAGCGGATCTCCCCGATCCGCTCGATTTCGGCCAGGCGCTCGGGGTCGAGCTTTCGCAGCTTGTCGGCCACCGCCTCAGCGGCCTCGGCGAAAAGCGGGTCGTAGGGGTCCTGCCCCGCGTTGCGCGGGCTCTCGAAGAACCTCGGGCCGACCTTGCGGGAGAAGGTTTCGGAGAGCCAGCGACGGTTGGAGGCGTCCTCCGCGGTCAAGCGGATCTTCAGGGTCGCGCCGTCCGAATGGAGGATCTCGCCTCGCAGGTAGAGATCGGCGGCGCTCTCGGCGTCGGGAACCACGCGCACGGTTTCGAAAGCGCGGGTCGACTCGAGTTCCAGCCTGAGCTTCTGGGCGAAGCGCACCGCCTCGGCTTTTCGCAGCTCGGGAAAAACGCCCTTGTCGACCTCGGAAGATTCGTCCTCGGGCAGTCCGGGATCGAAGACCGGCACGACGACTTCGAGCGTGCCGCCTCCGGCGAGGGGGGCGGACGCCTCCGCTTCGGCCTGGGTCGAACTCTTCGGGCCGACGACCGACGGGGCCGGGCCGGTGGCCGTGGCGCCGCAAGCCGCGGAGAAGACGGCGGCGGCGAGGACCAGAGCCAGGGATCTCGCGGCCGGGCCGGGCTGTTCTCTCATGAGTCGTCTCCTCGAGGAGTCTCGTCCTCCTCACTCTGCTGGGTTTCCGCTCGCTCGGGCAAGCCCTTGTAGCGACGGTACTCGTTCCAGAGCTTGCGCCGGCGCTCGGGGTCGGTCTCGGTTTCCGCCGCGCGGCGGAGCTGGCGCGCGAACTCGTCGTCGTTGTCGACCGGCGGGATGTCCTCCGGGTTCGCGCCGCTGCCCGAAGTTTCGAAGGGCCGGCTCTGGTCGCCGGTCGATGGACCGGCTTCGGAGTCTTCGCCGCCAGAGACTCCGGAGGCGGCCGCGGATGACGGCTCGCCGTCGCGGCCGGACTTCTCGCCGCCTCGCACTCCCAGGGCGGGACGCGAGGCGGAGAGTCCGTCTTCGCCGGCGGTCCCGTCGCCGCCGTCGCCGGCGGTGCCGCTGTGCGATCCGCCCGCGCCGCTGCCGCCGCCGGGATCGCCACCGGATCCACCGCCGCTGAGCACGCCGTAGTAACGCCGGTCCAGGACCTCTATGCGCTCGGTCCGGGTCGGGCCTGCGCCGGAGCCGTCCCGCGAGGCGGTGGGAGCTTCGGAACCCGGGCCGGCGCTCCCGCCCGCGCCGGAGCCGGGTGGTGGGGATACGCCAAGGGAAGAGCGTTCGTCGCCGAGGCCGGCGGAGCCGCCGGATGCGCTCCCCGCTCCCGCGCTCGCGCCGCCGCCGGACTGCTGGCCGGAGCCGCCGGAGGGGCCCTCGGCGCTGCGCTCCGAGGAGGGCATCTCGGAGGGGACTTGCGGCGTCGACGTACTGGGGAGTTCGGGCCGCTTGGCGGAGCAGCCGGCCGCGACGAGCAAGGCGCACAAGAGGCTCGCGAGCAGGGAAAGCGAGGGGGACTTCATGGATCCGCTGACCACCTGACGGTTTCTCCCCCGGTCCGGCTCGAACTGCTCTCGCACGCGTGTTCCGAAGCTGCCTTCAGGTGCGGGCTTCGACCGGGCGCACGGCGATTCCGACGTTGTCGACGCCGTGCTTCTTGACGATGCCCAGGACTTCGACGACTCGGCCGTGAACCGCCAGGCGGTCGGCCCGGATCTCGACCGCGGTGATGACGTCGGCTTGCGCGGCCGAGCCGATGCGCAGGTCGAGGGCTTCGACGCTGAGCGACTCCCCGTTGAGCGCGAGCTGGCCGGGTTCGCGGCCGATCTCGATCGTGAGCTTCTTCCTCTCCTCCGGGATCGCCGACGCCTGGGAGTCGGGCAGGCGGAGTTCGATCTCCCGGTCCACGAAGGAGGTCGTGACGATGTAGAAGATCAGCAGCAGCAGGACCACGTCGACCAGCGGCGTCAGCCCCAGGCCGGAGTCCTCGTCGCGGTTGCGCGCCACGGCCTAGCCCGCCGCCGCTTCGCTGGCCTCGCCCTGCGGCAGCTTGGAGGCCTCGCGCCTCAGCCAGAGGTCCTCGAGCATGCGCGAGGACTTCTCCACCAGCTCGACCTCGAGACCTTCGGCCTTGCGGCGCAGCAGCGAGTGCGCGCCGATGGCGACCAGCCCGACCATCAGCCCGGCGGCCGTCGTCACCAGGGCCTGGAAGATCCCCCCGGCGACCACCCGCGCGTCCCCGGTGCCGGTCTTGGCGATCAGGTCGAACGATTCGATCATCCCCAGCACCGTGCCCAGCAGCCCCAGCATGGTGGCCATGTTTCCCAGCGCGGCCAGCAGGGGCAGGTTGCGGCGCAGCCCGCCGGACTCCTGCTCGCCGGCCACCGACGCGGCGTCCACCATGTCGGCCAGCCCCTGGTCGAAGTGCACCAGCCCCGAGCGCAGCACGCGCGCCGCGGCGTGGTCCGACTGGGAGCAGAGCTCCACGACCTGCTTCAGTTCGCCGCGGTGGGCGTGGTCGCGGTACTGGCCGAGAAAGTCGCGCGGAAGCGTTGCGCCGCGTCGCAGCGACCAGAACCGCTCCAGGATGACGATCAGGCTCAGCACCGACATGCCCACCAGCACGTGCATGACCCAGCCGCCCATGGCGTACCACTCGGCGAGGGTGCGTCCTTCGGCGGGCGGAGCGGCCGGTTCCGCGGTCTCCCGCTCCGCGGCGGGGGAACTCTCGGCTGCCGGCTGTCCCTGGACCGCTTCCGGCTGCTGGGCCGGGGCCGAAGGCGCGGCCCAGAGCAGCGGAAGGGCGATCAGGATCCAGGCCGGCGACGCTCTCACTGCTCTGTCTCCTCGCGGGCGGCGGACTCCAACTCGAATTCGCCCGCGGTCCCGGCCCGCCGGCGTCGCTCGACCTCCGGCCGGACGCGAGCGAGCGATGCGTCCGACTCGGGGTGGAGCGCAAGCTTAGATCATCGGCGACTGTTTGCATCCCGGCCGGCTTCCAGATGCGCCTCCAGTTCGACCAGGAATTGGACCAGGATTTCGCCCACGCTATTCAGGCTTTCGGCCGAAACGGACCGCAAATCGTCGGCCGCGGTGTGCCAGAACGGCCCGGGCGTCCAGCGCGCGCCGAACTGGAAGTCGATCAGCGCCAGGACCGGCTCGAGCCCGAGCCGCACGAAGGGCGTGTGGTCGTCCACCAGACGAACGGGATCGGGGTCGGTCAGTTCGCCCCGGCCCAGCTTGGCCGCCGCCTCGCGCCACAGGCTCGCCAGCCAGCCGGCCGAGTCCGCCGAGATCTGCAGGTTCAGGTCGGAGTCCCCGACCATGTCGATCAGGACGAACGCGCGGACCCGCTCGAACTCGCCCGAGTCCCGCATGCGCGCCGCCAGGGCCCGGCTGCCGTAGAGCCCGTCCCGCTGCGTGATGCGTTCGCCGAGCGCCTCCTCGCCGTCGAAGAACAGCAGCGTGTAACTCCAGGCGCGCGGCCTCTGCCGCAGCTGGCGGGCCAGTTCGAGCAGCACCGCCACCCCGGAGGCGCCGTCGTTGGCGCCGGCGAAGTCGGGAGCGTCCGCAATGCGCTTGGTGTCGAAATGCGTCCCGAGCAGAATCCGGCCGGGGGATTCACCTTCGAGGCGGGCGATCAGGTTCGTCATGGGGATCTCCGCCCCGTCCGGAAGCCGCGCCTCGAAACGCTGCGGCTCGACGCGCCAGCCGGCCTGGCGCAGGCGGTCGGAGATCAGCCGCCGGACGCGGAGCGAGCCTTCCGAGCCCGCCGGCCGGGGACCGATGCGCACCTGAGAGACCAAGTCCGCCCACGCGCGTTGCCCGTCGAAGGCGGACGGGGCGGTCTCCGGCCCGGCGGACCCCTCGCAGGCGCTGAGGGCGGCGGCGAGAGCGATCCCCGAAACAGCGCGTGCCGCTGGCGTCACCTTGGCCTTTCCCCCTTCCCCCGCAAAGGATAGGCTTTGCGCCCCCGGCCTCGCCCCCGACCCGGTCCCGCCGGAGCTGCCGCATGATCCGCGCGTTCGGGGCGACCCTGCACGGCGTCGACGGAGTCCCGGTCCGCGTGGAAGTGGACGCCGGACGAGGGCTGCCGGCGTTTCACATCGTGGGGCGGGCGGACCGGGTGATCTCGGAGAGCCGGGACCGCATCCGGGCGGCCTTCCGGCGCACCGGACTCGAGTTCCCGCCTGGCCGCGTCACCGTCAATCTGGCGCCGACGGAGCTGCCCAAGTCGGGTTCCGCCCTCGACCTGCCGATCGCGGTCGGGATCGCGGCGAGTCGGGTCGAGCTGGAGCCTTCTCGGTTGGCCGAATCCCTGTGGGTGGGCGAGCTGGGACTGGACGGGGCGCTGAGGCAGGTGCGGGGCACCCTGGCGCTGCTCGGCGCCGCCCGCGCCGCGGGACTGTCGCGCGCGGTGGTGCCCTCGGAAAGCTCGACCGAGGCGAGTCTTTGCCCCGGGCTGGAGGCGAGCGTCGCGCCCGACCTCGGCAGCGCGCTGCGCTTCGCGCTCGGCGAAGTCGAACTCGAACGCGCGCAAACCGGACCGCCCCCCCGCGACCCGGAGCCCGGGCCGGACCTGGCCGAGGTCCGGGGACTGGAGTCGGCGCGACGCGCCCTGGAGATCGCGGCGGCGGGCGGCCACAACCTGCTGCTGATCGGGCCGCCGGGCAGCGGCAAGACGCTGCTCGCGCGCTGTCTGGCCGGGCTGCTGCCCGACCTGGAACCGGGCGCCGCGCTCGAAGCCATGCGCGTCCACAGCGTGGCCGGCGAGTTGCGCTCGCCCGCTCCGCTCAGGCGCCCGCCCTACCGCGCTCCGCACCACACGGTTTCGCCGGTGGGGCTGGCGGGGGGCGGCTCGCCGCTGCGGCCGGGCGAGATCTCGCTGGCGCACCGCGGGGTGCTGTTCCTGGACGAGTTGCCCGAGTTCCAGCGCCGCGCGCTCGAAGTCCTGCGTCAGCCGCTGGAGGAGGGCGAGGTGCGTCTGGCGCGGGCGAGCGGCGTGCTGAGCCTGCCGGCGCGCTTCCAGCTGGTGGCCGCCATGAACGCCTGTCCCTGCGGCCTGCGCGGCGATCCGCGGCGCGAGTGCAGCTGCGACGACCACAGCGTGGCGCGCTACCGGGCGCGGGTCTCCGGCCCCCTGCTGGACCGGATCGACCTGCATGTCTTCGTCTCTCCGCTGTCCTGGCGCGAGATCGGGTCGCCTCCGGGGGAGGCGACCTCCAGCGCCTCGGTGCGCGCGCGGGTCGCGGAGGCGCGCGCCCTCCAGGCGCGCCGCCGCCCCGGCGGCGAGGGCAGCGCGAACGCCGATCTGCCCGCCGCGCCCGAGTCGCCGCTGGTTCGCCTGAATCCGGCCGGCCGGGAACTGCTGGGCCGGGCGGTGGACCGGCTGGCGCTGTCGATGCGCGCGGTCGTCCGCGTGCTGCGGGTGGCCCGCAGCGTCGCCGACCTGTCCGGCCGGCCCGAAGTGGGGCCGGAGGAGTTGTCCGAGGCGCTCTCCTACCGGGAGTCTCCGCCCGTCTGAGCGGTGTTCGCTCCGACCCGGACGCGCAGCGGGGCGGGCTACGCGTCCCGCTCCGACTCCTCGCGCTCGCTCAGCAGCACGGCGACCTCGTCGTCGGAGTAGAGACGCCCGCGCCCCACGCCCTCGCACAGCCGCTTCGCCTCGGGCGTCCAGCGTCCGCGCTCGATGTATTCAGGCCAGAAGGGGAAGCTGCGGCACTGGCCGGGCCGGGCGGGGTAGACGCGGCACGTATTCGTCTCGCGGTCGAGGAATGTGCAGACCCCCTCGCGGATCGCGAGCTGGGTCCAGCCGTATTCGTCCCGGAAGGTGTAGCGGCGCGCGAACGTGTCGCTGTCCAGACCCAGGAAGTCGGCCAGGTCTTCGGCCTCCCGCTCGTCGAGGTAGACGTGCGCGTACTCGCCGCGCGCGGTGCAGCAGGCGCCGCAGAGCGTGCACTCGAAGCGCAGCCCGCTCATGCCGCCGTCCGCAGGATCTCGGCGGCCGCGTCGATGTCGTCCGAGGTCACGTCCAGGTGCGTGACGGCGCGGACGTCCTTCGGCCCCATCGCCCCGACCCGCACGCCGCCCCGGGCGGCCCGGGAGACGAAGGCCTCCGCATCCGCCACGCGCAACAGGACCATGTTGGTCTCGGGCTCCGCCAAGAGTTCGATGCCGTCGGCGCCGCGCAGCGCGTCCGCGAGCCGGCGGGCGTTGCGGTGGTCCTGCTCCAGGCGCGCGACGCCGTGATCGAGGGCGTAGATCCCGGCCGCCGCCAGGATGCCCGCCTGACGCATGCCCCCGCCGAGCATCTTGCGCGCGCGGTGGACGCGCCCGATCAGCTCGCTCGAACCCGCCACCAGCGAGCCCACCGGCGCCCCGAGCCCCTTGGACAGGCAGAACGAGACGCTGTCGAAACCCTCGGCCCAGCGGGCGGCCGGGATGCCGGTCGCCGCTTCCGCGTTGAACAGGCGCGCGCCGTCGAGGTGCAGCGCCAGACCGCGGGCGCTCGCGGTTTCGACGATCGCCCGCACTTCATCGAACGGAAAGACCCGGCCGCCGCTGCGGTTGTGGGTGTTCTCCAGGCAGACGATCCGGGTGCGCGGGTAGTGCGAATCGGACGGGTAGACGCAGGACTCCACGTCCGAGGCCGTGAACAGGCCGCCCCGGCCCGCGGTGGTGAACTGGACTCCCGAGATCGCGGCCGCGGCTGCCGACTCGTAGAGCTGGACGTGTGCGCCCTCTCCGGCGATCGCCGCGTCGCCGGGTTGGGTCTGGGCGCGCAGCGCGGCCTGGTTGGCCATGGTTCCCGACGGGACCAGCAGGGCGGCCTGCTTGCCCAGCCGCTCCGCCGCCATCTCCTGCAGGCGGTTGACGGTCGGGTCCTCTCCGTAGACGTCGTCGCCCACCTCCGCCTTGGCCATCGCCTCGCGCATGGCCGCGCCGGGTCGGGTGACCGTGTCGCTGCGCAGATCGATCGGGCGCACGCGCCGGAGTATAGCGGCCGCAGGGGAGGCCCGATCCCCCGATCCGAAGTCGAATCAGCTCTGCTGGAGCTGGTTCGCCTGCGCCGCCGCGGCCTCCGCCTCGGGGATCCTGCCCTGGCGCTGCAGGAAGCGCGACAGGCTGGTGTGGAAAAGCGACTCGCCCGGCTCGATCTCGATCGCCTTGTGGATGGTTTCGACCGCCTCGTCAAGGCGGTCCAGACGGCTGTAGGCCTCGGCCAGGCCCTGGTAGGCCAGCGCGAAGCGTGGATCCGCCTCGATCGCCGCGCGGTAGCCCTCCACCGCGGTCTCCAACTCGCCGCGGGCGAAGGCGGCGAAGGCTTCCTGGTAAATCGCTTTCAGGTCCGGCACGCCGGCCGAGTCTATCATTGGCGCCCGTGGATCCGCTGACGATCGGACTCCTGTGCGGCGCGGCGTTCGCGACGTCGGTGCTTTCGGCCGTGATCGGCATGGCCGGCGGGATCGTTCTGCTGGCGGTGATGCTGCTGTTCTTCGACCCGATCGTCGCCATTCCCCTGCACGGCGTGGTCCAGCTGGTGTCCAACAGCACGCGCTCGATCGTCCAGCGGCGCCACCTGGCCTGGGGGATCGTCCGCTGGTACGCGCTGCCGCTGCTGCCCCTGGCCCTGGCGGGGGTGTACGTGGCGCTGTCGATCCCGGCCGTGCTGGGCAAGGCGCTGATCGGCGCGTTCGTGCTGGTCGCCACGCTGCGGCCGGGCTGGCTGCGGATCCGGCCGCCCGGCGCGGGCGGGGTCGCCCGCCGTTTCGCCCTGCTGGGCAGCGCCACGGGCTTTCTGAGCAGCCTGATCGGGGCCACGGGGCCGTTGATCGCGCCGTTCTTCCTGGACCTGGGACTGTCGCGCCAGAGCGTCGTGGGCACCAAGGCCGCCTGCCAGACGCTGGGACACATGGCCAAGATCGCCGCCTTCGGCTGGGTCGGCTTCGCCTACCTGGAACACGCCGGGCTGCTGGCGCTGATGTCGGCGATGGTCATCGCCGGCACCGCGCTCGGCAGCCGGCTGCTCGAGCGCGTCGACGAGGTCCTGTTCACGCGCCTGTACCGGACCGTCCTGACCCTGATCGCGCTGCGGCTGCTGGCCTCCGCGCTGATCGAACGACTGGCCTGATCCCGGCGGGGCTCCGGCCGCCCCCGGCCCGCCACGGCCGGGGACCCCTCCGCCGACCCGTTCAGTTCAGGCCGGCCTCGGGCCTCTCGTCGGGCCAGTGTTCGCGGGCCAGGCGCGCGAACTCGCGCCGCAGCGATCCGCGCAGGCGTCTCAGGCGCTCGCCGCGGGCCGGATCCCGCCGCAGCACCAGCAGGGCCCGGGCTTCGCGCCGCAGCGAACGCTGGCGCTCCCGGAACAGCACGCCGACGTAGCCGCAGAGCGGGCCGGCCGCGGCCGCGGCCCAGCCGGCGACGGGACCCCAGAGCCGGCCGCAGACCAGGGCCGCAGCCAGCCACGCGAGCGGGAAGAGCACTGCGCCCGAAAGCAGCTTGAAGCTGGCGGGCAGCTCCGGGTGACGCCGGTAGCGGGATCCGATCCAGCGGGTGACCAGGTAGGGCAGCGCGTTGATCAGCGCGCCCAGCAGGGCGGCGGGAGCCATGCACAGCAGCTCGGCGAGGCGCGTCCCGGTCCAGCCCGGCACGCCCCGGTAGCGGGCCCGGACGTGCCGGTCCTCCAGGCCGCTCGCCTCCAGTAGCGCCGCGTACTCGCGCAGACGTGCCAGCAGCGCGTCGAGCCGCTCGGGAGAACGCTGCGACAGCTCGCGGTAGGCGTCGATGAAGCGTCGGCGCAGAGGGACGCGCTCGGCCAGCGAGGCGCGCAGCGGGAGTTCGCCTCCCGCTTGAGCGAATACGTCCGAGGCGTGCTGCACCAGCTCCGCCTGCCGCCAGGAGTCCGCGTTGAGCGTCACGGCGCGCAGGCCGCTCTCCAGCGCCAGGGTGAGACGATCGACGGCCGCGCGGTCTTCGACCCCCCGCGGGCCGGCGTAGTCGGCGGCGGCGATCGCTTCGCCCACCTGGACCAGCGCGCGCGAGCGGAAGCGGCCCTTGTCCTCGAAGGTCAGGCCGATCGGGACGATCGACAGGCCCAGCGGGCCAAAGGCCGCCTCGGCGCCCACGGCGATGCGCGCCGCGCCGCTGCGCAGCGGCTGCATCCGCGGTTCGTGATAGCTGATTCCCTCCGGAAAGAGCGCGACCGCGGAACCGCCCGCCAGCTCTTCGCGGCAGCGCGCGAAAGTCCGCTCGTTGAGCGAGACATCCGCTCCGGCGTCCTGGCGCCGGTACACCGGGATGACCCTGGCCAGCCGCAGCAGGGGCCGCAGCGGGGGGATGTCCCAGAGAGTGCTCTTGCCCAGAAAGCGCGGCACCCGGCCCAGGCTCGCCATCAGCACCAGCGGGTCGACCAGGCTGTTGGGGTGGTTGGCGACCAGCAGAAGCGGCCCCCGCTCCGGAACCCGCCGCGCGTCGACCACGTCGACGCTGCGGTAGAAGACCCCCACCGTCAACCGCGCGAGCGCTGCGGTCAGGCGGTCCCGGGCGTCCGGCTTGCTGCGCGCCACCTCTCCTCCAGCCGAGACGAGTATACGGACGGCCCCGGCTCCAGGAAGAGCCCGAAGCGGGCCGGAGGGACCGCCACCGTCCAACCGCTTGCGCCCGACTCCACCCGCGTGGAGACTGACCCCTCGCCATGGAGGGCGGATGAAGCGCCTTGTCGGAGCAGTCCTGATCGCGCTGGTCGCGGCGATGTTCCTTTTACCGCTGTATTCGCCGGCCCCGGAGGTCCCCGACGGAGGGATCCTGGTGCTCGAACTCGAGGGCCGGATCGAGGAGACGCCCGCGCTCGACCCGCTGGCGCAGTTCGTTGCGCGCGGCCCCGCGCTGCCCTCGCTTCTGCTGCTGCTGGACATGGCGGCGGCGGACGAGCGGATCGAGCAGTTGGTCGTGCGCGTGCGTCCCCTCGACTGCGGCTACGCGCGCCTGCAGGAGCTGCGCGCGGCCCTGCGGCGGGTGCGCGATGCGGGCAAGCGCGTGATCGCGGTGCTCGACCTCGCGACGCTCAACGCCACCCGCGAGTACTACCTGGCCAGCGCCGCGGACCGGATCTACGTCGACCCCGGGCACCTGGGGCCGGTCGCGGGCATCGCCGGCCAGTACCTGCACCTGGGAGGCCTGTTCGAGCGCCTCGGCGTGGCCTTCGAGTACGAGCGCGTCGGGCAGTACAAGTCGGCCGTCGAAGGCTACGCCTCGCGCGAGATGAGCGCCCCCGCGCGCGAAATGACCGAGGCCATCTTCGACGGCCTCTACGCCCGTCTGGTGGACGACATCGCCGAGGGCCGCGGCCTGAGCCGGGCCGAGGTCGCGGAGCGGATCGACCGCGCGCCGGGGACCGCCCGCGAACTGGTCGACGCCGGCCTGGCCGACGGCATCGCGGGGGCGTCGGAGATCTTCGAGCGCGCCGGGCTCGACGCCGAGAAGCGCGTCGACGCCGCCGACTACCGGCGTGTCTCGCCCACCTCGCTGGGGCTGCGCTTCGGTCCCAAGATCGCCATGGTCTTCGGCGACGGGGCGATCGTCCAGTCCGGCTCGGGCCCCTTCTCGCCGCCGGGATTCGCGACCGACCGGGTGTCGGAGGCGATCGAGGAAGCCGTCGAGGATCCCGAGGTGAGGGCCATCGTGCTGCGGGTCAACTCGGGCGGCGGCTCCGCGCTGGCCTCGGACCAGCTCTGGCGCACGCTGATGCGCGCGCGCGAGGACAAGCCCGTGGTGGTGTCGATGGGCGACGCCGCGGCCTCGGGCGGCTACTACGTGGCCAGCGGGGCGGACGCCATCGTCTCCGGCTCGGCCACGCTCACCGGCTCGATCGGCGTCTTCGTGCTGCGCGCGTCGCTGGCGGGCGTGTACGAGAAGCTCGACATCGGCAGCGAGGTCATCTCCCGCGGGCGCTACGCCTCGGTCATGGGCGGCGACCAGCCGCTCACCCCCGAGCAGCGCGAACGCACCGCCGACTACGTGCAGGCGGCCTACCGCGGCTTCCTCGACCGGATCCACGAGGGCCGGGGGGCCGATCCCGAGGAAGTCGACCGCGTGGGCCAGGGCCGCGTCTGGCTGGGCGGCGCTGCGCACGACCTCGGACTGGTCGACCGGATCGGCGGGCTGCACGAAGCCGTCGAACTGGCCAAGCAGAAGGCCGACATCGCCGCGGACGTGGATCCGGAACGGGTCGTCTATCCGGGGCCGCGCGGCTTCTTCGAGCAGTTGTCCGAACTGATGAGCGCGGACGCCGGCTCGACCCTGCGCCAGCTGCTTCTGCCGCTCGCCCCGCCGCAGCTGCCGGACTGGCTGTGGTTCCCGCTGGAAGGCGAACTCGCCTACCTGCCGACCCACTGGGTCGAAATCCGCTGACCGCCTACGGGCTCATGTAGCTGCCGCCGTCGATCTTGATGGTCTCGCCGGTGACGTAGCGGCAGGCGTCGGAGAGCAGGAACTGCACCACCGGGGCGATGTCGTGCTCGGCGTCGCCGTCCCGGGCAATCGGTTTCCCCTCGGACATCCTGTCGTAGATCGCCTTCTGGTGGGAGGGCTCGTCGCCCGGCGGCTTGCGGTGGGCGGTGGAGGCGGGGCAGTAGCAGTTGACGACGATTCCGTGGCGCCCCCACTCGTTGGCCGCGGTGCGGGTCAGCGCCCGGATCGCCTCCTTGGCGGCGTTGTAGGGGCCGTAGCCCGCGCCGCCCACCAGGCCCAGCGAGGAGGCGACGTTGACGATCCGGCCCCAGCCCTGCTCGCGCATGTACGGGAAGACCGCCTGCATGCAGCGCAGCGTGGCCTTGGGCCCGGTGTTCATCAGCACCTCCATCACCTCCTCGGTCACTTCCTCCAGGTTCGAAGTCGGGCGCACGCCCTGGGCGTTGTTGACGATCCCGTCGACCCGCCCGAAGCGCTCGGCGGTCGCCCTCACCATGGCGTCGATCGATTCGCGGCTGGCGGTGTCGCAGGGCATGCCGATGAACTCGACGCCGCGCGCGTCCAGCTCGGCCATCACCCGCTCCAGCCGGTCGGGGCGCTTGTCCGAGATGCAGAGACGGGCGCCGTTCTTCCCGATGTGGTGCGCGATCCCGCGACCGATTCCGCGCCCGGCACCGGTGACGATCACGATCCTCCCCTCGACTCCGTGCTGTGTCATGCGGGGGATTTTCTCACGCGCCCGCGGAGCTTGCCCGCGGGCGCGCGGAACGGGAGAATGGGGTCCGCAATCCACACCGCCTGTGGGAGGAGCCTGCATGTCCGCCGATATCGTGATTCGAGGGGGGACCGTCGTCGACGGCAGCGGGGCGCCCGGACGGCGCGCCGACGTCGCCATCACCGGGGACCGCATCAGCGGGATCGGCCCGGGGCTGAAGGGGGAGCAGGAGCTCGACGCAGGCGGGCAGGTGGTCGCGCCCGGCTTCATCGACATCCACACCCACTACGACGCGCAGGTCTTCTGGGACCCCTCGCTCACGCCCTCGTCGTTTCACGGCGTGACCAGCGTGGTGGCGGGCAACTGCGGCTTCTCGATCGCCCCCACGCGGCCCGAGCACCACGAGACCATCGCGCGCACGCTGGAGAACGTGGAGGACATGAACGTCGCCAGCCTGGCGGCGGGCATTCCCTGGGACTTCGAGACCTTCCCGGAGTACCTCGACTCGATCCGGCGGCGCGGGACGGTGCTGAACTTCACCGCCTACGTGGGCCACACCGCGCTGCGGCTGTTCGTGATGGGCGACGAGGCCTACGAGCGTGCCGCCAAGCCCGAGGAGGTCGAGCGCATGTGCCGGGTGGTGCACGAGGGCATCGAGGCGGGCGCGCCCGGCTTCGCCACCAGCCTGGCGCCCACCCACCGCGGCGTGGACGGCAAGCCCATCCCCAGCCGCTTCGCCGAGCGCGACGAGATCGAGGCGCTGTGCCTGGCGGTCGGCGGCACGGGCCGGGGCGTCTGCCACTTCGCGCCGGGCGAGGCCTACGGAATCAAGGACCTGTACGAACTCCAGCCCCGGGTGGGCGTGCCGTTCACCTACGGCGCCCTGCTGACCTTCCCGGGCGACCGCTACCGCAAGCAGGTCGAGATCAACGACCAGGGCTGGGCGCGGGGCTCGCAGGTCTGGCCGCAGGTGACGCCGCGCCCGGTGACGATGCAGATCACCATGGCCGACCCCTTCGTGCTCAACCTCGGGCGCTACTTCGGCGACCTGATGAAAGAGTCGCGCCCGGCGCGCGAGGCGGCCTACCGCGACCCGCAGTGGCGCGCGCGGGCGGCCGAGGACCTGGAACGGCAGGTGATGAAGCCGCGCTGGGAGACCTACCGGGTCGACGAGTCGGAGCGCTTCCCCGAGCTCGAAGGACGCAAAGTCTCCGAGATCGCGCAGGAGCGCGGCTGCGAGCCGCTGGACGTGATGTGCGAGCTGGCGCTGGAAGAAGACCTGAAGACGCGCTTCCGCGTGTACATCGCCAACGACGACACCGAGGGCGTCGACTATCTGCTGACCCGCGAGCACGTGGTGCTGGGCCTGTCGGACGCGGGCGCGCACGTCGGTCAGCTCTGCGACGCCCCGATGCCGACCGACCTGCTGGGCAACTGGGTGCGCGAGCGCGGCACGCTGCCGCTGGAGACCGCGATCCGCAAGCTCACCGGCGAACCCGCCGACCTGTTCGGCTTCGTCGGCCGCGGCTACCTGCGCGAGGGCGGCTTCGCGGACGTCGCGGTGATCGACCCGGAGACGGTCCACCCCGGGCCGGTGCGCCGGGTGCGGGACTTCCCGGGCGACGCCGACCGGCTGACCGCCGACCGCCCCGCGGGCGTGACGCACGTGCTGGTCAATGGCGTGCCGATCCGCAGGGACGGCGAGCCCGTGCACGAGGGGCAGGAGGCGCGGCCGGGCGTCGTGCCCGAGATCGCCTGAGATGGCCCGCGCCGATACGCCCGTCGTGCTGGAGGCGGCGATCAACGGGGGCACCCAGAAGAGCCGCAACCCGCACGTTCCGATCTCGGTCGACGAGCTGGTGAGCGACGCGCTGGCCTGCATCGAGGCCGGCGCGCAGATCGTCCACCAGCACGACGACCTGGGCCGGGGGGGCATGCTCGGCGGAGCCTCCCCGGAAGGGATGGCGGCCAAGAGCGCCGCGGTCTACGGGCCCGTGCTGGAGCAGTACCCCGACGCCGTGCTCTACCCGACCGCCAACTGGGACGGCGACATCGAATACAAGTGGCGCCACCACTTCGTCCTGGCCGAGAAGGGCCTGCTGCGCATGGCCTACGTCGATCCCGGCTCGGTCAATCTGGGCGGACGGGGAAAAGACGGCCTGCCGGCGGGCTTCGTGTACGAAAACAGCTTTGCCGACGTGCGCTGGAAGTTCGAGCAGTGCGAACGTCTCGGGCTGGGGCCGAGCATGGCGATCTTCGAGCCGGGCTTCGCGCGCCTGGCGCTGGCCTACGAAAAGGCCGGCCGCCTTCCTTCCGGGGCGTTCATCAAGTTCTACTTCGGCGATCGCAGCAGCTTCGGGCTGCCCCCGACGCCGACCAGCCTCGACGCCTACCTGGCGCTGATGGAGGACAGCCGGCTGCCCTGGGCGGTGGCGGTGATCGGCGGCGACGTGGTCGAGTCCGGCATCGCCAGACGGGCGCTGGAGGCCGGCGGCCACCTGCGCGTCGGCCTGGAGGACCACGCCGGCCGCCGCAGCCCGACCAACCTGGAGCTGGTCCGGGAAGCCGTCGCGCTTTGCGAAGAGGTCGGCCGTCCGGTCGCGACGCGTTCCGAAGCCGCCGAGCTATTGGGCCTGCGGGCGGCCGCCTAGAGAGTCAGGTCGAACAGGATCTTGCGGCACTCGTCGGGGCGCTCGGAGAACAGGGCGTAGGCCTCGGCGGACCTTGCCAGCGGCAGGCGGTGGCTGAAGATCTCCGCCAGGCGCGCCAGGGCGGGCGATCCCAGGCGCGGGATCAGCTGCGGCCAGGCGCGCTGCGGGGACGCCACGCTGCTGCGGAAGCGCTGCGTGGGCAGGCGCCGCTCCGAGGGCTCGGCGGAGTAGGGCTCGCTGGGCACCGAGACCGACGAAATCGTGGCCGAGGGGTGCGCGACCGCGACGGCGCTGCGCATCGAGGCGTCGCGGCCGGCGGTTTCGAGCACGCAGTCGGCGCCTCCGCCGGTCAGTTCCACGATCTCGGCCTCGGCTTCCGGCGTGGCGTCGAACGCCCGGTAGCCGAGCGAGGCGGCGAACTCCCGCCGGCTCCCCAGCGGGTCGATCACGAACAAGTCCCACGCGCCCAGCTCCCGGGCCGACATCGCCGCGCACATCCCGACGGGTCCGAATCCGACCACCACCGCGCTGTTGCCTTCGCGGACGCCCGCCCGCTGGGCCGCCTGCCAGCCCGTGGCCAGGTTGTCGGTCAGCAGCAGCGCCGCTTCGGGGGCGACCTCTTCGGGGATCGGGAGCAGACTGAAATCGGCCGAGGGGACGGCGACGTACTCCGCCTGGCCGCCAGGGTAGTCGGTCATCATCGGGATGCCGAAGACCTTCATGCCCGAGACGCAGGCGGCCGACAGGCCCTGGGCGCAGGCGGGGCACTCGCCGCAGCCCACCGCGCCCGAGCACAGCACGCGCTCGCCGCGGCGGCGGCTTCGGACGTCGCGACCGGCCTCGACGATGGTGCCGATGAATTCGTGTCCGGGGCGTTGCCCGCCGGGGTCGCCCCACTCGCCGCGGTAGGGGTGCAGATCGCTGCCGCAGATCGCCGTCCGCTCGACCGACAGGATCACGTCGGTCGGCGAGCGCAGGACGGGGTCGGCCACATCGACCGTCTCCGCCGCGCGGACTCCCGAAAACACGACGCTCCTCATGCTGGCTAGGCCGGCAAAAGGATGGTTTTGGCCTCGAGGTAGGCGGACAGGCCCTCCGGTCCGAGTTCGCGGCCGAATCCCGACTGCTTGAAGCCGCCGAAGGGGGCGCCGAAGTCCATCCCGACCTGGTTGACCCCGTAGGTGCCGGTTCGGACGCGGCGGCCGATCTCGGTCCCGCGCTCGACGTCGGGGGTCCAGACGGAGCCCGACAGACCGTAGTCGGAGTCGTTGGCGATGCGCACGGCGTCGTCCTCGTCCTCGTAGGGAATCACCGCGAGCACCGGGCCGAAGATCTCCTCCCGGGCGATGCGCATGCGGTTGTCGACGTCCGAGAAGATCGTCGGCTCGACGAACCAGCCGCGCTCCAGACCCTCGGGGCGGCCGCCGCCCAGGGCCAGCTTTGCGCCCTCGTCGCGGCCGATCCCGATGTAGCCCTCGACGCGCTCGCGCTGGCGCTCGGCGAAGAGCGGACCGCAGCCGGTCTGCTCGTCCAGCGGGTCGCCGACCCGCATCGCGCCCACCTGCTGGACCAGGGCGTCGACCACCTCGGCGTAGCGCCGCCGCGACGCCAGGATGCGCGTCTGGGCGATGCAGGCCTGGCCGTTGTTCATCAGCGCGCCCGGGAGCAGCTGCGGGATGGAGGCGTCCAGGTCGGCGTCGTCGCAGACGATGGCGGCCGATTTCCCGCCCAGTTCCAGCGTGAAGCGCTTGAGCTGCGCGCCGCAGAGCTGGGCGATGCGCTTGCCCACCGCCGTGCTGCCGGTGAAGCCGATCTTGTCCACCTCGGGGTGGACGACCAGGCGCTCGGAGGCCTCGCGCCGGGCGTGCAGGATGCTCAGCACGCCCTCGGGCAAGCCCGCTTCGCTGGCGATCTCGGCCAGCAGATAGCCGTTGAGGGGCGTCTCGGGCGCGGCCTTGACGACCGCGGTGCTGCCCGAGGCCAGCGCGGGCGAGAGCTTGAGCATGGTCACGTACAGCGGGACGTTCCAGGGAATGATCAGGCCGCACACGCCGACCGGCTCGCGCCGGACCAGCACGCGGCCCCCCAGGGTCCCGCCGCGCGGCTCTTCGAACTCGAACGAGCGCGCGAGCTGGGTGTAGTAGTCGAGCACCATCTTGGGGGCGAAGGCCTGGCCGGCCATCGAGAAGCCGATCGGCGATCCCATCTCGCGCGTGATGGTCTGCGCCATCTCGGGGATGCGGGCTTCGAGTCCCTTGGAGATGCGCTCCATCACGTCCGCGCGCTCGGACGGGCTCATTCGCGGCCAGGGGCCGTGGTCGAAGGCCTCCCGGGCCGCGGCCACGGCGCGGTCGATGTCGGCCTCCACCACGTCGGGGACCTGGGCGATCGTCTCCTCGCTCGTGGGAGAGATCACCTCCATCCGGCCGGAGCCCGCGGGCGCGACCCACTGTCCGCCGATGTAGAGCTGTTCGTAGGTCTGCACGCTTCGGCCTCAGTCCAGTTTTTCGGACAGGAACCCGGCGACGCGTTCGATCGCCTGGGTCGCCTCGGGGAGCATCGGCGCCAGCGTGTGCCAGACGTGGATCATCTCCTCCCAGGGCTCGTAGGCGACTTCCACGCCCGCGGCGCTGGCGCGCTCGGCCATGCGCCGGGCGTCGTCGAGCAGGATCTCCGCGGTGCCCACCTGGATGAGCAGCGGCGGCCAGCCCGACGGATCGGCGAAAAGCGGCGAGGCGGTGGGCGAGGCGGGGTCGGCGCCGCCCAGGTAGTGGTCGCGCATGACTTCCAGCAGCGGGCCGCTGACCATCGGGTCCTCTTCGGCCTTGCTCGAAATCGTCTCCGCGGTCAGCGTCAGGTCGGTCCAGGGCGAGATGCACACGCCCGCCCCGGGCAGCGGATCGCCGGCCTGGGACAGCGCCGCCAGCGTGGCCAGCGTCAGGCCGCCCCCGGCCGAGTCGCCGCCGATGGCGACGCTGGCGGGCGACACGCCGCGCCCCAGCACATAGCGGTAGGCCGCGACCGCGTCCTCGACCGCGGCGGGAAACGGGTTCTCCGGGGCCAGCCGGTAGTCCACGTTCAGCACCGGAATCCGGCCGGCGAGCGCGAGCTGGGTGCAGAGCGGCCGATGGCTGCCCAGGCCGCCGATGGTGTAGCCGCCGCCGTGCAGGTAGACGACGGCCCGGGTCGCGTCGCTGTCCTCCGCCACGGTCCATTCCGCGGGCACTCCGCCCGCGCTCACCGATTCGTAGCGGACGTCGTCGGGCGGCTGGAACTGCCCCTCCATGGCCTGCATTCCCGCGCGCATCTCGAACACGTCCAGGCTCGCCAGCGGGTTCTGCGCCCGCATGCCCGCGATGATGGTCTGGAGAATCTCGCTCGCCACCGGTTCCGCTCCTTCGGGTTCAGCGCAGCGTACGGAAGAACGCGCGTACGTCCTCGGCGAAGAGCTCGGGCTGCTCCATCGCCGCGAAGTGGCCGCCGCGCGGCATGTCCGTCCAGTGCGTCAGGTTGTAGTGTCTCTCCACCCAGTGCCGGGGGAAGCGCATGACTTCCTTGGGGTAGCGCGCCACCCCCGTCGGGACCTCGACCCGGTCCTGACCGATCCCCGGACTGGCTCCGTGGAAGGTCTCGTAGTACAGGCGCGTGGACGAGGTGATGGTCTGCGTGACCCAGTAGACCATCACGTTGGTCAGCAGCTCGTCGCGCGTGTAGACGTTCTCGGGGTGGCCGTCGCAGTCGCTCCAGGTGCGGAACTTCTCCACGATCCAGCCCGCCAGGCCGGCCGGCGAATCGTTCAGGCCCAGGCCCAGCGTCTGCGGCTTGGTGCCCTGGATCTGCGAGTAGCCGCTCTCCTCCGCGCGGAAGTGCGCGCCGTAGGCCAGGTCGGCCTTCTCCGTCTCCGTCAGCTCGCCCGGGTCGTCGGGAACCGACGCGATCGGCATGTTCAGGTGGATGCCGGCGCAGTGCTCCGGGTCGACCTTGCCGATGTCGGTGGTGATCATCGCGCCCCAGTCGCCGCCCTGAGCGCCGTAGCGGGCGTAGCCCAGCCGGCCCATCAGCGCGCTGAACGCCTCGGCGATGCGCCGCGTCCCCCAGCCGCGCGTGCGGGTGGGCTCGGAGAAGCCGTAGCCGGGCAACGACGGGGCGATCACGTGGAAGGCGTCGGCCCCGTCCGCGCCGTGCGCCTCGGGATCGGTGAGCAGCGGGATCACCTTCAGGAACTCGACCACGCTGCCCGGCCAGCCGTGCGAGAGCAGCAGCGGAAAGGCGTCGTCGCGGGCGGAGCGCGCGTGGACGAAGTGGATCGACTGCCCGTCGATGCTCGTGCGGTAGTGGTCGAGCCGGTTGAGCCGCGACTCCTCGGCGCGCCAGTCGTACGCGTCGC
This sequence comes from Pseudomonadota bacterium, assembly GCA_021295775.1. Taxonomy (GTDB): domain Bacteria; phylum Myxococcota_A; class UBA9160; order SZUA-336; family SZUA-336; genus JAGWBS01. The sequence goes on along the minus strand of JAGWBS010000002.1, from coordinate 38,042 downwards.
GCCAGTACTCGACCAGCTCCCGGATGTACGCCAGAGGCATGCCGTAGTCCCAGTCGGTGCCTTCGATCTGGTCGGGGAAGCGGGTCTGGGACAGCCTTCGCCGCAGATCCTCCAGCACGGCATCCTCGACCCGGATCTCGAACTTCTCGACGGTCTCGCTCAACGGCCCGACACCTCCCGGCGGGCGGGCAGTGTAGCAGCGCGGCAGTCGGGCGGGCGCTCGTGTACCGTAGCCCGCCGTGGCGGTGAGCTATGACCTGCAAGGGCAGCGGCTGCTGGTCGTCGGCGGCTCCTCGGGCCTCGGCAGGGAGATCGGTCTGCAGGCCAGCCGGGCAGGCGCCCGGGTGGCGTTCGCGGCGCGGCGCCGCGAGCGGCTGGAAGAGGCCGTCGGCGAGGCCTCCGGCGACGCGGTCGCCGTGACCTGCGACGTGCGCGACGAGGACGCCTGCGAGCGCGCCGTGGCGCAGGCCGCCGAAGCCTTCGGCGGGCTCGACGGCTTCGTCTACTCCACCGGGATGTCGCCGCTGGCGATGCTCGACGAGGCCACGGCCGACGAGTGGCGGACGGTGATGGAGACCAATCTGATCGGCGCCGCGCTGGTCACGCGCGCGGCCCTGCCGCTGCTGAGCGCCAGCCAGGGCCGGGCGGTGTACCTGTCGTCGTACGCGGTGCGGAACTGCATGCCGGGCCTGGCGCTGTACCGCGTCTCCAAGCTGGCGCTCGACGGCCTGATCGAGTCGTTCCGCAACGAGCACCCCGAGTTGAGCTTCACGCGCGTGGTGGTCGGAAACACCGAAGGCTCCGAGTTCGGGCTGGCGTGGGGCGAGGAGAGGGCGCAGCGGATCACGCGCATCTGGATCGAGCGCAACGTCTTCCCGGCCAACACCACCATGTCCATCGACGTGCTGGCCGAGGCGGTGCTCTCGGTGCTGGCCGTGCGCGGCTACGTCGACGACGTCGCCGTCATGCCGCGCCAGACCGACACGCCGATGGAGACCTAGCGGATCAACCCTCGTCTTCGCTGCCGCCGGCGTCGTTCACCCAGTCGGCCATCGACAGCACGTGATCGCGCGGCAGTTCGATGAAGAGCCCGCGCGCCTCCACGGTGACGACTCCCCGGTGGGTCGCGCGCCCGGTCGTGACGATGCGGCGGCCGTCGTACTCCTCGACCTGCGCCTCGAAGAGCAGATCGGCCTCCAAAGGGGTAGGGCGGCGGTAGGTCAGGCTGAGTTCGCGGGTGGGGCCGGCGGTCCGCGACATCAGGTTGGCGATGTTGAAGATCTGATCGAAGACCGCGGCCAGGACCGCCCCGTGGACGCAGCCCGGCGGCCCCTCGTAGGCGGTCGTGAAGCGCGCCCGGCCCAGCGCCCGCGGCGGATCCCACTCCATCTCGACGGGCAGGGCCAGCGGGTTGTAGAGGCCGAGCACGCAGTCGTACAGGAAGTAGTCGTGCGGCTCGCTCGGCTCGCCGATGTCGGCGTAGCGCGGCGTGCGCTCGGCGGGCAGGCCGGGCTCGAGCCGGTCGGCCAGCTCGTGCAGTTGGCGGGCGGCCTCCGCCGTCTCCTCGCGCGACGCGGTGTTGGTCACAGTGACGTGGATCAGGCGGCGCACGGCGTCGGCCAGCGAGCGCAGCTCGCGCTCCCGGCCGCGCGCGTTTTTCAGCACGCTCTCGCGGAATACGCCGCCCGGCTGGTTGATGTGCGAAGATCGGCTCACAGGGCTCCCGTCCGGTGTGGTTTGCCGCGTCCGAACGGCCGCGCGTATTCTAGACCGGAGGGGGCGGCTGGATGGGCGGAGCGAGACTCGAGGGACGCGTTGCGCTGGTCACCGGCGCGGGAAACGGCGTCGGCAAGGAGTGCGCCAGGCTGATCGCCGCCCACGGCGCCCGGGTGGTGGTGAACGACCGGGGCACCGACATGGAGGGCCGCGGCAAGAACAGCGCCGACGCCGACCGGACCGTCGAGGAGATCGAACGCGACGGCGGCACGGCGGTCGCCAACTACGATTCGGTGGCCGAGTTCGACGGCGCGGGCGGCGCCGTCGAGACCGCGCTGAGCCGCTTCGGCCGCATCGACATCTGCGTGAACTGCGCCGGGGCCGCGATCGACGGCACCATCTTCGACATGCCGGTCGAGGAGTACGAGCGGACCATCGCGCTGCAGATGTCGCAGAAGTTCTACATCGGCCGCCACGCCGTCCCGCGCATGGTCGAACAGGGCTGGGGACGGGTGGTCAACACCACCTCGAACGGAGCGATGGGCTTTCTGGGCAAGCCCGCCTTCGCCGCGGCCATGGGCGGCGTGATCTCCATGACCAAGGCGATGGCCGTCGAGACCCAGGGCTCGGGAGTGACCGTCAACTGCATCGGCCCGGGCGCGGCCACGCGCCTGCACCGCAAGAGCGAGAGCACGTTCAAGCGGCTGTACGAGCAGGGAGTCATCGGCGAGGACGGCTGGAACGCCTACGTGACCACGCCCCCTCCCGAGTACGTCGCGCCGATCGTGGCCTGGCTGGTCAGCGACGCGGCCTCCGGGGTGACCGGACAGGTCTTCACCGCCAAGGGCGGCTACGTCTCGATCTGGAACGAGTACCGCGAACAGCGCGTCCTCTACCGCGGCGACCACCGCGAGATCGATCCGTGGTCGCTCGACGAACTCGACCGGCTGGTTCCCGACGTGCTGCTGGACTGAGCCGCACGGAACCTGCCGCGGCTATCGCGCGGCCTCCGCGCGCTCGCGCAGCAAGAACTTCTGGACCTTGCCGGTGGCGTTCATGGGCAGTTCGTCCAGGAACTCGAGCGTGCGCGGCAGCTTGAAACCGGCCAGACGCTCGCGCGCCCAGGCGAGGATCTCGGCCGGCTCGGCCGTTTCCCCGGGCGCCAGCACCAGACAGGCGTGCGCGACTTCGCCCAGGCGCTCGTCGGGCACGCCGATCACGGCGGCGTGCATCACCTTGGGGTGCGCCGACAGGGTGTTCTCGACCTCGGCCGGGTAGACGTTGAAGCCGCCCACGATCAGCATGTCCTTGAGGCGGTCGGTGATGCGCAGATTTCCGACCTCGTCCAGCACCCCGACGTCGCCGGTGTGCAGCCAGCCCTCGGCGTCGATCGCTTCGGCGGTCGCCTCGGGATCGTCGAGGTAGCCCTTCATCACGTTGGGGCCGCGCAGCACCACCTCGCCGGCCTCGCCGGGTCCGAGCGCCTCCCCGCCGGGGCCGACGATGCGCAGTTCCACGTCGGGGATCGCGCGGCCCGAGGTGGTGGCGATGATCTCGGGATCGTCGTCGGGCGTGGTCATGCTGGCGGTGCCGCAGTTCTCGGTCAGGCCGTAGCCGGTGACGAAGTCTTCGAAGCCCAGCTCGCTCTTGGCCCGCTTGACCAGGTCGACGGGAATCGAGGCCGCTCCGGTCACGCCCATGCGCAGCGAGGACAGATCGAAGCTCCCCAGATCGGGGTGCGCCAGGATCGACTGGTAGAGCGTGGGAGGGCCGGGCAGCACGGTGATCCGCTCTTCCGACACCCGCCGCAGCACGCGGGGAACGTCGAGCACGGCCTCGGGGTAGACCGTGGCGCCGACCATCAGCGAGGCCAGCCAGCCGCAGCGGTAGCCGAAGACGTGAAAGAACGGGTTGACGATCTGATAGCGGTCGCCCTCCCGCAGGCGCACGCAGTCGATCCAGGCGGCGACCGAGCGTAGCCCCTGGAAGTGGCCCGTCATCACGCCCTTGGGAAGTCCGGTCGTGCCCGAGGTGAAAAGGATGTCGCAGAGGTCCACGTCGGGGTCGATCGCGGCGCGCCGCGATCGCAGATCCTCGAGCGGCACATCGCCCGCGGTCTTCAGGAAGTCGCCCCAGCTCCGGGTCGCCGGCGGCGCGTCCCCGCGCAGCACGACGATCCGCTCCAGCTCGGGGAGCCCGCCCACCGGACGCCCGTCCTCCGGGCCGCCCTCCGCCCCGCGCAGCAGATCGACGTAGTCCTGGTCCAGGAACCTGACGACCGTGCACAGGATTCGGGCGCGGCTCTTGCGCAGGATGTAGCCCGCCTCGTGTCCCTTGTAGCGCGTGTTCATCGGCACCAGCACGCCGCCCGCGCTCTGCAGGCCCAGCGCCGCGACCACCCATTCGCGGATGTTGGGCGCCCACACGCCCACGGAGTCTCCGGCCCGCACCCCGGCCGCCATGAAGGCGCGGCCCGCGCGTTCCACCGCGTCGGCCAGCTCGGCGTAGGTCAGGGGCCCCGCCTCGGGATCGACGATGGCCGGACGCGGGCCGAAGCGCTTCCGGCCGACTTCGATCACCTCCGGGAACGTGTTCCAGGCAAGCTCGCTCACGCGCCTTCTCTCTCCGGATGAAGCAGCTCGGAGCCGAGCCGGACGGCCCCGCCGAGCAGCAGGAGCATCAGAATAGCCGAGCCGCCGAACAACTGGCCGGGTCCGGCGACCTGGTAGACCCAGGCTCCGGCCAGCGCGGTCGCCGCGGCGGTGGCCTGGCCGAGAGCCCCCAGCAGGCCCTGGCCCGCGGCCAGCAGCTCGGGTCCGCTGGCGCGCGCGATCGCGAGCTGATTGGCCGGCATGGTGTACGAGTCGGCGACGGAGTGCAGCGCCACCAGCACCGCCAGCGCCCACAGCGGCGTGACGAAGCCGTAGGCCAGCATGCAGGGAATCGCGCAGCCGATTCCGACAGCCGCCACGCGCATCGGCCCCCGGCGCTGGGCCAGGCGTCCGGCGATCGGCGGCAGGAATAGCATCGGCACACTGAAGAGGCTCAACGTGGCCCCGATGAAGAGAGGCCCCGCGCCGCGGTCGGTCAACAGGATGGCCCAAAGGGCTTCGAAGACTCCGACGGTGGTGTAGAAGGCCAGGCCGGCCAGCAGCGTGGCGCGGACTCCCCGGCGCCGGAGCAGAGCGCGCAGCGGCTGGCGCGCGACTCCTCCCGTGGCGGGGATCGCCTCCAGCCGGATCAGGGCCGGGCTCAACAGGAGCAACGCCAGCGCCAGCAGGGCGAAGACCGAGCGCATGCCCCAGAGCTGGCTGAGCGCCGCGGCCAGAACGGGCCCGCACAGGAATCCCCCGATCTCGAACGAGGCCAGCCAGCCCAGCCGCTCTCCCGCGCGCCCCGGCTCGCTGGCGACCACCAGGCGGCGCACCGCCGGTGCGAAACAGCCCGTGCCGAGGCCCAGCAGGATGCGTGACGCGATGAACTCCCACAGTGCGTCCGCCAGGCCCATCCCGACCACGCCCAGAAGCGCGCTGGCCGCCCCGGCGCGCAGCATCGCGCGGGTGTGGCCGCGGTCGGCGAACCGGGACAGACTGACCTGCGCGGCGAACCCGGCCGCGAAACCCGCCGCGCCGATCGCCCCGACCGCGGTCTCGTCGAAGCCGAATTGGTCGCGGATCTCGGCGAGCAGCGTGTAGACCGAGCCGTAGCCCGCCATCAGCACGGTCAGGATCGGAAACAGGCGGGCCGGATTCACCGGCGGCAGTCTCTCACTTAATTCGTCTGCGGGGAGGCTCGCGCGCACGGCCCCGGCGGCGCATCAATCGGGCGTGCATTAGACTCCGGCCCGCCCGCGCCGGCTTCGCGCCGCGCGAGGTGACCCAGTGCACGGGACAGAACGGACCATCCTTCCGCTCGCCGGCTTGGCGGCTCTGTGGGCGTTGCTCGGTTTCGCGGCGGCCGCCCCGGCGCAGATCTCCGTGCGCGACTCGGCGGTCGTCGACGTGGTGCGCATCGATACGCCCCCGATCATCGACGGCCGGCTGGACGACCCCGCCTGGCGCGGCGAGCCCCAGATCGACCAACTGCGCATGGCTCACCCCAGCGAGGGGCGGGAACCCTCCTACCCGACCCAGGTCTGGCTGCGCGCGGACGACCGGGCTCTCTACATCGGCGTGCGCAGTTTCGACGATCCGGGGCGCATCACCGCCAAGCAGCTGACCCAGGACGCCGAGATGCTGGCCGACGACCGGATCAACATCCTGCTCGACCCGTTCCACGACCAGCGCAACGCCTACTTCTTTCAGATCAACCCGCTGGGCACCAAGGGCGAATCCCTGTCGGGTTCCGACTTCCACAACTTCCGGCCCGAGTGGGACACCATCTGGTACGGCGACGCGCAGATCGACGACCAGGGCTGGACGGCGGAGTTCATGATCCCCTTCCGGAGCCTGCCCCTCGACCCCGAGGCCGACACCTGGGGCTTCGAGTTCGAGCGCTGCATGCCCGCGCTGGGCGAGCGCGACCGCTGGGCCAACTGGTCGCCCAACAAGATGGTCGTCAACCCCCAGAACATCGGGGCGATCCGCGGCCTGCGCAGCGCCGACGGCCGCGGGACGGACGTCCGGCCGGTGTTCTCGACCCGCTACGCGCGCTCGCGGGACAGCGGGGACACGGACCGCATCGGCCGCCCCGGGCTCGACGTGTTCTTTCGGCCCACCTCGTCCGTCACCGCCGCGCTGACGCTCAATACCGACTTCTCGGACGCTCCCGTCGACGACCGCAGGAGCAACCTGACCCGCTTCGCCACCTTCTTTCCCGAGACGCGCGATTTCTTCCTGCGCGACGCGGGCATCTTCGACTTCGCCGGCCTGGCCGAGAACGGCCGGCCGTTCTTCTCGCGCCGCATCGGCCTGGTGGACGGCCGGATCGTCAACCTGGACGCCGGCGTGAAGGCGACGGGACGCGTGGGGGACTTCGAGTTCGGGGCCATGCAGGTGCGCATGGCGGCCGAGTCGGGGGTGCGCTCCCCCGCCGACCTGAGCGTGGCGCGGCTGAAGCTGAACGTGCTGGAGAGCTCGCAGGTCGGGCTGATGTTCACCCGCGGCGATCCGCGCGGAGAGATCGACAACCACGTGGCCGGCGCGGACTTCCGCTACCGCAACGCCCGCTTCCAGGGCGACAAGCAGCTGCGCGCCAACCTCTGGTTCCAGCGCAGTCAGTCCAGCGGCGTGCACGGGCGGGAGGCGGCCTTCGGCGCGCAGATCGAGTACCCCAACGACCGCGTCAACGCCCGCCTGGGCTACACCGAGATCCAGGAGAACTTCGACCCGCGCCTGGGCTTCGTGAACCGGCGCGGCTTCCGCCAGTACTCCGGCGCGCTGCGCTACCGCATCCGCCCCGGCTGGATCAACCGCATCGACGTGGGCGTGACGGGCGACGTGTTCACCGACCGGGAAAACCGGCTCGAGAGCGGCGAGGTGTTTCTGAACCTGCTCGAGATCGCCAACGCCCCCGAAGACCTCGTCAAGCTGATGTACTTCCGTCTGGTCGACCGGCCGCAGGAGGACTTCCTGGCGCACCCCGATGCGCTGGTGCCGGCCGGCGAGTACGACTACGAAGGCTTCCAACTGATTCTGGAGACTTCGGCGAGCCGTCCGCTCAAGCTGCGGCTCGAGCTGGCCAACGGCACGTACTACTCGGGCCGTCTCACCAAGACCGCCGCCCGGGTCGAGTTCCGCCCGCTGCCGCAGCTCTTCGCCAGCCTGTACTACGAGCAGTACGGGGCCCGGCTCCGCAGGCAGATCGTCGAACTCGAGGGCGCCCCGACCGAACTGCCCGGCGACTTCACGCTGCGCCTGGTCCGCGCCCGCGTCGACCTGCGCTTCACGCCCGAGATCGCCTGGACCAACACGCTGCAGTACGACAACCTCAGCGACAGCATCGGTCTGCACAGCCGGCTGCGTTGGGAGATCACCCCCGGGCGCGAGTTCTACCTGGTCTTCGACCAGAACTACCGGGTCGACATCCGCAGCGTGGTCCCCGCTTCGACCCAGCTCTCGGCCAAGCTCGGCTGGACGTTCCGCTATTGAGCGGGCACTCCGTCGGCGGGGCGGCTCGACTATCCTCTGCGGCCGCGCGGAACAGGGGGAAGGGCATGCGATTCAAGAGCATCGGCCTGACGGCGTTTTCGCTGGCGCTGGCCCTGGTTCCGGGTCTGATGTACGCGCCGGACACCGCGCTCGGCCAGGACGCGCCCGAGCCGACCCGGCGACCCTTCCTGTGGCGCATCGAGGGCGAGCCGCCGTCGTACCTGTACGGCACGATTCACGTGCCGGACGAGCGCGTGCTGGCGCTACCGCCCGCCGTGACCCTGGCGTTGGACGAGGCGCAGGTCTTCTGCCCCGAGGTCTGGATGGATCCGGAGGGACAGATGAAGATGACTCTGGCCGTTCTCCTGCCGCGCGGGCAGTCCCTCGGCGATCTGCTCCCGGAGGCCCTCTACCGGCGCCTGGACCGCTACATGCAGCGCGAGGGAGTGCCGCTGGCGTTCTTCGAGCGCATGAAGCTCTGGGCCGTGGCCGCCAACCTCGGATTGCTGGACTACTACCGGCAGGGAGCCGCGATGAAACCCCCGCACGACCTGCACCTGTACGGGCTCGCGGACGCGGCCGGAAAGCGGCTCGACGCTCTCGAGACGATCGAAGAACAGATGGCGCTGATGGACTCGGTCGACCGGCCGCACCAGATCGCGATGCTGGAGGAGGCGCTGGGGCATCTGGAACGGGTCGAGCCCGGGGCCGCGAGCCCGATCGAGGAACTGATCGCCGCCTATCTGAGCGGAGACGGAGACCGGCTGATGCGCGTGGGGCTCCAATACACGGACCTGGACGACCCGCGGAACGCCCGCTTCACCGACGCCCTGATCCGCCAGCGAAACCACACCATGGCCGCGGCCATCGACGAGCGCCTGCGCGCCGCGTCCGGCCCTTCCTACTTCTTCGCGCTGGGCAGCCTTCACCTGCCGGGTGCGGAGGGACTGGTGTCGCTTCTGCGGGAACGAGGGCATGCGCTGGAGCGGGTCGGCTCTCCCTGACCTCCGCCGGTGCGCGCTTCGGCCGGCGGCCGCCCGACCCGGGGCGCAGCTACCAGTCTTCGCTGCCGGGACCGCCCTTGAACGGGCCCGTGACGTCGGACGTGATCCAGCCGCCGTAGTACGCGCCGGGCTGGGCGCGGACGCGCTCCCCGCCGACGTAGCAGGCGTCGACGCGGCCGGGGTAGAAAGCGTAGGTGTCCCGGAGGGCCTCGAAGGCTTCGAACGGCTCGGGGTAGCTCCAGGCGGCGTCATCGGACTCGAGCGACCCGTGCCGCAGCGTCCAGTAGCGCGCCGTGCCCTTCCACTCGCAGAACGACTCGCTCGCGCCGACGTGCAGGTACTCGGTCCGAACGTCGCCGGCCGGGATGTAGTAGCAGGGAGGGCCGGCGGTTTCGCACACCCGCAGCGCGCGAACGCTCTCCGCGATCGGCCGGCCCGCGAACTCGACCCGAACGGGCCGCCCGGCCGGTTCGACGCGGGGAGGGCGCGGGTAGTCCCAGACCGACTCCTGGCCCGGGCCGGGCGGGACGATCCTTTCCGGCCTGCGGCGCGGCTGCCGGCGCAGGCGCCCGGCGCTCGCCTCGTCTCCGCTCCTGGGCATCGCGGCGGATGCTACCATCGCCGGCTCCCATGACCGCCGCGCGCGACGGAATCCTGGCGGGCCTTCGCATCGTCGACATGAGTCACGGCATTCCCGGGCCCGTGGCCTGCATGCTGCTGGCGGAAGCCGGCGCCGACGTGGTCAAGGTCGAGCCCCCGGGCGGCGATCCGCTGCGCGGCACGCCGGGTTTTCTGACCTGGAACCGCAGCAAGCGCAGCGTCGAGCTGGACCTCCGCAAGGCCGGCGACCGCGAGGCGCTGGAGAACCTGCTGGCCGGCGCCGACGTGTTCGTGCACGGCCTGCGGCCCTCGGTCGCGAGCCGGCACGCGCTGGACGACGCCGGCCTGGCCGAGCGCTTCCCGGCATTGATCCCGTGCGCGGTGCTCGGCTACCCGGCCGGCCACTCCGACGCCGAGCGCCCCGGCTACGAGGCGCTGGTGGCCGCCCGCATCGGGCTGATGGACGAACAGAAGGCGCACCGCGACGGCCCCATCTTCTACCGCCTGCCGATCGCGAGCTGGGGCGCGGTCTACCTGACGGCGATCGGAATCCTGGCGCGCCTGCGCGTCCGCGACCGCGACGGCCGCGGCGGGCCGGTGCGCACCAGCCTGATGCAGGGCGCGCTGTCGCCCATGATGCAGTACTGGGCGCGCGCCGAGAACGGCTCGGCCTCGTTCGAGTGGGCCCTGCCCAAGAACATGGTCAGCGGCCTGTACGAATGCTCCGACGGCCGCTGGCTGCACACGGTCGGCAAGAGCCCCGAGGCCGCCCCGCTGATGGCCGAGACGATCGCCAACCTCGGCGAGGAGCAGCTTGCCGACGCCCGGCGGCGCATCGAGGGCTGGTTGCCGACCCCCGGCGCCCGCGAACCCGAGAAACTCGTCGCGGGCTTCCTGTGCCGCGACTCCCGCACCTGGCTCGCCGCCCTGCGCGAAGCCGACGTGGCGGTGATGGACGCGGCCGATCCGGGCGACGTGCTCTTCGACGAGCAGGCGCGGATCAACGGCTTCGTCGTGTCCGTGCCCCAGGCCGACGGACGCTCTCTGTGGCAGGCGGGCACGCCCTTCCGCACCGCCCCGCCGTCCCGGGTGCGCGGACCCGCCCCCGATCTCGACGCCCACGGCCCCGAAATTCGCGCCGAGCGCCGGCCGGCGCCAGCCCTCTCCGAGCCGGAGCCGGAGCCCGCGCGCTCTCCGCTCGAGGGGCTCAAGGTGCTCGATCTGGGCAATTTCCTGGCCGGCCCCTTCGGTCCGATGCTGATGGCGGACCTGGGAGCCGACGTGATCAAGCTGGAGGCCACGACCGGCGACCGAATGCGCTACACCGCCGAGCGTTCATTCGCCGGCTGCCAGCGCGGCAAGCGCGACATCGCCCTGGACCTCAAACATCCCCGCTCGCGCCCGGTCCTGGAACGGCTGGTGCGCTGGGCCGACGTCGTCCACCACAACCTGCGCTATCCCGCCGCGCGCAAGCTGGGCATCGACTACGAGTCGATCCGCGCGATCCACCCGGAAGTGATCTACTGCCACAACAGCTCCTACGGTCCCGAGGGGCCGCGCAAGGACTGGCCGGGCTACGACCAGATGTTCCAGGCCATCTCGGGCTGGGAGGTGGCCGGCGGCGGGGCGGGCAACCCGCCCATCTGGCACCGCGTGGGCATGATGGACCACCAGAACGCCATGGGATCCGTGATCGCGGTGCTGCTCGCGCTGCGCGAGCGCGAGCGCAGCGGGCGGGGGCAGTTCGTGACCAACGCCCTGCTTGGCGGGGCGGCGCTGACCGCCAGCGAACTCTACGCCGAGGCCGACGGCAGCCTGCCCGCCTTTCCCGAGCTGGATTCCCGCCAGATGGGCATCTCGCCCGGCTACCGCATGTACGCGCTGCAGCACGGCTGGATCGCGGTGGCGGCGCTGCGTCCCGGGCAGCTGCGGGCGCTGCTCGAGGTCGCCGGCGTCGCGGACGCCTCGGAACTGGAGCCGGCCCTGGGCCCGCGCCGTCTGGGCGAGTTGCTCGAAGAACTGGAGCGCGCCGGCGTGCCCGCCGAAGCGGTTCGGCGCGACCGGCAGAACGCCTTTTTCGACTCGCCCGAGAACCGGCGCCTGAAGATCGCGGTCGACTACCCGCACGCGACCATGGGCCGGATGGAACAGGTCGGTGCGCTGTGGGACTTCGGCGACCTGTCGCTGCGCTTCGACCGGGCGCCGCCCGCGCTGGGCGAGCACACCCGCGAGATCCTGGGCGAGCTGGGCTGTTCTGAGGCGGAGGTCGAGGAGCTTTTCGCCGCCGCGGTCGTGGTCGAGGACGACGCCCACCTCTTTCCGCCCCGCCCCGCGGCGAGCGCCGGAGACTGAGTCGTGGAGCTGACGACCAAGTCCTTTTCGCTGAGTCCCGAGGTTCACCGCTACATGGTCGAGCACGGCGACCCGCTCGACGACGTGCAGCGCCGGCTGATCGAAGAGACCGCGGCGCTCGGCCGCATCTCTATGATGCAGATCGCCCCCGAGCAGGGCGCCTTCATGCAGATGCTGACGCGCGTCTCGGGGGCGCGAAGGGCGGTCGAGGTCGGCACCTTCACCGGCTACTCGGCGCTGTGCATCGCGCGCGGCCTGCCGGCGGACGGCCGGCTGCTCTGTCTGGACACCAGCGAGGAGTGGACCGCCATCGCGCGCCGCTACTGGCGCGAGGCGGGTCTGGACGAGCGCATCGAACTGCGCCTGGGCCCGGCCGCCGAGACCCTGCGCGCCCTGCCCGAGGAGCCGCTTTTCGAGCTGGCCTTCATCGACGCCGACAAGTCCGGCTATCCCGTCTACTACGAGGAGATCCTCAAGCGAATGGACTCCGGCGGCCTGATCCTGTGCGACAACGTGCTCTGGTTCGGCAGCGTCGCCGACCCGGGCAACCAGGAGCAGAGCACCCGCGACATCCGCGCCTTCAACGATCTCGTCGCCTCCGACCCGCGGGTGGAGCGCGTCATGCTCGCCATCGGCGACGGCCTGACAATCGCCCGCAAGCGCTGATCGGCTCACGCCCGGTCGGTGACCGGAGGCCTCGCTCCTAGCGGTACAGCTCCAGGGGGTCGGCGGTGAGCAGGGTGGCCTGGAAGACGCAGGGCCGGTCGCCGCGGTTGGTCCAGGTGTGCCAGGTGCCGCGCTGGACGACGCAGTCGCCCGCGCTCAGGTCCACCGAGGCGTCGCCGTCGAGGGTGAGGGTGATCTCGCCGTCGAGGATCTGGACCAGATCGATGGTGTCGGTGCGGTGGCGCCCCGGGGTGTCGGGGTCGTGGTGGCCGCCGCGGCCCATTCCCGGGGCGCGCCGGCGCATCTCCTCGCCGAGCTTCGCGCCGTCGAGCTTCGCCAGCGCCGCGGCGGGAGGGATGACCACGCGCTTCCAGGCGATGCCTCCGCCCAGCGGATCCAGCTCGACCGAGTCGAGGGGCGCGTCTCCGCCCGCGGCGGGCGAGTGCACCGGACCGAGCGTCTGCCAGATGTCCACGTACGCCATGCCGCCGCCGTGCTCGAGCAGCAGCGCGTTGGGCGGCTCGCCGTCGCCGGCGAAGACCGACTTGCCGCCGTCGTCGATGCGCGTGACCACGCGCCGCGGTCCGACGCCCGTGGGCGCCTCGGACGCGCGTGGACCGGGGCCGCGATGGTTCGGGTCGCCCCCGGCCGCGCTGCGCAGCATCTGCGCGCCGAAAACGCAGGGCCGGTCGCCCAGCACCTGCCAGGCGTGCATGGTGCCGCGCTGCACCACGCAGTCCCCGGCGGCCAGCCGCACCGAGGAGTCGTCCAGGAAGAGTTCGATCTCGCCCTCCAGCAGGTACACCAGATCGATCGTGTCGGTGGCGTGCATGCCGGGCCGGTCGGGATCGAAGTTCGGGTCCTTGGGGTCGCCCGCCGCCGGGGAGCCGGTGGGCGGCAGCTTCATGATCATCCAGTTGACCGCGCCCGGTGGCGGGTTGATCGTCCACTCGCCCGGCAGCTCGCCTCCCGAGTCCGGTGTGACGGGCGGTCCCGGAACGTGCCAGACGAAGCAGCGCCCGAACCCCTGCGGCGACTCTCCGCTGTCCGGGGGCACCCCGTCGCTGACGAAGACCGAGCGCCCTTCCGCGTCGTGGCCGGTCACGACCCGCCGGTAGCCCCCCGCCATCCCGTGTCCTCCATCGCTGGACCGCCCGGCATCCTACCACCGGGGCCGTCGTCCCTAGGTCTGCGTCGAAGCCTCGAGTCCGGCGATCGCGGAACGCACTTCCGTGTAGACCGAGCTGCTCAGCGGCCAGCCGGCGTAGTGTGCGAAGTGCACGCACCACTCGATCATCTCGTCCGGCGCGATGTCCCCGCTGCGGAGCGCGGCCTCGATGTGGTACTTCATCGCCCCCGGCGCTCCCGAGATCCCCACGCAGGTGAGCGTGATCCAGCGGCGCTCCTTGCGCGTCAGGCCGGGCCGGCTCCAGACGTCCCCGAACACGGCGTCCATGGTGAACTGCATGTAGGCGTCGGCTGGCTCTACGGGCTCGCCGGTGGTGACCTCGCGGAAAAGGCGCTGCCCGCGCTCCCGGCGGCTCTCGCTCTCGCTCATCGGCTCTTCCTCCTCGCAAAGGGAGCCCGATGGTGTCACGCGACCCGGGGCGGGGGCCACAGGAGCCGTCCCGGAGTCGGATCGGGGAGTTCCGGCTCGGGGGCGGGGCGCGGAATCGCTCTCTCTGGGCGTGAAATACCGGCCCCTCGGCGTTGGGGTATCCTCCGGGGCGCGGGGAGGATTGGAATGCCTTGGTGGGGGTGGATCGTCGTCGGCGCCGCGCTGCTCGCGGCCGAGATGCTCGCCATCGACACCGGCTTTTACCTGGCCATCTTCGGTGTCGCCGCGCTGCTCGTCGGGCTCGGCGCCGCGCTGGGGCTGACGGGCCCGCTCTGGGGGGAGTGGGCGATTTTCGCCGTGCTCTCGATCGCGCTGCTGCTCGGCGTGCGACGTCCGCTCCAGCGCCGGCTGCGCGGAGGACCCCTGCCGGGATACGAGTCGCTGGTCGGAGAGGTCGCCACGGTCTCCGAGGAGATCGAGCCCGGAGGCGTCGGCCGCGCCCAGCTTCGCGGCGCGGACTGGACCGCGCACAACACGGGTGAGTCCACGCTCGGCCCGGGGGCGCGGGCGCGGGTCGAGCGCGTCCGGAACCTGGTGATCGACGTGCAGGCAGAGGAGAGCTAGTCGTGGAAACCTTCGTTTTCGTTGCGGTGCTGGCGCTGGTGGTGCTGGTGGTGCTGGTGATCGCCAAGACGGCGGTGGTCGTTCCCCAGCAGTCCGGCTACGTGGTGGAACGCCTGGGCCGCTACAGCCGCACGCTTCAGGCGGGGTTCCACATCCTGGTGCCGTTCCTCGAGCGCGTGGCCTATCGGCACACCCTAAAGGAACAGGCGATCGACATCTCGGAACAGCTCTGCATCACGCGCGACAACGTGCAGGTCGGAGTCGACGGGGTCCTGTACCTGCAGGTCCTCGATCCGCGCCAAGCGTCGTACGGGATCATGAACTACATCTTCGCCATCTCGCAGCTCGCGCAGACGACCCTGCGCAGCGAGGTCGGCAAGATCGACCTGGACCGCACTTTCGAGGAGCGGTCGAGCATCAACAGCTCGATCGTGAGCGAGCTGGACAAGGCTTCGGCCCCGTGGGGGGTCAAGGTGCTGCGCTACGAGATCCGCAACATCACCCCGCCCGCCGACGTGATCGAGGCGATGGAGAAACAGATGCGCGCGGAGCGCGAGAAGCGCGCCGTGATCCTGACGTCCGAGGGCGAGCGCGACGCCAAGATCAACGAGGCCGAGGGGGAGAAGCAGCGCGTGATCAAGGAGTCCGAGGCCGCGCGCACCCAGCAGATCAACGAGGCGCAGGGCGAAGCCGAAGCCATCCTGGCGGTGGCCACCGCCACCGCCGCAGGCCTGCGCCAGATCGCCCAGGCGGCCAGCCTCGAAGGCGGACTGGACGCGGTGCGGCTGCGGATCGCCGAGCAGTACGTGGCGCAGTTCGGTCAGCTGGCCAAGGCCGGCAATACCTTCGTGGTTCCGGCCGACCTGAGCGACCTGGCGTCGATGCTCACTTTGGCGTCGACCATCGTAAAAGGCGAGCCGGGCGCCCCCCCGGCTCGATAATTGGACCTCTGCCATGTACCTGTCCGAGATCCCGCCGGGCGCCCCCCCGGCTCG